>JBJOER010000103.1:0-13248 GCA_046049215.1 Bacteroidota bacterium | reverse complement strand
CTGCCACAGCACAAAGGCGTTCTTAGCATGCACTGTTCGGCTAACATCGGTGAGAAAGGCGATACCGCCCTTTTCTTCGGTCTTTCCGGAACCGGTAAAACCACATTGAGTGCGGACCCCAACCGGGGACTCATCGGTGATGATGAGCACGGCTGGAGTGAAGATTCTGTCTTCAATTTCGAAGGCGGTTGTTATGCCAAGTGTGTCAACCTCTCTGCTGAGAAAGAGCCCCAGATTTTCGATGCCATCCGCTTCGGTTCGCTTTTGGAGAACACCGAGTTTATTCCGGGTACGACTACGACCGACTACGACAATGTAACCAAGACGGAGAATACGCGTGTTGCTTATCCAATCCACTTCATCGAAAATGCGGTGGAACCGTCTGTTGCTCCGCCGCCAAAGAATATCTTTTTCCTGACCTGCGACGCGTTCGGGGTGCTGCCTCCTATCAGCAGGCTGACCAATGCCCAGGCCATGTATCATTTCATCTCCGGTTACACAGCGAAAGTTGCAGGTACGGAAATGGGAGTGACAGAGCCGACCACAACCTTCTCTGCCTGCTTCGGCAAAGCGTTTCTTCCTCTCCATCCAGCAAAATATGCTGAGTTGTTGGGTAAGAAACTCAACGATAACCCCGATATCAAAGTCTGGTTGGTGAATACCGGCTGGAGTGGCGGTGCGTTCGGTGTCGGATCCAGGATGAAACTCAGTTACACACGCGCCATGATCACGGCTGCGCTGAACGGAGAGTTCGACTCCGTAAAATTTGAGGAGTTGCCGATTTTTAAGTTGCAAATGCCGACAAGTTGCACCGGCGTACCGGTCGAATTGATGAATCCCCGGAATACATGGCAGGACAAGGCTGCTTACGACCAGACCGCTGCCGACCTCGCTGCCAAATTTGTAAAGAACTTTAGTCAGTATGCTGAAGGCGCATCTCCTGAGATCCTTTCTGCAGCGCCCAGCGTTGCAGAGACTGTATAATTCAACTGATCACGCGATTCAATCGGTGAAAGGGAGCGGAAATGCTCCCTTTCATGCTTTTGTCCTCTTCCCTGCTTAAGCGTTTTCTACCTTTGTTTCATGCACCGATGCTTTGCACCGCTCGACGGAAGTTCAAGTTGTCTGCTTACCGACGAAGAAGCCCATCACCTGGTCCATGTGTTGCGGATGCGGGAAGGTGATGCTGTGGAGGTGACCGATGGAAAGGGTGGTCTTGCATCCTGCGTAATCCGTTCGATCACCAAGAAGGCTGTTTCACTTGAGGTCACAGATTCATCCTTCAACGATGCACCGTCCCGACGATTGCACATTGCCGTCGCCCCGACAAAGAACATGGATCGTTTCGAGTGGTTCGTGGAAAAGGCGACTGAAGTAGGCGTGTTCTCGATTATTCCGCTTTGGTGCGAACATTCCGAGCGCAGGAAAATGGGTGTTGATCGTATCCGTAAGTTGGTGGTGTCGGCTTCCAAGCAGTCCGGTCAGGTCTGGTTTCCGGAATGCCATGAGCCACTTGATTTCGCAAAATTCATCAGCCAGCCATTTGATGGCAAAAGGTTCATCGCGCATTGCAGGAACGAAGAGAAATGGCCTGCACTTTCGTTGGGTGGTATTGATTCGGCACTCGTGCTCATCGGACCTGAAGGTGATTTCAGCCGAAGTGAAACAGAGCAGGCAGCTGAACGCGGTTTCATTCCCCTTTCTCTTGGAGCGAACCGCCTGCGAACAGAAACAGCCGCACTCGCTGCCGTGATGGCTTTTAACCTTTGTGCATCAGCATCCAATGGCTGATTCCTGGCGTTAAGATATTCATGCAGCCGTCTCCGGAAATAAATTGGTTCGAAGGACTTCTGTCCTTGCTTGCCGGCGTCGGGATGTTTGTGTTCGCTGTGAAGATGATGGAGGAATCCATCCGTTCGATGGCAGGACGCACATTCAAGCTTTACCTGCAAAAGGCCACTGCAAATCCCTGGTCGGCTCTCCTGATCAGCACCTTCCTGACAGGAGTGCTACAGGGCAGTTCTGTGGTCATGGTGATCCTGCTTGCGCTTGTAGGGGCAGGCGTGATCCCGTTACGTAACGCCATTGCCGTTATACTTGGTGCGAACCTGGGCACCACCCTAGACTCCTGGGTGATAGCCGCGATCGGTTTCAGGCTTCCACTTGAGCAGCTGGCTTATCCTGCGGTCATTGCAGGCGCCTGGTTGCACATCAGCGCCAGGGAGGGGAAGTGGAGGCATATGGCCGGTTTGTTATTTGGATTCGGAATTTTCTTCATCAGTCTCGAATTGATGAAGGTCTCGGTATCGGATCAGTTGCTCCGCGCGGATTCCGGTTGGCTTTCTGACACACCGCTCTGGCAGTTTGTCGTGATCGGAGTCGTAGTGACCGCATTGATCCAGTCAAGCCTGGCGACCATGGTGTTGGCCATGAGTGCCTTGCATGCCGGGATGGTAGGCTTTGAAGTGGCTGTGGCACTTGTAGTGGGTTCCGAAGTAGGCACCACCCTTAAGTTGTTTGCCGGTGCTGCAGGAGACTCAGCAGTGAAGAAGCGGTTGGCCTGGGCGAATTTCATCATCAATGCTGTCACCTCGGTTCTGGTTTTTGCAGCGTTGAAGCCGCTTGCTGCTCTGATTTTGTGGATTGCCCCTTTCGAAGACCGGCTCTTCTCCCTGGTGGCTTTTCAGACCCTTTCGAACCTCATTTCCATCCTGTTGTTCTTTCCGTGGATGGACAAATTTTCAGCCTGGCTGGAACACCGCTTTGAAGACCGGAACAACCGTCTCACAGCCTTCATCAACCACCATCCTGTTGCGGATCCGGTATATTCCATCGAGCTGTTGCGGAAAGAAATCGGTCGTTTTTTAAAATGGTCCTGCGTCTTCAATTTGCATTCATTCGGCTTCAAGGCAGAGGGTTTTTTCACGGATGAAGCCGGGGACGACTCCCGCCTTGTTTCGAAAATGGCCGAAACGGGGTCAGGTTACAGGTATGAATTCATGAAGGACCTGCAAGGCGAGATACAGTTGTACTATTTGGTCATACGGCGTTCCGGCCTCACCGATGAACTTGTTCAGCCGCTTGAGCATCTCATGGCTTCGGTACGCAGCTCCATGCATTCGGTGAAAAGTGTTCACGATATTTCGGAGAACATTCAAAACCTCTACCAGTCTTCCAAGGAGATCAAATACGATTCCTACCAGGAGATCCGGAACAAGATGAAGTTGGTTTACGTCGATTTCCGCCATATCCTATCGAAGGAGGAGGATGCCGGACTGGACCGTATGGTAGCCCTCTTCGAAAAGATCCAGCACGACTACTCCACCATGCTGCGTGAGATCTACGATGCCGCTTCGGTCTCAGGAATATCCGGTTCCGATTTCACCACATTGATGAATTTCCACAGGGAACTGTTTTCATCCCACCGAGCCATGGTTTTTGCATTGACGGAATTCCTCCTCGAACCTGCCGAAGCGGACCGTTTCATTGAACTGGTTCGTTTCCGCGACTGAATAGCCTGTATTATTCGTAATTTTGCGCTATGGTAAGGCGGATGTCTGTTTTCGGATTGTTGCTGCTTTTTTGCAGTTATATTCCCGTTGTACCTTCCTTGAAGATCGGGCTTCTCAAGTACAGTGGGGGAGGGGATTGGTATTCCAATCTCGATACCTCGCTGAAGAACCTGATCGAGTTCTGCAACAAGCAGCTGGGAACGAATATCTCACAGGAACAGGGTATCGTTGACGTGGGTAGTCCTGAGCTGTTCAATTATCCCCTGGTGCACATGACGGGCCATGGTAACGTGGTGTTCAATGTCCAGGAGGCCAGGAATCTACGCGAGTACCTGATCGGTGGAGGATTCCTGCACATCTCCGACAACTATGGCATGGACAAGTTCATCCGTCCCCAGATGAAATCGGTTTTCCCCGAACTGAATTTTGTTGAACTTCCGTTCGATCATCCCATTTACCACCAGAAATTCGATTTTCCTTCCGGACTTCCCAAGGTGCATGAGCACGAGGGACTTGCTCCACGCGGATACGGCCTTTTTTACGACGGCCGATTGGTCTGCTTCTATGATTTCGAATGCGATCTGGGAGACGGCTGGGAGGACCCTGAAGTGCACAGGGATTCGCCGGAGGCAAGGCAGAAAGCATTGCGCATGGGTGCCAACATTGTTCAATACGCATTCACGCATTGAGTATGAAAAAAAAGGATAACATATCCGTTTTTTTCAACCGGCTGATCGGACTCATACTGCTGGTTCAGCTCTCGGTGCCTGGATCCGTTTGGCATTCCTTCTCTGAGCATGAAGACAGTCATCATTGCACGGCGGTTTTCTCCGGTGATGCAGTGGGGGAGAAGCACATACACTGTCCGGCGCTGGAATTGAACCTGCCTCTGGCCGATCGGCTCGAGGGGATCTGCTTCCGGCCTTTTGCCTTCATCAGCATCAATCGTCTTGTTGAACAGGTTTCGGATATTCGTAGCCGTTATGAAATCGGTGTTTTCCCAAGAGGGCCGCCTCCTTTTTCAGCTTGATTGATGTTGCTTGCCTTAGTGCATGCATTTCCTTTTTTCATCCTACTATCACAATTCAATGCGGTACATACTGCTTTGGGTCATACTGTGTGCTTCATGCATGTCGGTCAATGCCCAGCAAAACTGCACCCTGTCCCTGTACGTCTGCGTCAGCGAGCCGGGGGCTGGCGAAGCCTTGCCGGGAGCTGTCGTGCTCCTGGAGGGAACCGCTATGCAGTCTGTTTCCGATTCGGATGGTATCGCTCGTTTCCATGGACTGTGTGATTCGACCTATTCCATAGTGATCCGTTATTTGGGATTTCGCGAAAGCCGGCTGGAGGTCAGACCAGGAGAGACCATCGTTTCTGTAAGGCTTAAACCCGATGCCCGTGCGTTGCGTGCCGCGGAGGTTGTGGCCGGAAAAGTGACTCCGGTTGCGGTTGAGTCGGTCGATTCGATAGGAGCCTCAGAGTTGGTTCAGTCCAGGGGAGAAGGCCTGACGCAAATCCTCAGTAGGGTGGCAGGTGTGACCGCCATGCAGACGGGAAACAATGTGGCCAAGCCGGTGATCCACGGTCTGCACAGCCAGCGTGTACTCATTCTGAATGCAGGCATCCGTCAGGAGGGACAACAATGGGGTACGGAACATGCTCCTGAGATCGATCCGCTCATCGCCGGCCGGTTGACGGTCATCCGTGGAGTTTCCTCGCTTCGCTATGGTTCGGATGCCCTTGGAGGTGTGATTCTTGTTGAGCCGCGCGAATTGCCGCATGACCCCGGAATACATGCTGAACTGAACGTGGTGGGGCAAAGTAACGGACGGCAGGGTCTCGTATCCGGCATGGTAGAGCAGCATCTTGGGCGTTTGTACGACATCTGCTGGCGACTCCAGGGCACGCTTCGTCAGGGCGGCAACATCCATACACCGGATGTCTATCTCGACAATACGGGGGTTCGGGAGCACAACTGGAGCGGATCTGTCGGTATTGAAAGGAAGCGGGGTGGAGGCGAGGTGTATTTCAGCAGCTTCAACGGTACCTATGGCATATTCAGCGGTGCGCATATCGGCAGCCTCAGCGACCTGCAACGTATCATTAGTGAAGGGCTCACGTTGACGAGTGACCGATTCAGCTACCGTATCGAAGCGCCGCGCCAGGAAGTAAGTCACCGATTACTGTCCGTCAGGAGCTGGTATGCCATGCCTAATATCGGTAAACTCAGCGCCCGCTACGGCTATCAGTTCAACCGGCGCTTCGAATTCGATCGCGACAAACCCTTCAGTGTTCCGGCAGACCAGGCCGAGAAGCCGGAGCTCGAGTTGAACCTCTACACCCAGACCGCCGATGTGACACTCGAAACCCGAAACATCAAGGGGTTTATGCTGGAAACAGGGGTTAGCCTGATGCTTCAGGACAACCAGTACGGTGGACAGCGCTACTTCGTGCCCAACTACCGGCTATGGAATGTGGGTTTGCATCTGCTTGTGCGCCGCAGGCTGACCCGCTCGGTGGAGGCTGAAGCCGGGTTGCGTTACGATATGCGCGAACAAAGCGTCTTTCGAAACGCCTCTGGTGTCGTGGTGCAGGATGATTACGAATTCCGATTGCCCAATTATTCTGCAGGACTTCTGTATCGTCCCGATTCTACCACCACGTTGCGCCTCCATGCGGGTACTGCCAAAAGGGCGCCCTCAATCAACGAGTGGTTCAGCAATGGGCTGCATCATGGAACGGCGACTTACGAAACCGGCGATCCTTCGTTGGGGACAGAACGGGCCTGGACGATCAGCACCGGTGTGCGGATCAACAGGTCGGAATTCAAGCTGGATGCAGGGTTGTATTATCTCCACGTATCGGATTATATCTACCTGTCTCCCGCCAACGAACCTGTTCTGACCGTCAGCGGAGCATTCCCCTCCTTCGATTACCGGAGTGTGGATGCCGCCTTCAAAGGTGCTGACCTGGACCTGAGCTGGCAGGCATCTGACCGGGTCGGGATCCGATCCCGCGGTAGTGTCGTATTCGCCTGGAATGAGTCGGATAGCCGTTACCTCGAATTGATACCCGCCCCTCGGCTCGAGCACAGCGTGGTGTATGCGCTCGCCGGCACAGGATCCAGGTTGGATCCCGAGATTACATTCTCGGTACGCAATGTGTTTCGTCAATGGCGTTACACTCCCGGAACCGATTATATGCCCCCGCCTGCGGGTTACACCCTATTGAACATGGAGATCGCCGGCACCCGTAAAAGTCCGATGGGCGATATCCGTTTCAGTTTGAGTGTGAACAATCTTCTCAATACACGCTACAGAGAGTACATGAACCTGTTGCGCTATTACAGTGACGAAGCCGGTCGGAACTTCGTCTTAAGAATACTGGTGCCGCTATCGTTTCAGACAGCACCTCACGACCATCCTCATTAACCAACTAATGATCAAAAAAAAACAACTATGAGATCCATATCCATCATTACGCTTTCGGTTATTAGTGCGATCGCATTCACAATGACCTCCTGTCAGAAGGACGAGACCGATAACCCTGCCCCGGTGAATCCATCCGAATTGATCACCACCGTACATCTCATTCTAAGTGATAGTGCAGGAAGTTCCTTCATCGATACTGTAAGTTTCATCGATATCGACGGACCAGGAGGTGCATCACCTGTCATCGACTCCATGATCATTCAAAGCGGTGTGACCTATCAATTACGTCTTCTGCTGTTGGATGAAAGCAAGAATCCTGTCTTGGATATATCGGAGGAGATTGCTGAAGAAAGCGACTACCACCTCTTTGTGTTCACTTCGGCGCAGGCCCAGACAACAACAATCGATACCGATGTGAATGGCAATCCGGTCGGCCTGTTGAATCTTCTCTCGGCACCTGCTGCCGGTCTTGGCTCGTATCGTGTGCAGCTTCGGCATTTCGATACTCCCGCCCTTAAAACGTCCAACTCCCAGGATTATGAAACCGATATTGAAATAAATTTCGGGCTGAGGGTGAACTGACCGGTTTGCTTACCTTGCAGTTGTATCTCTGAATGAATCCTTCTCCGGGCATTAAACCCCGGAGAAGGATTTAAATCTATGCTGTATGAAAACCATTTTACGTCTATCCGCTTATCTGGTAGTCTCATTTTTCTTGTCTTCTGTTGAGACTCGTGGCCAGGTTTACTACTTTCCTCCATTGTCGGGCAACGCATGGGATACCATCTCTCCGGCTTCACTGGGCTGGTGTCAACCCCAACTGGACTCGCTCACCGATTACCTGCAATCCCGCGATACAAAAGCATTTCTTGTGCTGAAGGACGGTAAAATCGTTGTCGAAGAGTATTTCGGTTCTTTCACCAAGGATAGTCTTTGGTATTGGGCGTCCGCCGGTAAATCCCTCACTGCTTACCTTGTGGGTATGGCACAGCAGGAGGGGTACTTGTCCATTGACGATACCACATCCCGGATCATCGGTCCGGGTTGGACTTCCTGCACCACTGCACAAGAAGAGAGGATTACTGTCCGTGATCAGATCAGTATGACCACCGGACTCGACGACAATGTCCCCGACCAGGATTGCACGGATCCGGCCTGCCTACAGTACCTGGCCGATGCAGGCGCGCGATGGGCCTACCACAATGCCCCTTATACCTTACTCGATACCGTACTGGAGACGGCTACCGGCCAGACATTGAACATGTATCTCCAGCAAAAGGTAAAAGCACCTACCGGCATGACCGGAGTATTCCTCAAACTGGGGTACAACAATGTGTTTTTTAGCACTGCCAGAAGCATGGCTCGTTACGGTTCGCTTATCCTAAACAACGGCAATTGGAATGGCAACCAGCTGATGACCGATACGGCCTATTTCAATCAAATGGTCAATACTTCGCAGAATCTGAACCTCTCGTACGGATACCTGTGGTGGCTGAATGGGAAATCATCGTACATGCTACCAGGCTCGCAGTTCGTTTTTCCGGGTTCCATGACTCCTAACGCTCCGGCCGATATGATCGCCGCTCTTGGCAAGAATGGTCAGATGCTCAATATCGTTCCCTCCCAGAATCTCATCTGGCTTCGACTAGGCAATGAACCCAATGCAGGCTTCGTCCCCAATTTCTTTAACGACACGATCTGGCAGAAGTTGAATGCGGCCATGTGCCAGACTACGGAACTGAATGAGCCGAAATGGGAATTGCCATTTTCAGTTTTTCCTAATCCGGCTTCTGTAGGAGAGAATGTGGTGATTCAATCCGGCTTTACCGGCCACTACGTTTTGACAGATGTAACGGGTAGGGCTATCCGTAAATTGGATTTGTTTGCCGGTGAAAATAAAATCACGTTAGACGGTTTACAACCCGGAGTTTTTCTTTTGCAGGTGGAGTCGGATGGAATTAGGATTTGCAGACGATTGGTCGTTCGTTAGTTCAAAATGCGGACTGCTCTGTTTCTTCAGTTTATTGAAGTGCAGGCTTTTGTAAGATGGTTATTGAACGAAGACTAGTACAATCTCCATTCGACGACTCTGCAAGCTGAGCAATAAGATGGGTTTTGATCCCTGAACCTTTCGAACGGACAGGGTTCGGTCTGTGACGTTCAGACAGAGGCGTGATTGAATTCCTGTCCGACTCCTCCCCATTGCGTACCTTCGTAAGAAATATCCTGAACGTGAGCGATTTGAATCTGGTGATGTCCACTTATTCCGGACTGGAAGAGGTCCTGGCAGATGAAATCCGGTCCATCGGTGGTCGTGACATCGAATTGCATACCCGTGCCGTGTCTTGCGTTGGCGACAAAGGCTTTCTCTACAAGGCCAATTTCTCCCTTCGCACCGCCCTTCGGGTGTTTTTCAAGGTGACCTCCTTTCCGATCAAAGATGGAGAGGACATCTACAAAGGGGTGCACGACATCGATTGGGGTTCCTTCATGCGGGTGGATCAGACCTTTGCGGTTCGGTGTATCCTCAATTCCGAGTTGTTTGACAACAACCTCTATCCAGCTTTGAAGGCGAAGGATGCCATAGCAGACCGATTCCGGAAGGATACCGGAAAGCGTCCGGATGTGAACAAGACCGAACCCGACCTGGAAGTCCAGCTTTTCATTCACCGCAGCCAGTGTCAGGTGCTCATCAATTCATCGGGGGCCTCACTGCATCTGCGTGGGTACAGGCAGGAAGTCGACCGGGCACCTTTGAGCGAAGTTCTCGCGGCAGGTATCGTTCTATTGAGTGGTTGGGATGCCCGTTTTCCGCTCCTCGACTTCATGTGCGGCTCAGGAACAATTCCCATTGAGGCTGCCTTGATCGCGGGGAAAATTCCTCCCGGTACTTTCCGTAAATCGTTTGCATTCGAGCGATGGCTCGATTACGACGAAGCCCTCTACAAATTGATCCGTGAAACGCAGCTCGACCGCATTGTCGATTACGATGCAAAGATCATCGGGAATGAACTCAATAAATGGGTGGTGAAAAAAGCCATCGAAAATGTTGAGTCGGCCGGGGTGGAGGATATGGTCACGATCCATTGTGGCGATTTCCGTGATTATGATCCGGGAATCAATCGTGGGACCATCATCGTCAATCCGCCCTACGGCGACAAGATACCGGTAGAGGATATCGAGGCACTTTACGCCGATATCGGCACACGACTCAAGCACCATTACGCGGGTTGGAAAGCCTGGATCCTGACCGGTAGTCCTGAAGGTGCTTCGGCCATCGGACTCAGGCCACATCGTCGCATCAAGGTTTTTAACGGGCCTATCGAATGTCGCTTCCTGGGTTTTGAATTGTTTGAAGGAAAAAGGAACGAGCGGTTCGACAGGGAGAACAAGCGTAATCAGAGCGATTCGGAAGGTTAATAAAAAAGCCGGCCCAATGGACCGGCTTGTAATGTGTTGACTTTCGATACCGATTAATCGCGTTCGAGGATGGCTGCGTCCACCAGAATACGTCCACAGTGTTCGCATACGATGACTTTCTTTCGCTGACGAATGTCGAGCTGGCGCTGGGGTGGGATCTTGTTGAAGCAACCACCGCAGGCATCGCGGGTGATGCTCACTACCGCCAGACCATTCCTCGCATTCTTTCGAATACTGTGATAGGCGGTGAGTAAGCGCTCTTCGATGATATCGGATGATTTGTTCGATTCAATAGTCAGTTCGGCTTCTTCCTTCTCGGTTTCAGCGATGATGGAGTCAAGTTCGTCTTTCTTATGCTGGAGGTCCTGCTTACGGCCTTCCAGGGTTTTCTCTGAAGTTTCCAGGATCAACTTCTTCTCAACCAAATCGGCAGAGTGCTCTTTAGTGCGTTTTTCACACAACTGGATTTCAAGCTGCTGGTATTCGATTTCCTTGTTCAGGGAGTCGAATTCGCGGTTGTTCTTTACGGCACCCTGCTGTGTTTGGTATTTTTTGATCAGGGTCTGGGCATCCTTGATGGTGTTCTTGCGGTTCTTGATCTGATCCTCGATGGCCTTCACTTCCTCCGCATAGTTGTTGATCCGGGTTTGTAATCCGGCCACTTCATCCTCAAGGTCAGCTACTTCCATCGGTAACTCACCGCGGGTGATGCGGATACGGTCGATTTGGCTGTCGATCAGCTGGAGCTGATAAAGCGCCCTAAGCTTGTCTTCGATCGTATTGTCACCCTTGTCAATCGAGCGAACCACAGGTGTCGGTTTTTTCACCGGTGGGGCTTCAACAATTTCAGATTTCTTGGTGGTCTTTTTGGTGGCCATGCTCAGCGGTAATGGATGGGATTGGTGTTGATTCCCGTTAAACGGACGGCAAATGTAGTGAATTTTTCGCGCAGGATTCCGGCCAGCAGGTCAATCGTAAACTGTTCACTTTCAAAGTGTCCGATGTCGGCTATGAGGATTTTTCCGTCTGCATCGAAAAACTGGTGGTACTTGAAGTCGGCCGTAACGAACACATCAGCGCCCTGGCGGATGGCTTCCGGCAGTAAAAACGACCCCGATCCGCCACATACAGCCACGGTACGGATTTTCGGATTGATAGGCCGGGAATGCCTCACCACCGGTGTCCTCATCTTGGTTTTCAAGAGGTCGAGGAATTCCATGGTGCCTGTCTCCGCCTCCAAATTTCCAATAAGACCTGCCCCCACATCCTGGTTCGGGTTGTCGATCGGGGAGATTTGGTAGGCGACCTCTTCGTAGGGGTGGCTGTGTCGAAGGGATTTCATCACCTCTGCCTCAAGCCATACGGGCAGGATCACTTCGATGCGGTCCTCTGGTTCGTATCGACGTTTGCCTCTTTCGCCGCGCTCCGGGGCCGTCGTTTCATCCCCTTTAAAGGTTCCTGTTCCGCTCAATGTGAAGCTGCACTCGCTGTAGTGCCCCACATGACCGGCACCTGCCTCAAAGAGGGCTTCTTTGACCTTATCCGAGTGGTCTGTGGGAACGTAAGTGACCAGTTTTTTCAGTTTGTTTCGCAGAGGGGAAAGGATGCGGCAGTGGGATAAGCCTAACTGCTTGGCGATCATCTGGTTAACTCCGCTGAACACGTTGTCGAGGTTGGTGTGGATGGCGTAAATGGCGACGTCGTGTCGGATGGCCTTGATGATGGTCCGCTCAATGTAATTCCGGCCGTTCAGGCGCTTCAATCCGCTGAAAATGATCGGGTGGTGGGCGATTACCAGGTTGCATCCGTGCTGAATGGCCTCGTCGATGACCTCTTCGGTGGAATCGAGGCACACCAAGGCCCCGGTGATTTCCATACCCGGGTGTCCGGTCAGTAATCCTGAATTGTCGTACGATTCCTGCAATGCTGGTGGAGCGAACCGTTCAAGTTCGACGAGGATGGTGGAAAGGATCATAGGGCTGCGATGGGATGTCAAAAGTAATGAAGGCCGGGAACGCAAATGGTCTACTTTTGAGGCATGCGCCGCCTGTTGCTGCCCTTCTCCTGGCTTTACGGACTGATTGTGCTGGTTCGGAACAAGGCCTTCGATTGGGGTGTTTTAAGGGAGGAACGCTTCGGTATTCCCGTGGTTGCCGTCGGAAATCTGAATGTGGGAGGGACGGGTAAATCACCCACCGTACTTCATCTGGCCGGGTTATTGAAAAGCCGCTATAAAATTGCCATCCTGAGCAGAGGCTATGGTCGTTCGACGCGTGGATTCCATCTGGTGACGAGAGAGACTCCATGGCGCGAAGCCGGGGATGAGCCACTCCAGTACGCAATGCAACTCGATCAAGTGACGGTGGCGGTTTGTGAAAGCAGGAGGGAGGGTATTCGTCGATTGCTTTCTCACGATCCGGGAATCAACCTGGTCTTGCTCGACGATGCCTACCAGCACCGCTATGTTCTGCCGGATTGCAGGATCCTGTTGACGACTCACGCGAGGCCCTGGTGCGACGACAACCTGTTGCCCGCGGGTCGCCTGCGGGAACCGGCCTCCGCCTCCCGGCGTGCCGATATCGTAGTAGTGACCAAATGCCCGGTATTGCCCGGTCCGGCTGAGCGGGAGTCTTTTTCGCGGAAACTCGGTCTGAAACCGGTACAGGAGCTCTTTTTTTCGTCCATTCGTTACCGGAAGACGTTGAGCGGGTTGTATGGTGATGTCACTTCAGTAAGTGAATTGAAATCGAAGAACGCTCTGCTGTTCTGTGGCATCGCAGACCCATCTCCTCTGCTGTCCTGGGTGACGGAACATGCCGGTTCGGTGGAAATGAAACAGTTTGCGGACCACCACGATTTCACGGTTTCTGATCTTGTGCAGCTCC
>JBJOER010000102.1:0-6684 GCA_046049215.1 Bacteroidota bacterium | reverse complement strand
TCGTATTCGGTCAGGCCGTAGTGGATCAGCAATACGCCGCTGTGCGCATCAACGTTCGGCCAGGGATTTTTGATCTTACCTGTGGCCTGGAGTATGCCCGGAACAACCTCGTACAACATGCCCACGATCTTGAACAGTTCATCATCAGGCATGTGTTCTTGCCCGAATTCCATCTGAGCGATGTAGCGCGGGTCGGTCTTACGAAGTACGGCGTGACCGTAACCCGGAACAACACGTCCGTCGGCGAGGGTCTTCTTAACATAATCGGAAATCTCCTCTTTGCTGGGCAGGCGGCCTCCATAAAAGTCGCGCAGGTCGTAGATCCAACGGACCACTTCCTGGTTGGCCAATCCGTGCAAAGGACCGGCAAGTCCGTTCATTCCGGCGGATAGTGAATAGTAAGCATCGCTAAGTGCCGATCCCACCAGGTGTGTCGTATGAGCGGAAACATTGCCCCCTTCGTGGTCGACGTGGATGGTGAGGTAAAGGCGCATCAGCGACTTCATGCCGTCATCGTCGAAGCCCAACATGTGGGCGAAGTTGGCACCCCAATCGAGTTTAGGGTCCGGCTCGATGTGGATCCCGCCTTTGTAGGTACGACGATAAATGTAAGCGGCGATACGGGGTAGGCGGGCGATGCAGTTCATCACATCCTCGAACATCGGATCCCAGTACTGCTTCTTATTGATTCCTTTGCGGTAAGCCGCAGCGAAATTGCTCTCCGTCTGCATGGCCAGTATCGCCAGGCTGAACTGAGTCATGGGGTGCGTGCCTTTGGGCAGCGAATCCAACATGTCGAAAACATGCTTTGGAACATGACTTCGACGTGCCCAGTTGTTACTGACATCCCGCACATCTTCTTCTGTGGGCAGTTCGCCGGTCAGAAGCAAATAGAAAATCCCTTCCGGTAGAGGACCACCCTCAGGACCCTGGGGAAGTTGCTCCCGCAGCTCAGGGATGGAATACCCGCGAAAGCGTATACCTTCTTCCGGATCAAGCTTCGATGTTTCAGTAACCATGCCGATCATGCCCTTCATACCCTGATACACCTGTTCGAGGGTATATTGGCCAAGGACGACGTTTCCATGCTCTTTGATCATGGCTTTGATTTCATCGGCCATGGGGAGGGCTTTTTCCGAGAACTTTTCTTTGAGGCGGTCCATTTTAAAACAATTTTTTAGGGTCGATTATGCGAGAAATTCAACACTTCGACAACAACCAAAGGACTGATTGGTTAGGTTGTCATGCTTGATTTCTGTCAGATCCATTGTCGGTTCCGGAGAAATGAGTTGAGTGCGTTTTTTTCGGTTCTTTTCATTGAAATCAAGCTCTGATATCAAAACCACCAGGGTAGCGATGAAGGCGATGATGATGACGGTCCAGGCAATGATTTCAAGGATTTTTCTGATTTTTTTCTTCGGATTTGATTTTCGTTTCAAACGAACGCGCTTCCTGACTTTGATTCGCTTGCGTCTCCTCCTGCGGGAGTGATCCTGATCTTCGGTTTCGTCCGAAAAGTCAAATTCATCGCGATCTTCCGGCTCGTCCGATTCGAAGTCATGATGGCGATCGCTGTCGTTTCGCATAGTTTGATTGAAGAGGTTTATCGCTTTGGAAGAAAGCGGAAGTCGCGGCCGATGAATTTGGCGCTATCTCCAAGTTCCTCTTCGATTCGTAGCAATTGGTTGTATTTGGCAATCCTGTCGGAACGGGAAGCTGATCCGGTTTTGATCTGACCTATATTCAGTGCTACTGCAAGGTCGGCAATCGTGGAGTCTTCCGTCTCACCCGAACGGTGGCTCATGACTGCAGTATATCGGTTGTCCTTGGCAAGGCTCACAGCATCGATGGTTTCTGAAAGAGTACCGATCTGATTCACTTTGACCAGAATCGAATTGGCCGTATTCGAGTCGATCCCCTGCTTCAGTCGCTTGGAATTCGTAACGAACAGGTCGTCACCGACCAATTGCACCTTGTCGCCCAGCGCACGGGTAAGTTCTGCCCATCCTTTCCAGTCATCTTCCGCCAAACCGTCTTCGATGGATACAATGGGGTATTTCTTGCACCAGTCGCTCCAATAGGAAACCATATCCGATGAGCTGAGTTTGTCTCCGGTCGATTTTTTGAACACGTACATCCCGCTTGCCTCGTCGTAAAACTCCGTGGTGGCGGCATCCATGGCGATGAACATGTCCTCGCCCGGACGGTATCCTGCTTTTTCGATAGCTTCCAAAACAGCTTCGATGGCTTCAACGTTTGATTGAAGGTTCGGCGCGAATCCGCCTTCATCGCCGACGTTCGTGCTAAGGCCTTTGGATTTCAAAACTCCTTTGAGTGCATGAAACACTTCAGTGCCCATTCGCAGCGATTCTGCAAACGAATCCGCACCGGTGGGCATCACCATAAACTCCTGGAAGTCGATGCGGTTATCGGCATGAGCTCCCCCATTCAGGATATTCATCATCGGAAGTGGAAGCGTACAGGCGTTTACACCACCGACATAGCGGTACAGTGACTGCCCCGACTCGGCTGCAGCGGCTTTTGCCGTGGCCAGCGAAACGGCCAGGATGGCATTTGCGCCCAGGTGGGATTTGTTTTCTGTTCCATCGAGGCGGATCATGGCCTCGTCAATGGCTCTTTGATCGAAAACGGAAACACCTTTCAGCTCCTCGGCAATGGCTGTCACAATGTTGTTTACGGCTTTGGTGACACCCTTGCCCAGGTATCTCCCTTTGTCCAGGTCCCGGAGTTCAGCCGCTTCATGCTTGCCTGTGGAAGCTCCCGAAGGAACAGCGGCGCGGCCGGTAAATCCATTTTGCGTGTAGACTTCAGCCTCTACGGTTGGATTACCCCTCGAGTCGAGGATTTCCCGGGCATGCAAAGCGACGATCAGGCTCATGGGTGGATTGGGTCTGGTTTTCGGACTGCAAAAGTACGGAATACGCCGCAAGGTCTTCTGTGAAAATGGCTCCTTTTTTTCGGGTTTTGCCGTAACTTCGTACCGATGTTACAGCTACGCTCAAGGCTTTTGCCCATGCTTGCACTCGCTTTGTTCCTCCTGGGAACCTGGGGATGGCTGCTGCCTGCACATTTGTGTAGAATGCCCTCCGACTGTCTGTGTGAGCAAGTTGATGCCTGCTGCGGGGAAGTAGCGGTTCAACCAGCCGGCGAGGAGTGCTGCTTTGAGGTGGACAACTACTTCAATTTCCCTGTCTATTCCATCGAGCGCCTGCCTGCTCCCTCACAAGCATTTTTTATGCTGGCCGAAGCGCTTCATGCTACAGCTGAATTGCTAAATGAACCATCTTACATCTACCTTTTCACTGACCGACCGCCTCCGCTTTCTGCCATGTGCTGTCGGCTACATTTGAGCCTTTGCTCTATTCGGGTCTGAGATCCGGTTTCTCCTTGTTGGTCCCTCCTTCAATTGAAACCAGTAGATCTCTTCTTCATGAAATTCAGACTTCTCATCCTGTTGGCCGTTTTCCCGTGGCCGATAACAGTGTTCGCTCAGCAGACACAAAACATCAACGGGAAGGTGCTGGATGCAAACAATGCACAGCCCCTCATCGGTGCGGTCGTTCGGGTTTTGGAATCCGATTCGGTTTACATCACACCTACAGACGGTACTTTCCGGTTCATTGAACTTCCGGGCGGAATGACACTCATCACGTCTTATGTCGGCTATCAGTCGGATACGGTCCGCTTGTCATTTGGTGATGCTGGCAAATCTGTAACGATCCGGTTACAGCCCTCCATCGAACTGGCCGAGGCTCAAGTCGAGGGGCGAAGGCAAACGACGGAAATCTCCACCCTTCAGACCCGCGGAATCGAAACCCTGAACGAGGGCGAACTCCTCAAAGCTGCATGCTGCAATCTATCCGAAAGCTTCGAAACCAATCCCTCGGTGGACGTGAACTACACCGATGCATTGACAGGTGCCCGTGAGATCCAGTTGCTGGGTCTTTCAGGTATTTACACTCAGATGTTGGGAGAAGCCATTCCCACACTCCGAGGAATGGCGGCACCATTCGGTTTGCTGTTCATTCCGGGACCCTGGATGGAGTCCATTCAGATAAGCAAAGGCGCCGGCTCGGTCGCGAACGGCTACGAAGCCATGACCGGACAGATCAACATCGAATTCAAAAAACCATTGCTCAAGCAACCGCTTATGCACATCAACCTGTATGGCGATGCATTCGGCAGGGGAGAGATCAACACTATTTATACCATGCCCCTGAAACGCTCCTGGAACTACATGGCCATGGTGCATGCGAGCGGTATGCAGACCAAATGGGATGACAATAACGACGGATTCATGGACATGCCGGCTTATTCGCAGCTGAATGTTTACAACCGCTTTCACTTCAATAAAAATAACAAATGGGAGGGGCAGCTTGGTGTGAAGGCTCTTGTGGAAGAACGCCAGGGTGGTCAGGTGCAATTTGATCCCGAAATCGACAAGGGGAGGAATACCTTTTATGGCATCGGAATCACCACACGACGGATCGAGGCCTATGCAAAGACCGGTTTGCTTTTTCCCGAGGCACCATTCAAGTCGGCCGGTATCCAGGTCTCCGCTACATTGCACGATCAGCAATCCTATTTTGGATTGAACAATTACGATGGAACGCAGGGGTCTTTGTATGCCAATCTGCTCTACATGAGTATCATCACTTACACCGATCACAAGTTCAAAACAGGTATCGATTTCAAGTATGACCATTGGGACGAGAATGTGAATGATAGCGTTTTCTCCAGGAAAGAAATAGTCCCGGGAGCCTATTTCGAATACAACTACGGCTGCGAGTCGAGTCCTTTCGGAGCGATCGCAGGAGTGCGTTTTGACCACCACAATCTGTTCGGGATCCTATTTACACCGCGACTGCATCTCAAATACAATTTTACCGACGAGCTGATTCTGCGGGCATCTGCGGGAAGGGGTTACCGTTACCCGAATACCTATGCTGATAACATCGGACTCTTCACCAGCTCGAAGCGCCTTGTAGTGCTGGAAGACCAGCGACTCGAAGATGCGTGGAATGGTGGACTCAATTTCACATCCCGTTTCCTGATCCGGGGTAGGGAGGGCTCGGTCATGTTGGATGCTTTCCGAACTCTTTTCAATAATCAATGGCTCTCAGATCAATTCAGCAGCCCCGATTCTATATTTTATTACAACCTGAAGGGCCGCTCCTCTGCCAATAGCTTCCAGTTGACAGTTACCTACGAACCCTGGCTCGGTTTCGTGCTGAAATCGGCCTGGCGCATGGATGACGTAAAGACCGATTACCTGGCGTTTGAGGGATTGGCCAAGCCGCTGCTTGCCCGTCAAAAATTGTTGTTTAATGCGGCCTACACCAGCCGTTCGGAAGCCTGGCGTGCCGATGCAACCTTACAGTGGGAAGGACCCAAGAATCTTCCTGTTGAGGCCGGAAGTCAAAGTTCTGAAATCGACCGTTCTCCTGACTTCTACACGGTCATGGCTCAGGTGACCCGTGTGTTCAGGATCTGGGAAGTTTATGTGGGAGCGGAGAACCTACTGGGATTTACCCAACGAAACGTCATTCTTGGCAGCGAACAACCCTTTGCCGAGGGGTTTGACGCCAACCGCATCTGGGGTCCGGTGATGGGTCGCAGGATTTACGCCGGTATACGCCTGAATATCGCTGCGCCTCAAAAGAACAAAATCAATACTACCAACTGACATGAAGAAAACCTTTGGTTTGATCCTCGCCTCTTTGATCGCACAATATGCCACTGCACAGAGCGATACGATCAGGATCGTCACCAGCGCACAATGCGAAACCTGCCGGGAGAAACTCAGCCGGGACCTGGGCTATCTGAAAGGGGTTGAGCAGACCGAATTGGATCTGGATACACGAATACTCCAGGTCATCTATGATTCCGGAAGGACAACGCCTGAAAAGATCCGCAAGGCGGTGACACGATCAGGTTACGATGCTGACGACTTGCCTGCCGATCCGCGGGCATACCAGCGTTTGCCCGGATGTTGCAAGAAAGGCGGTCATCCGCGGGAGTGATCAGCGCTCGTTCCTGGCGAATTGTCGGATATCCGTTGCGGTTATTGATTTTCCGCAGAGGATGACCAGCCGCTCCACCACGTTCCGTAATTCGCGGATGTTGCCGGTCCAGCGGATGTTGCGAAGTTCTTTTTCCGCATCTGCTTCGAATGATTTTGCAGGGATCTTATACTCTTCACATATCTGTACGAGGTAGTGGCGGGCAATGAGCGGTATGTCGTCCTCGCGTTCGTTCAGTGAGGGGACATGTATGATTATGACGCTTAGGCGATGATACAGGTCCTCCCGGAAACGTCCCTGAGCGATCTCTTCCCGAAGATCCTTGTTGGTGGCGGCAATCACGCGCACATTCACTGAAATCTCCTTTTCACCGCCGACGCGGGTGATCTTGTTTTCCTGCAATGCCCGAAGCACTTTGGCCTGAGCAGAAAGGCTCATGTCACCGATTTCGTCCAGAAAGAGTGTGCCGTTATTGGCCTGTTCGAACTTGCCTATCCGTTGTTTGACGGCAGATGTGAAGGATCCTTTTTCGTGACCGAACAACTCGCTTTCAATCAGTTCGGATGGGATAGCCGCACAATTCACCTCCACGAGGGGCGATCCGTTTCGAGAACTGAGTTCATGCAGCTGTCGGGCCACA
>JBJOER010000101.1:0-3886 GCA_046049215.1 Bacteroidota bacterium | reverse complement strand
GGTTCGGTGATCAAAGACATGAAGCATGTCGAAAGAGCCGGTGCAGCCCTCGCCGAAAAAACAGCTTAACAGCTACGTCCGTTTCTCCGCCCTGGGAATCCAGATGGCTCTGACCATCCTGATCATGACCTGGGCGGGATCAAAGCTGGATAAATACATGGGAATGAAGTTTCCCTTATTCACTTTGATATTGGCATTGCTTTCGTCGGCGGGCTCCCTTTACTATTTCATACGTGAGGTCAGTAAAAAGGATTGACCTCGCTCCCCAAACCCCGACCTGAATCCCTCCATGGTACGCTTTCTGATTAAACTGGTGCTTCTGCTGGCCCTGTCCCTCGGCCTTTATGCTTTTGGAACGGGATACCTTCCTGAACGACTGGTGTATCCCGGATTTGTATGGATCGGACTTCTGGTCGCTTCCGTGACGGCCATCCTTCATATCGGACTCCTGCGTCGGGCAAACGACAGCAAGGCTTTCATCCGGTATTACATGGGATCGACCGCCCTCAAACTGCTCGTCTACCTGTTCACGGTAGTTGTATTTGCCGCAGCCAACCGTACGATGGCCATCCCCTTCGCATTGGGGTTCCTGTTTTTCTACGTGGTGTTCACGGTATTTGAAGTAGCCGAATCGTACGAGGCATTCGGAATAAAAAAGTAAGTCTTCTTTTCCTGCTAAAGGATCCAATCGCGCAGGCGCAACCACAAGCTATCGGTCCAATTGCTCCATAACGGTGGTGAGTAACCGAAAAAATAGCCCTCATTCAGGCATTTGACCACCCGCGGATGATTCAATGTGTTTCCCGAACGAGGCCGGACACCGACCAGACGATACATGATGCGCACATTGAGTCCGGCGAACAATGAACAGGCCGCCATACCGGGCAATACCGGAATCCCTTTCAGCATACAAAGGACAGCCCCAAGCAGAGGAATGGCCGACTTCAGCAGGCGACCTATCCGGTGATACCAGGAGGCCAGATCGCTGCGGGGGATGAGCACGGTGCGAGGTACGACCACCGTTTTGGTGAACCGGGTATAACGGATGTCGTGAAGCTTGTAAAGACGGATACGGACGGGATCGCTTCCACCATTCTGTGCATCTGCAAAATAACAAGCCGTATCATTGACCTGAAAAGACAAACTACCGCTATAATGTAACCTCCCGTGAAACTGGATCCGGGCCGGTTGTATTTCGAGTAGGCCGGTGCGCAACGGGCTGACCGTGTATTGCAGTACCGTTTCCCGAACGCCTTCCCTGTACCGGTGGCTGACGGCCGGTCCGGCAGTGATCTCCCAGCCTTGCCACGTCGGCTTCCGGAATGCACGACCCTCTGCGGGAAAACTGTAGGTCAGAACAAATTCCCCGTTCAATTCCAGCGTGCGCGCACTTGCATGAAGGTGGATGTAGGGCTCGATTTCGCTGCCCTCCCCCGGTGGATGTGAAGCATGGCTGTCGTACCGGTCGCGTTTAGCCTGATCGCCCAGCACCCGGTAAGCTTCGGCAATGCGCCTGAACCGGG
The DNA here is from genome assembly GCA_046049215.1 of Bacteroidota bacterium. Classification (GTDB taxonomy): domain Bacteria; phylum Bacteroidota; class Bacteroidia; order AKYH767-A; family OLB10; genus JAJTFW01. The sequence goes on along the minus strand of JBJOER010000101.1, from coordinate 2,363 downwards.
CAGCGGCCTGTGCATCGCCCGGATTCTTATCGGGATGGTGTTGCAAAGCCAGCCGGCGGAATGCCTTCCGGATCTCCTCGTCGGAGGCCTCCCGGCCCAGCCCAAGGGTAGCGTAGTGGTCTCCATCGCTCATCACCTGAATATAACGGCACAAACATATAAACTGTTTGAAGCACAGTCAGAAGTTCATCCATCCGAAACCTTCCCTAACTTCGCCTTTTTAATCCACTATGAAACACATCGCCATCCTGGGTTCCACAGGCTCGATCGGTACCCAGGCCCTGGAAGTCATCGAAGCCCATCCCGACCTTTTCTGCGTCGAACTGCTGACCGCCAACGGCAACGCCGAGCTGCTCATCGAACAAGCCCGGAAATTCAAACCCGACTCCGTAGTTATTTGCGACAACTCCAGGCTCGAGCAGGTCAAAACAGCCCTTGAGCCCGAGCATATCAAGGTGTATGGCGGACTGCAGTCGGTCACCCAACTCATGTCGTCCGACCGCATCGATGTGGTGCTCACGGCCATGGTCGGTTTCGCCGGACTCGAACCCACGCTCGCGGCCATCCGAAGCGGCAAAGCCATTGCGCTGGCCAACAAAGAGACCCTCGTGGTGGCCGGCGACCTGGTTACGCGTCTCGCAATGGAGCACAAAGCACCGATCTATCCTGTCGACTCCGAACACTCGGCCATCTTCCAGTGCCTGGCGGGTGAGATGCACAATCCCATTGAAAAGATCGTTCTTACTGCCTCGGGTGGACCTTTCCGTGGACGCAAGCGTGCCGAGCTTCAGGGAATCACGAAAGTACAGGCGCTGAAGCATCCCAACTGGACCATGGGAGCGAAAATCACCATCGACTCCTCCACCCTGATGAACAAAGGACTGGAGATGATCGAAGCGAAGTGGTTGTTCGACCTCACACCTGAGCAGATCGAGGTGGTGGTGCACCCGCAGTCGATCATCCACAGCATCGTCCAGTTCCGCGACGGCAGCATGAAGGCCCAGATGGGACTGCCCGACATGAAGCTGCCTATCCAGTACGCCATCGCCTATCCCCACCGCATCGATTCGGACTTTCCCCGATTCGAATTCACCCGTTATCCCAGCCTCACCTTCGAAGCTCCCGACGAGGAAACGTTCCGGTGCTTGACTTTGGCGCGGCAGGCGATGCAACTGGGCGGAAACACACCTTGTGTACTGAATGCCGCCAATGAAATTGCGGTGGCCGCATTTTTACGCGACGAAATCGGATTTCTGCAGATCCCCGAACTCATCGAAAACGTGATGGAGCATGCGCAACGCGACGACCGGGCGGAATTGTCCGTTTACCTGGAAAGCGACCGCGAGGGGCGCCGCCTGGCACTGGATTACATCGTACGGTACGGCGTACAGGTATAATGCCGGCTCACACCGGCAGGCACTTTTCGTACCTTTGCCGGCTATCGGGATGCCAAAACCCATCCCGAACAAAACAAGAACATGCAAGGATTGATCATGGCGGCCCAGCTGATCCTGGGACTATCTATACTGGTTACATTGCACGAGCTGGGGCATTTCCTGGCCGCGCGCGCATTCGGCATCAAGGTGGAGAAGTTCTACCTCTTTTTCGATGCCTGGGGATTCAAGTTGTTCAGCTTCAAGCGTGGAGAAACCGAGTACGGCATCGGTTGGTTGCCCTTGGGAGGGTATGTGAAGATAGCGGGCATGATCGACGAGAGCCTCGACACGGAACAGCTTTCATCCGAGCCTCAGCCTTGGGAATTCCGGGCTAAGCCGGCCTGGCAACGCCTGATCGTGATGGTTGGCGGAGTCACCATGAACGTCATACTGGGCATTGCCATTTATGCCTATACGCTACTGGCCTACAAGGGCGAATACCTTCCTAACACCGAAGTGGTGGATGGGAAAGGAATCTATGCTTACTCCCTAGGGCGGGAGATCGGTTTACAAAACGGAGACAAGATCACGGCCATCAACGGATCTTCGTTCGAACGCTTTGAAGAGCTGCTTTCCACACGCGTGATGTTCGGCGCGAACCTGTCGGTAGTGCGCAACAACCAGACGATTGAGATCCCTGTACCGGACGATTTCTACCGTAGAACTATGACAGCGGGACGATGGAACTTTATCGGATACGGACCGGTTCGCTACCAGGTGGGTAAAGTCATTGAAGACGGACCGGCAGCCAAAGCCGGTATCCGCGCTGAAGATCAGATTATTGCTTTGAACGGAGCGGAACTGACTTCCGGCGATGATCTACCAAATACAGTGGATTCGCTGAAAGGAAAAAATGTAACTGTTACAGTAAATCGAAAGGGCAGCAATATAGACATCCCCGTTACGGTGTCCGATGAAGGCACCATC
>JBJOER010000100.1:0-10380 GCA_046049215.1 Bacteroidota bacterium | reverse complement strand
CGAGCTGCACAATTACGCCAACAGGCTTCTCATGTTGAATGATGTCGTAGATATGCTCCCAGAAAACGGGCTCGAAATACAACTTGTCGGCGATATCGAAGTCAGTGGAGACGGTTTCCGGATTGCAGTTGATCATGATGGTCTCATATCCGCATTCCTTTGCGGCGAGAACACCGTGTACACAACTGTAATCGAATTCAATTCCCTGCCCGATCCGGTTGGGTCCGGAGCCCAGGATGATCACTTTTTTCCGGTCGGAAGCAACCGACTCGTTCTCTAGTTCGAATGTGGAGTAGTAATACGGAGTCTTTGCTTCGAATTCTGCTGCACAAGTATCAACCAGCTTATAGACCCTGTGAATGCCCATTTCCTTGCGTTTGGCATGCACCTGGCTTTCCAGGCAGCGCAACAGGTGTGCGATCTGCCGGTCGGCATACCCCTTCTGCTTCGCCTCAAGCATGAGATCGCGGGGAAGAGACTCCAGCTGGTACTTCTCGATCTCCCTCTCCAATTCTACCAACTCTTCAATCTGATTCAGGAACCAGGGATCGATCCGTGTCAGCTTTCGGATAGTCTTAAACGGTATGCCGAGCTTGAAGGCATCGTAAATGTGGAAAAGTCGGTTCCAGCTGGGCCGCTGAAGGCTGTCGAGGAGTACTTCTTGATTGGTGATCTCCTTACCATCTGCTCCCAGTCCGTTGCGTTTGATCTCCAGCGACTGACAGGCTTTTTGTAAAGCTTCCTGAAAACTGCGTCCGATGCCCATGGCCTCCCCTACCGATTTCATCTGCAGCCCGAGGTGGCGGTCAGCACCTTTGAACTTGTCGAAATTCCAGCGGGGCACCTTCACGATGACGTAATCGATGGTGGGTTCGAAAAAAGCGGATGTGGTTTTAGTGATCTGGTTGTTTAATTCTTCGAGGTTGTATCCAATAGCAAGCTTCGCGGCGATCTTGGCGATCGGATAACCGGTGGCCTTGCTGGCCAGTGCTGAAGACCTGGACACACGGGGGTTGATCTCGATGACGATCATCTCGTCTTCGTTGTCGGGATTTACCGAGAACTGTATGTTGCAACCTCCGGCGAAATTGCCGATGCCGTTCATGCACCGGATGGCGAGGTCACGCATTTTCTGGTAAACTCGGTCACTCAGCGTCATGGCCGGAGCAACGGTGATGGAGTCACCGGTATGGATCCCCATCGGGTCGAAGTTCTCGATGGAGCAAATGATGATGACGTTTCCCTTGTTGTCGCGAAGCAACTCCAGCTCATATTCCTTCCACCCCATGATACTTTGCTCGACCAGCACCTCGTGCACCGGACTAGCGTGCAGTCCGTGGTTCAGTGCCGCATCAAATTCTTCCTTGGTATCCACGAAACCACCTCCGGTTCCACCCAGCGTGAATGAGGGACGAATCACCAGCGGAAACCCGATCTCCTGAGCGATCTCCTTGCCTTCCAGAAAAGAAGTCGCCGTACGGCCTTTACAAACCTGGGCACCCAGCTCGAGCATACGCAAACGGAACTTCTCGCGGTCCTCGGTGGTTTTGATGGCATCGATGTCCACACCGATTATTCGCACCCCGTACTTCTCCCAAAGACCAGCCTTCTGGCAGTCGATACAGAGGTTGAGGGCAGTCTGTCCACCCATGGTGGGTAGAACCGCGTCGATCTTGTGCTTGGCAAGGATCTCCGCAATGGACTTCCTGTTAAGAGGTTTCAGGTAAATGTGGTCAGCAGTGACCTTGTCGGTCATGATGGTGGCAGGATTCGAATTGATCAGGATCACTTCGATACCTTCCTCCTTCAGGGACCTTGAAGCCTGACTTCCCGAGTAATCGAACTCACAAGCCTGGCCGATCACGATCGGCCCGCTGCCAATGATTAAAACGGATGAAATGGAATTGTCGCGTGGCATGAGCGGTGCGGTTGGTGTGTGTTGACAAGGACAGACACGAAAGAGGGAAACCCCGAAACCCGAATGAAACAGGTCACTTTACGGCCAATCCCCGACCGGATTCCAAAATTACGGAAGTGCGCAAGGGCATTGGCGTCTGTTGAAAAGAAGAGGGTGGATTGTGGATAATAAAAAAGGCAGCCGATGGACTGCCTTATGAAGATGCTATGTGTAACGGACATTACTTGCGCCAGCTACGCTCGTCGGAAACGGTGAGTTTCTTGCGGCCTTTTTTGCGGCGTGCAGCTAGCACCCGACGGCCATTGGCCGAACTCATGCGCTTGCGGAAGCCGTGCTTGTTGCGGCGCTTACGCAAAGAAGGTTGAAATGTCCTTTTCATATCGGTCGATTATTTACTCCCAAGGGAGCGCAAAGATAGAAAAAAGCTGTTCGTGTCAAAAACCGATTGTGGATTTTTTTTGGTGTACCTCAGTCAAATTCTCTGCTGCAGCAGAATCGACAATTTTAAATCATAAAAAATTGATAATGAATACAATATAAAAATGTTAAAAAATCAGAGCACCTGCCTGGGCAGATAAACCAACGCCTTCGACTCGAAAAAAGGATCATTCCAATAATCCGACAAAGGCTGAATTTCGACCAATCGGCCGTAAGGACGGAGCTCTTCACGCAAGTCGCCCCCCTTCAGCACCAGCCATCCATTGGGCAGACTCCCCTGCTGACCGGGCTGGACTATGGCTTTTGTCCACCGTACCAGATCGGTCATGGGTGCGACGGCTCTGCTGACCACGTAATCAAAAGACCGAGTGAGAGACTCCGCCCTCCCCCGGATCACTTCCACATTCTTCAAGCCAAGTACATCGACCATGTCCTGAACGGCCAGCAGTTTTTTTTCTATAGAATCGACCAACACGAAAGAAGCATCCGGAAAACGAATGGCCAAAGGGATCCCCGGAAATCCACCGCCCGTTCCCAGATCCATTACCTGAGCTCCGGGGTAGAAACGGATGAAACGGGCAATCGAAAGTGAATGCAGTACATGCCTGATTTCGAACGAGTCGGTGTCTTTTCTTGAGATCAGGTTGATTTTTTCGTTCCAAGACAGGAAAACCTCCCTGAATAGGTGAAGTCGCTTCTCTTGCTGCTGGGTAAGGTCGGACCAATGCGACCGATAGGAAAAGAAATGCCCCATGGGATCATCCATGGGGCAAAAGTATGTGGTTGCAGGTTCGGACTTACTGGTGTTGCTGATAGTCCGAGTTTTTAATGATCTGATACAAAAACTCACGGGCTCGGAAAAGCTGGGCTTTTACTGTACCCAAGGGAAGGTCAAGTTCGACAGCGATCTCCTCATAGGACAATTCCTGGTAGTAACGCATTTCGACGAGCCTACGGTAGCGGGGTTTCAACTTATCCACTACGTCTTTCATCATCATCACCTTCTGCTTCTTCATCATCACGTCGTCGGGAGCAGGGCCGTCCGATTTGATCTCGAGGCTCACATCCTGACCGTCCTCGTTCTCGAATCCACGATCGATGCTGAGCATTTGCTTGCGCTTCTTACGGATGAAATCGATGCAGTTGTTGGTCGCAATCTTGAAAAGCCAGGTGCTGAAAGCATAATCAGGCGTGTACTGGCGGATATTCCGGAACGCCTTACCGAAAGCCTCGATGGTCAGATCCTCGGCGTCATCGCGGTTATTGACCATTTTAAGCAACATGTAGTAAATCGAATCCTTGTAGCGGGACATCAGTTCCGCATAGGCTTTCTGATCACCTTCATCGGCCGCTTTCCGGACTAACTGGTAGTCTTTGATGGCTTTGTCAGAGAGATGCTGGATCTCCTCTTCGGCGACTTTCATGATTGGGGCTGGTGTGGCCATGGTTTTGGGGGTGTTTCCGGAAGAAACCGGGTGATGTGTCTTTGGTCGGATTGGTGCGTTCGATGTTCTGGTTTAAGCCCATTTGGGATTTCGTCTGAACAAGGAGACGAAGCCCAGAAGTGGATTGGTCATGGCGGTGAGGACATCAAACAAAAGAACGAATGGAATCAGGTCTTTTTCGCCGAGCTGGGTGAATGCTTTCCAAGAGATGATGGTCATGATGAGGAACCGAACTCCGAACACTGATACGGGAATTACCCATTCGGGTTTCACTCCGATGGAAAGAAACAGCGAAATCCAAAATAAAAGATGACTAAAATGCCAAATTCCTAACAGGCGTTTATCACGGCTCCTGTACAATTTGCCGGCGGTCAAATGCCTGATTCTCTGTGACATCCAGTCAGAAAATCGTTCCTTGGGCTTGGAAATCGTGATCGAATCCGGATTCACGATTACAGCGGTATTTTTCGGACCTGCAACTTCATTCACAAACAGGTCATCATCCCCTGAAAGAATGTGGTAATGATTGGCGAAACCTTTGTTCCTGAAAAACAAATCTTTTTTGTAGGCAAGATTTCGTCCCACACCCATGTAGGCCTTTCCCTTTAGTGCACGGCTGAGGAAAAACAACGCGGCCATAGCGGTGTCAAATCGAATCCATTTGTTGAGGAAGCCCGACTTTCGCTCATAGGCACCGTATCCAATCACCAAGTCTTTACCGTTTAAAAATCCGGCGACCATGCTTTGGATCCACTTCCTGCCTGCGGGCTTGCAATCGGCGTCCGTAAGCAAGAGAAGTTCATGGGTAGCGCCTTTGATACCAAGCGTCAAGGCGAATTTCTTTCCATGCTGGTATTTCTCCTGTTCATTAAGTGTTACAATTTTCAGGTTGGGATGCGCATCAGCCATTTCCTCCAAGTAATTCCCGGATTCATCCCAAGAGCAATCGTTCACGACCACCACCTGGAATTCCGGATAATCCTGGTCCAGCACCAAAGGCAGGAAGCTCCGGAGATTCTTCAACTCATTGCGAGCACAAATCACAACAGAAATGGCCGGCCATTGGGATGGCACCTTCGTTTCGACCGATTTCCGGAATGAAAAGGATGAAAACTGGACAAGGAGATAATAGAGCTGAATTAGTGCGCTGCCAATCAGTAAAGAGTAGAGGACAAGGCTGAGTGGATCTGTTGGAAGTAGGGACATCACGAATGCATCGGCAAATCATACAAATCTACCCGAAGGCGGTCACGACTATTGATCGTACCCGATGGAAATATCAACATTCCTCTATGGAAAATGCATTCAATCCAGGTTGAATCAAAAAATCAAAAGCCCCCTTGATTCCAAGAGGATCGAAGTCAGGAGGAAAACGAAAGAATGCGACTTAAAATGGAAACAAAACCATTAGCGGGTAAACCTGGGCTTCGGCTACGCGTGCGGTTAAACAGTGGCAGTTAACGTCTCCACCGTTCCAATCGTACGTCCCGGATACACCTTCAATGCTTCTTCAAGACAGACCATAGCCTGCTTCAGAGCATCCAGGTTAAGAACGTAGGCGATACGCACTTGCTTTTTACCGAGTTCGGGTTTAGAATAAAACCCTGTACCAGGGGCAAGCATGACCGTCTTGCCGTCGAGATCAAAACTTTCTAATAACCATTGGCAGAATCGGTCGGTATCGTCTACCGGGAGCTGAGCCATGCAATAGAATGCTCCACTTGGTTTAGGACAAAAAACCCCTTCCATCCTATTGAGTGCATCCACCACGAAATCCCTTCGCCGCTGGTATTCCTCGCGCACTTCCTCAAAGTAGGAATCGGGAGTATCAATTGCCGCCTCGGCTGCAATTTGTCCAAATGTAGGAGGAGATAGTCGTGCCTGAGCAAATTTGAGGGCAACCGCCATCACTTCTTTGTTGCGGGAAACCAACGCACCAATCCGTGCGCCACAGGCACTGTAACGCTTGGAAATGCTGTCCATGAGGACAACGTGCTGATCCAGGCCGTCCAAATGCATGACAGATACATATTGCTTTCCGTCATAGCAAAACTCACGGTAAACCTCATCCGCAAATAGAAAAAGATCGTGTTTGAGTACGATCTGACGCAAAACCTCAAGTTCTTCCCGCGAGTAGAGATAGCCTGTGGGGTTGCTGGGGTTGCAGATCAAAATAGCCTTTGTACGAGGAGTTATGGCCTTTTCAAATTCGGCGATGGGTGGCAACGCAAAACCGGATTCAATGCTGGACGGGATGGGTTTCACCACCACGTTGGCCTGGGTGCTGAATCCGTTGTAGTTGGCATAATAAGGTTCGGGGACAATGATTTCGTCACCTGGATTGAGGCACGACATCATGCCGATACCTATCGCTTCTGACCCACCGGTGGTGATAATGATATCGGACCAATCGACCATTATCGCGTTCTTCTGGTAGTAACCGGCAAGTTTCCTGCGGTAAGATTCCATACCGGCAGAATGGCTGTATTCCACCACATCAAGACGAATGTTCCGGATGGCGTCCATCATGGTATCCGGAGTGTGAATGTCCGGCTGACCGATGTTAAGGTGAAAAATTGAAACACCTCGCTTCTTGGCCGCTTCGGCGTAAGGAACCAGTTTGCGGATCGGACTCGGGGGCATTTGAAGACCCTTTTCTGAAATCTTTGGCATCGCGTTATTGGATAATCCCGCAGGAATTACAAAGTTACGAATTCAGAACCGCTGACCGAAAGAAAAACTGCTGCAAATCATTACGTAACAAACAAAAAAACCCGGCTTTTGAGGCCGGGTTCTCTGTTTTTTCTGCAAAGCATCATTTCGCCGGATTGGCTGGCTCTGTGGGTTGTGCAGGAGCAGCCTCTACGGTTCCTTTGATGTGCAGGATGCGTGGGCTGTTCTTGGCATTGGAGGTGATGGTCACAGTCTTGTCCTGTAATCCCATCTTACCTGCTGAATTGAAGGTAACCTTGATGGTGCCGGATTCACCGGTCTTCACGGGCTCCTTGGGGTACTGAGGTACGGTGCAACCGCATGATCCCTGGGCGTTGGTGATGATCAGATCATCTTTTCCATTGTTAACAAAGGTGAACTCGTGGGTAACGGATTCTCCCTGTTTGATAGTGCCATAGTTGTATTCTTCTGCTTTGAACACCATTTCTGCCGCATTTTTGTTGTCGGCAGGAGCAGTACTGGGAGCGGCGGCTTTGTCGGATTGTGCATTGACTGAAGCGGATAGCATCACGCTGCACACGGCAATTAGAATGGACTTTTTCATGTTGTGTTTGTATAGATTTTATTTGGGATTTACGTTTTCCAACGGTGACATTCCACTCTCCTTCTTTACTGGTGCGAAGTCTTCGGTCTGCTCCTGCGTTTTAACAACGCCTTTAATGGTCAAAACCTTCGTTCCGTTGCGGGCATTGGAGGTGACGGTGACGGTTTTCGTAAATGGTCCTGGTCGCTTGGTGTCGTAGTTGACATCAATGAAGGCCGATTGTCCTTTCAGGATGGGTTCCTTGGGCCACTTCGGAACTGTACAACCGCATGAACCCTGACAATTGGCAATTACCAATGGGTCGTTTCCGGTGTTGGTGAATTTAAAGGAATGACTACCGTCTGCGGCATAATCGATCGTTCCGTAATCGTGCAGTTCAGCTTCGAAACTAATTTCTGCATCAGACAGTTTTTGGTCTTGGGCTTTGGCTTGGAATGCTGCGCAAACCAATACCAGCAATGCTGCAATTAAATTTTTCATATCAGGAGTTTGAAACGAATTACAGAAACCAAAGTTCCTTTTTATTTATGAATTACCGATGAACGATTTAAATGGATTGAGAACAGGGCGGTTCGGCTTATGTATCTATTCTTGCTTCCTGCCATTTGAGCCGGGTACCAAATACCGGGCCACGCAGACTCAACCGCAGCAAACCACCCAATTCCGGTCCGGCATTCCTTTCGTACAGGGGACGTTAAAAAGTTAACCGGAAGTTAATTCCACACTTGCCGGCGTTTTGGCTGCATTTGATTGATATTTTTGGAAACAAATCCCGAAAACGGAGAATCCGAGTTGAATTGATCAACGTGCTTTTCGGCCATAAACGTCAAATTCGACTTACCTCCCAGCCTGGATGCGTTTGATTTGATTTAAATGCATTGAATTATTGTTCATTATTAACCAGATTCAAAAAACAAGGTACTATGCATTGCATAGTTCTATGTATTATTTAAATTTGCGGCAATTCAACCGATCAACTCAAACTCAAATTATAATCCAATGAAACACCTTATTTGCTTTATCATGGGCCTTATCGCCTTTACGAATGCGAACGCTCAACAGGTTGATGACATCATCAACACCTATTACGAAACCATTGGCGGCAAAAAATGGGAGACCGTGAACGGGATTCGCATGACCGCCAACGTAGACCAGGGCGGAATGAAAATCCCGGTGGAAGTTGTTTCCATGCGCGATGGCCGCAGTTATACCCAGATCACCCTGATGGGCAACACCATGACCATGGCGGCGTTCGACGGCAAAACCAGCTGGACAACGAACTACATGACCATGAAGGCCGAGGAAAGTACATCGGATGACTCCGAAAATGCACGCCGTACTTCCAAGGAGTTTCCGAACGGGCTCATCAATTACAAGAGCCACGGTTATACGGCTACGTTATTGGGTACCGAGAAAATCGATGGAGCCGAATGCCACAAGATCAAGCTCGATAAAAAGACGGTGCTGGTGGATGGTAAGGAAGTTCCCAGTGTGGAATACTATTACATCGACAAGGAGAACAATGTGCCGGTGATGACCGAAACCGAGATCAACTCGGGTGAAATGAAAGGGAAGATCGCTCAGACGAAGTTCAGCGACTACCAGGAAGTGAGCGGTGTGATGATCGCCTTCTCCAATACCTCGGGTATCAAGGATGGTCAATCCCAGACCATGCAGTTCGACAAAGTGGATGTCAATCCTCAGGTTGACGAAACGAAATTCGTATTCCCTAAAAAGTAATGTTCATGAAGAAGTTAATGATGGCCGCTTTGATGGTGGCTTATACTGCTACGGCCTATTGCCAGAGCTCAGAATTGAAAGCGGGTGAATATTTCGGTGACATGAAAGCCCGTCACCTCGGGCCTGCGCTGATGAGTGGTCGCGTTTCCGATATCGAAATGCACCCGAAGAACCCGAACATCGTACTGATCGGCAGTGCAGGTGGCGGAGTATGGAAATCACAGGATGGAGGCGTGCGCTTCAACTCCATATTCGACGGTCAATGTCAATCGATCGGCGTGGTTTCCATCGATCCGAACGACCCCGACAATACATATTGGGTGGGAACCGGCGAAACATGGACGCGCAACAGTGTTTCGGCCGGCGACGGCATCTACAAGACAACAGATGGCGGTAAGAACTGGACCCGGATGGGCCTGGAAAAATCCGACCGGATCGCCTCCATTCAAATTCATCCGAAGAATCCGAATGTGGTGTATGCTGCGGCCCTTGGTGCCTTGTGGGGCGATAGCGATGAGCGTGGTGTATACAAAACAGAAGACGATGGAAAGACATGGAACAAGGTCTTGTTTGTGAATAAGACAACCGGTTGTTCCGAACTCGTGATGGACCCTTCCAATCCCGAGGTGCTTTACGCCGCCTTCTGGGAGTTTAGGCGTACCGCTTATTCGTTCAGTTCCGGAGGTGAGTTCAGTGCGTTATACAAATCAACCGATGGCGGGAAAACCTGGAACAAGATCCGGAACGGACTTCCGTCAGGCAAACTGGGACGCATAGCCGTAGCGCTTGCGCCCTCGAATCCTTCTATCGTATATGCTGTGATCGAAGCAGAGAAAAAAGAAGAGAAAGGCTTGTACCGCTCCGATGACGGAGGTTCAACGTGGAAATTCCTGAACGGTGATTTCGCACTGACAGTCCGTCCCTTTTATTTCTCACGCATCACTATCGATCCGAAGAACCCCGATATCATTGTGAAAGCCGGACTTTTCGGATCCATCAGCCGCGACGGAGGAAAAACATTCAAGAACCTGGGATCAATGCACCCCGACATCCACGATATCGCGTTTGATGCTTTTCATGCGGATAAACTGTTCGTGGCCACTGACGGTGGATTGTATCGATCCCTCGACGGAGGCTCAAGCATGGAGATGATCGAGAACCTCCCCCTCAGCCAGTTTTACCACGTCAGCATCGATAACCGCGAGCCCTACCAAGTATATGGTGGATTGCAGGACAACGGCAGTTGGTTCGGCCCCTCAGCAAGCCCGGGTGGAATTGAAGCACGCGACTGGGAAGTCGTAGGCATGGGTGATGGTTTTCGCGTTTACCCCCACCCCACCAATCCCGATGTGGTGTATTCGGAAATGCAGGGGGCGGAGGGCATGTGGCGCTTCGATGTCAAGAAGCAGGACATAAAAGTGATCAAGCCCTATCCCGTTTCCGGTGATCCCAAATTGCGGTTCAACTGGAACACGGCCATCACCACCAGCAAGCACCATCCCAACAGGTTGTATGTGGGTAGTCAGTTTCTGCATGTTTCGGAGGACCGGGGCGATAGCTGG
>JBJOER010000099.1:0-5776 GCA_046049215.1 Bacteroidota bacterium | reverse complement strand
GCGAGAAATATAGGTACTGCCCGGCTAGCGCGAATACTTTGGAGAGCCGTATGCTACCGATCGACCGGATGTCTTTGTTTAGGCGTGTGTCGAAGTGTATAAGATTGTAACTCTTCTTCAGTTCGGAATGGAGCAGAATCGATGTCGCGATAGCCGGACCCATGTAAGGCGGTGGCAGCTTGCCAAGCAGAAGGATGGTCGACTTCGTGGGCATAGCGTTTGGTTTACAAGATCCGCTCCTTCGGAAGAAGTGCGAAACAAATGATCGGGAAGACGAAATACAACAGTGGGGCGTAAAGGGTCGGTGTGGTTGTAATAGACCACAATAGCATTGCGGCTACTACAGACGATACAAGGAATTTCTCCGGAATCTTAAGTATGAACCATTTTCTGGCTATGAGTAAAAGGAAAATTACATAACAGATAACACCCGTGACTCCGGTCAGAAACAAAAGGCGCACATAGTCGCTATGCATACCGCCACCGATCATGATGCTGTTTTCTTTGAAGTTGGAGGTGACGATGCCGAAGAAATGGTGGTTGGGCGACATCTGTTCCCAGGTTTCAAAATACTTCTCCCATCTGCTCATGCGACCGTTGAACGCCTGGTTGGATTCTGATTCACCACTCACCACCAGCATTTCTTTGTTGATTAGCGGTTTGATGTTGTTTTCGTAAAGTTCCTCTGCGAAAAAAAGTGAAGCAGCTGCAACAAGGGCGAAAGTGATCAGTAGTCCGCGGGAATTTCTGAGGTTGTGTGCCAGAAAAAGGCCGGTAATGGTCAGAAACACTCCCCATGTCGACACGTGTCGAATCCGGGTAAGCCCCAGTATGACAAGCCCAAGCGCAATGAACAGTTGGAACGAGGTGATCTTGAAGCTTCCGATACCTTTGTAGAGCCGCAGTAGGAAGTAGTAACCTGTGATCAGTAGGAAAAGGATTAAGTAGATGGCATAAGTCATCACATCCGCATACGCTCCACGTATCCGCGAGCCGCCTCCCCTGCCGGAGCTAATGTATTCGATGGCGATTGGGTTGAAGAAGATTTCATACAAAAGCACACCGATCGGAAAGAAGCAGGAGATCAGGAATGTTGTCAGGATGCCGTGCAGATCCTCTCGTGATTGCACAAATCGACGTGAATAATAAAAGAGGAAAACCGGTGTAACATATTTGATGGTATCGCCAAGGGCTGACAGGTCAAACCGGATCAGGATGAAGGCGATAGAGTTGAATACTAGGAGTACGCTCCAAATCCGGAACGGTGATTCTTCTGTGCTTGAAATGGCAGGTTTTAATTTGCTGTCGAAACGGCTTGCCAGAATGAGGATCGGAGTCAGTACGCCCGCGATATAGAGAGGTGAAGCCAGGGGAGAGGTCTCCTTGAGTTCGTAGAAATTGTCAATAATAGGGCGGAGCAGAATGAGGACCAGGAACCAGCTTTTGCTGGCCGGCTGCTCCTTGAACCAATACCACCAATGACGGATGCTCATGCCTTTTTCTTGCTCGATTTTAAGGTGTTCGTGATAAAAATACGAACTGCTTTATCCATTCCGGCTAAATGCTCTACGTCCTCCGACGCCCGTATGCCCATGCTTCTTACTTCCGAAGGATGATCAATACACCATTTCATTTTTTCAGTCAGCGCTTCGGTGTCATTGAAGTCCATACGAAAACCGTTTAGTCCGTCTTGGATCAAGTCAGTTGTTGCACCACCATGTATTGAAGCGATACAGGCCACTCCTGCCGCCATGGCTTCATTCAAAACCAATCCCCAGATGTCGAATCCGGTTTGGAAAAGGAAAACGTTCGTCGCGGCGAGAATTGCAGGCAATTCCGAGGTTTGTTTATGGCCTTCGAAGCCGACCATGTCAGAAACCATCAACTCCACCGACAGTGACTCGAGTGCTTTACGCTCAGATCCGTCACCGATTATACGGATGCGAAAGTCACCTCGTTGTTGGGCAAGTTTTGCAGCAGCATACAGGATTTTGTCGACTTGTTTACGAGGAACCAGGTATCCGATGTAGGTGAAGGTGAATGGTGATGTTTTTTCTGACGCTGATTGATCTCGATGCAAACCTGCATTCTCCCTGAAATAGGTGGTGTCTACGGTGTTTGTCGCAATGTCTATTTTGTGATCGGGTACGCCAAGTTCACTGAGGTAGCGTTTAGCTTCGTGTCCATAGGCGATGAATCCATTCGCACGGCTTGCCATCAACTTCCGAATTGAAGTACGGACCAGGCCGAAGGTTTGTCCTCTTCGCGGTATGGTGCCGCTCCAGATGCTGAATGATCCCCCTTTGGTCAGACTCCACCACCATACGCGAAGTGTAGCCGGAGAAAATCCGGAGACGATGACATGATCGGGTTGTTTTTTCCGCAGCAGTGTTAGTACACCGGAATAAAGAAAAACAGTTGCTTCCGGGTTGGTACTGTCGTTTTTTTGCCCTCCATTTATGAAAATGTGCTTAAAGTCAAAGGTCTTCTCATCCAAAGTATATTTCCTTCGCTGGTACGACCGTTCACCGAAAACAACCGTGAGCTCCCATCCGATTTCTTTAAACGACTTGTTCATCCGTTCAAACAACGGAATCCGGTACGGAGTCGGCACATTGGTGATGAGTAGTACTTTTTTCATCAGGCTGACATCCATTTTTTAAACCAGGCCATCAGGAAATAAACCGTCCACAGTTCGTTAGTGTGATCGCGGTCCTTTTTGTGAAAGGAGCGGATTAGTGCCTCGACCCCTTTTTCATCGAACATTCCCGTGTTCCGGCAGAATTCACGGTAATGCCTGACCGTGTGTTCCAGCATGAGATCTCCGGCCCACTCTTTCAATGGAACGCAGAACCCTGTTTTTTTTCGATACAATGTATCGTGTGGCAGGATGCTTTCCAGGCTTTTTTTCAAGATGTATTTCGGGATGCCGTTCTTCTGTTTCAATCCGCTCGGAAGTGAAAAGGCCAGCTGAACCATATCCTTGTCGAGGAATGGAGATCGAACCTCTACGCCGTGAGCCATTCCCAGCCGGTCCATACGGTAGAGATACTTGGAAGGGACCTGGAACTTGAAGCCGATATAACACATCCTGTCGGTGAAGTCAAGATGTGGATTCTTTGCGGCAAGTCTGTCGAATTGGTAGTTCAGGGATTCGATCACCGCATATGAATTCACGCCTTTCATTCGGTTGCGGTATTCGGATTCAAGCAAGGCTGATTTGGTGGTTTCTTTGAACGCACGCGCCCCACCCCAGAAAAGTGATTGTCCTTTGAGACCTCGTTGCATGATTTCGGAGGCGGGACTTCCTTGAGGCCAAAGTCCGGCTAGCGGTAAGGCCATCAACTTTTGAAAAGGCGATGGCAGGGCGCTGAATAGCGAAAAGAGAGGTTGAATCCTGGTGTACCTCATCCACGATTTGTATCCTGCAAACAGCTCGTCGGCTCCGTCCCCTGTCAGGATAACGGGAACTCCGTCTTGTCTGGCCATCTGGGAAAGGAAGTGGATGGGGATCGCGGTTGCATCGGCAAGGGGTTCGTCGAAATTCTCAATGATTGCAGGAAGGCAGTCCGCGATATCACCTGAGCCAACATCCCGCACACGGTGAACAGTACCTAAACGTTGGGCTGTCTTTGCAGCTTCGTCCAATTCATCGTATCCACTCAGTCCGTTGAAGCCGATGGAGTAGGTGTGTGGGGGCGTACTTCCATACTGCTGCATCAGCGCTACAATGGCGCTTGAATCGACGCCGCCGCTAAGAAATGCCCCAACCGGTACATCCGAAACCATGCGCAGCCCTACAGCTTCTTTCAATGTTTGGATGATTTTTTCAGATACATCCTGCTCGCGTAGGTTAGTCGGAACTATTGGTTCGATTTCCCACCACCTTTCAATCTTCACCTGGCCGGATTTGGCAAATAGAATGTGACCCGGTTCCAGTTTGTGAATACCCTTGAAAAGGGTAAGGGCTCCAGGCACTTGATTGTAAGTGAGGAAATGGTATAAGGCTTCTTCATCAGGAACCGCTTGGATCCAGGGGAGCGTGAGGAGGGCTTTTATTTCGGAGGAAAAACTGAGGTTTCCGTCTTGGATGGAGTAGTATAGTGGTTTTTTTCCTGCACGGTCGCGTACCAACCAGACCGATTGTTTTTGTTCATTCCAATGGGCGAAAGCGAACATCCCGTTGAGTCGGTCAAGGACCGCCGGGTCTTGCTCACGGATGAGATGGAGCAATACTTCGGTATCGGTGTTGGATTGAAAGCGGCGGTCACCGCCCATCGAATTGCGGATATTCCTGTAGTTATAAATTTCACCGTTGTAGGTGATGGCGTTTCCTGCTTCGTCAACCATGGGTTGATGTCCGGCGGTTGTCAGGTCAAGGATGCTTAGCCTGCGGTGTCCGAAGCAGGCATTACGGCCCGGTGACGTCCACGTGCCCTCGTCGTCCGGTCCGCGGTGTGCAATCCGCTTGTTCATGGCAGCCACCCAAGACTCCGCCTGAGGTGGCAGCGCCGAGTCGAAACGAATTATGCCGTTGATGCCGCACATGATGTTCAGGAATGATATAAACGGTTGAAGGCGTCCGCCATTTTCTTCATGCTGAAATCGGCAGCTCGGAGTTTTGCCTTTTCTGCCCAATCCGGATGTAGGAAGAGACCGCTTTGCATGGTGATTCTTATTTGTTCCGCCAGGGAGTTCGTATCTGAACAGACAGCATCCAAATCCATTCCGGATACGATTTCAGTCACCCCTCCGCCATCTTCGAAAACCAATACCCGTTTACCGGCCTGGTAAGCTTCCACTGCGACCAATCCAAAGGCTTCTCCTTGTGAACCGAGGATGCACAGATCTGCCTCCCGAAGCAAGGTTAGGCTATCACCTGTCCTTGTGAATTCAACCGGAGGGCCTTGTGTATGCTGAAGAGCGTTTGTCTTTAGAACATCCTCTTCGGGGCCGTCACCCATGATCAACAGACGGCTATTTTCAAGGTCGGCTTTTTTGAATGCTTCAATGACCCGGTCAAATCGTTTCACCTTGGCTAGCCGTCCAATGCTGACGACCAGGAATTTATCCTCTTTTTTCCGGAACTTTATTGAACCGGTGTGTTCTCCTGGTTCCGGAACACCGTTATAAACAACCACTATTTTTTCGTACCGGATGCGGTTGAGCGTTGAAAGGGTGCGTGCAGCGAATTGGGAATTGCAGGTGATGGTGACTTTAGGCCGATTTAGCAGTTTTGTTTTAAGGTTTCGTATTACACGGCCACTCAGTCCTGTGTTTCTGCCCAATCCAAAATTGCCGTGTTCGGTGAAGATGATTTTTTTAGTCGAGAGAAGTGCGGAAAGGAAAATGGCCGGGTGGAAGATGTGTAAGTGTATGATATCATATAGCCTCATCAATTGGAGGCATCGGTTCAGCTTAGCCGGGCTCAAGTCCATGCCCGATTGGAGGTCGAGCTCGTGTATGCCAATTCCGCTTTTAATGAATTCATCCCTCAATGGACCATCTTTTTTACAGATCAGGGTCTCAGCTTTCGAAATCAGGTTTTGATTCTGGTATGCGCACAGGTTCAACACCAACCGGGCAATACCTCCCGGGTTGGCACTCCACATGACATGCAATACGCGCTGGCAATCCATCTTCGTTTTTACGAAGGTGTTCGGATAATGGATACGTAGCCACGAGGCCCGTAATTGAAACGCTTGTACAGGCGTTGCAGGACCGGTAGTTTCTGCAGGATTAAGTAGAGGGTCTGAGGAACCACGGCTCTAATGAA
>JBJOER010000098.1:0-5069 GCA_046049215.1 Bacteroidota bacterium | reverse complement strand
AAAAAGAAGCGTTTCCGGGCAATAAGTTGCCCCAGTTTTTAGTTATTATTTCTCATATTTGTCACCCAAATACCTCAGGAACATGAAGATTATCAATCATTGGCTTCCCATGCTAGCCGCGGGAATGATGGTTTTCACGGCATGTGATAACTACAAGAAGTCCGGCGCAACGGGTTGGAATGTCAACGATGAAAACAACGGCGGATTCGAGGTCGTAGATTACCTCGAGCAGGAAACAGGCCCCGGTTTGGTGCTTGTGGAAGGCGGAACATTCGTCATGGGGCGCACCGAGCAGGATGTGATCCAGGACTGGGACAACATTCCTCGTCGTGTTACTGTTTCGTCGTTCTACATTGATGAAACCGAGGTGTCGAACATCTATTGGCTGGAGTACCTTTATTGGCTCAGCCGGGTGTTCAGCACCGATTATCCTGAAGTGTACAAGCGTGCATTGCCCGATACCTTGGTTTGGCGCGACCGCTTGGCTTTCAATGAGCCTTACGTAGAGCTCTATTTGCGTCATCCCGCCTACCAGGACTACCCTGTTGTTGGTGTGAATTGGCTGCAATGCAACGATTATTGCGCCTGGAGGACCGATCGGGTGAATGAGCAAATTATGATCCGTGAGGGTATCTTGCGTGTGAACCCGGCTCAGGTGAACGAGGACAATTTCAATACTGACGCTTACCTGGCCGGCCAGTACGAAGGACTAGTGAAAAGTCCGTTGGTTGACCTCAACCCCAACGTCGATACGCGTAAAGTGCGCATGGAAGACGGTATCCTGTTGCCACGATACCGCCTGCCCACCGAGGCGGAATGGGAATTCGCAGCCCTTTCCCTTATCGGTAACACCGTTTATGAAAACGTAAATGGTCGCAAGTATTATCCCTGGAATGGCAATGCAGTCCGCAACCCTGAGGACAAGTGGCAAGGTGAAATGCTCGCCAACTTCAAGCGTGGTCGTGGTGACAACATGGGGGTAGCCGGAAGGCTGAATGACAATGCTGATATCACTGCTCCGGTTTATTCCTATGTCCCCAATGACTATGGACTGTACAATATGGGTGGTAACGTTGCAGAATGGGTTATGGATGTGTATCGTCCACTTTCTCATGAAGACAAAACCGATTTCAGGTCCTACCGCGGTAACGTGTACAAAACTCAGCTGACTGACGAAGAAGGTGCTATCGCTGAAAAGGATACCCTGGGCCGGATTCAGTTAAGGGATGTGACCGAACAAGAGGCGGCACCCCGTCGGAACTACCAAAAAGCAGATAACATCAATTATATCGATGGTGACGAACCCGATGTTGCCACATACCTTTCCGGAACAGCTTCTTTAATTGATGACCGTGCAAGGGTGGTGAAAGGTGGTTCCTGGAAGGATCGTGCCTATTACCTGACCCCAGGTACCCGTCGATTCCTCGACCAGGAACAATCTACCGATTGGCTCGGATTCCGCTGTGCAATGGTACGAGTCGGCAGCCCTGTTGGATTGGGAGGCAAGAGTACTTCTCGTCGCTGATTGTCCACTAAGTCATAAACTGAATGAGAAGGCCATCCTTGCATAGGATGGCTTTCTCATTCATACCCGGTTCTGATTTTTTCAGCCAACGCAAGCCGGTTGAATAAACGAACTTGGAATGGCCTAAGTTTGCAGTACACCATGGCGACCTATTATCTTCTGAAAATCGAGGGCAAGGCCAGGATTCCCGATTATGTACAATTGAGGGATGCTCAGTTTACTTTGTTGGCTTATTTTCGTCTGGACCGTCCCGAGAAAGCGATTGAGAAAGCAGGCCTCTCACACCACGAGCAAGCCATCATGGAAACCCTTGCCGCCATGGCCTATGGGAAAGTCCATCCCATCGAATTGGACGATCAACCGGTAAAATGAATCAAGCTTCTCTATGGCAGATATCATCATCGACCTTCAGCACGTAAGTATCTTTCACAATAAGAACCTCGTTCTTGATAACGTGAACTTTACTGTGAACCGCGGTGAGTTCGTTTACCTGATTGGAAAAACAGGAAGTGGTAAAAGCAGTCTGATGCGTTTGCTCTATGGTGACCTCCCGTTGGTGCTAGGCCAGGGGCATGTGGCCGGCTTCCAGTTGCACAACTTGAAACAAAAGGATATTCCCGCCCTGCGCCGCAAATTGGGAATCATTTTCCAGGATTTTCAGTTGTTGACCGACAGGACCGCAAAGGAAAATCTGCTTTTTTATCTCAAGGCTACCGGTTGGGACGATAAGAAAAAAATGGAGGAAAGGGTGTCCGAGGTCTTGGCGAAAGTAGGACTGTCCACCAAAGGGTTCAAAATGCCTCATGAACTATCAGGTGGTGAGCAACAGCGTCTTGTCATCGCGCGGGCTCTTTTGAATGATCCCGATTTGATCTTGGCAGATGAGCCCACCGGCAACTTGGATCCCGAGACAAGCAACGAAATCATGAATCTCTTATTCGAGGTTAGCAGCAACAAGCGGGCGGTGGTGATGGTGACGCACAACTACTCCCTCATGGAGAAATTTCCATCTCGCGTCGTCCGGGTGGACTCAGGTAAGGTGCAACCTTTGGAGCAAGGTCAAGGGGTCTGATCATCCGCGGCGGGCACTTTCCAGCATTTCAGATAGCCGCATAGCATTGGTGTGATTCGAGTACGGTGATTGTTCGAGTGATTGGCGATGCTCGCGAAACCTTGTATCCAATGCGGTATTGTGGCATGACCTTGCCTCTCTGACGAAGTCCTCAGCCGTTTCGGCAAGGATGCACCAAGGGTGAAGTTCCGTCCCCTTAAGCATGGTGCTGTTAGTGATGACATGCCGTCCGTGGAATAAAGCATGCAGCAGTTTCAATTTCACACCTGCCTGAGCGAATGCCGGAAGTAAATGACTTTGAGCTCCACTGATCAAGCCGTTCATCTCTTCATGCGAGGGGTTTTCCACCAATCGGACATAGTTCATGGTTTCAGCCTTTTTACGAAGGCTACCTTGAATACCTTTTCCTGCAATGATCAGCTCATGACCGAGTTTCGGAGCGACCTTGTCTAGTAGCCACATGGCGGCCCTATGGTTTTCAGCCACATGCAGGGCGCCGTGGAACAAGCTGTAAGTTCCGCATCCGGATGGAATGGAAACAGTGTCGAACGCATGGAATGGAGAAACCAGTTCGCTATTGAGATTCAGCGATTTGAAATGAAGTTGGTCGCTCTGCGAAATAGCGGCAATCGAATGGCATTTGGAGACGATAGGCTCGTATCTTTTGAGCTTGCCCGCCTCTGAACGGAAATATGCGGATTTCAGGATGGACGTTTCGGCATCCGCCAACATGCGGTAATAATCGTGCTCAATATTGTGTGTTCTTACCACGGATCGGCTACCGATGCCTGGTGATTCAAGCAAGGGATAAGTGCAATGCAATCCTTCGAAAAGTACCGGTATCGTATCATTCCTCAAGGCATCGAGAAGCTGTTCGTTGTTTCGGCTGATGACGATGTATGGTAATTTTGAGAAAAACAAAAAGGGGCTTTTTCTCCTTGGATAGTAGTGAATGTTGTTGGTGTAGCGGATCAGCTCCGACGAAGGGGGGCGGTCATAGGTAAAGCAGTGTAAGTCGATTTTCCAGCCCAAAGCATGCAGGTGACGGATCTTATGGAACACATCGATGACTCCCCCGTAATCGGCAGGAAAGGGAACCGTGAAGGAGACGATATGCAGGCGCTTATGATCCAATTTCTCTGAATAGATCCAACAAGATCTTGCGTTCGATGTTCCAGTTCAATTCACCCGCTGCTTTTTCCAAGCCCAAAGTCCACGTTGTTCCATCTTGCATTTCATCGAGCATCTTCCGAATGGCATCGGCAATTACACGGGGGTCATGGCTTTCGACTATACGACCGATGTCATATTGGTTTACGATCCTGCGGACTTCAGGGAGGTTGCTGACCAATACGGGTATGCCTGCGTGGATGTAATCGAATAACTTGTTGGGCAGACTGAATTTGTAGTTGAGGTTGGTGTCTTTGTCCAAACTCAGGCCGATATCTGCACTGGAGGTGTAACGGTACAATTCACCGGGAGCTTTTCTGTCAATAAAGACTACTTTGGACTCAAGTCCTGACTCCTTTGCGTTTTTTTTAAGAGCCGGTATCACATCGCCGGCACCAACAATCAGAAGCGTGACGCCTTCCAAATACTTCATGGCTTGTACCGCCTCTTCGGCACCACGATCGATGTTGATTCCCGCACCTTGCAGTATGACCAGAAACCCATCCTCTGGCAGTTGAAGTTCACGCCTTAAAGCCTCTTTTTCCTTCAACACCGTCTCCCTGGGTTCAGGTACGTTGCGCAATACGCGGAACTTAACTCCGTATTCCTCATCATATAGGCGAGCGATTTCCGAATTGACCGTAAAGGCGTATTTCAGGCCGGGTACCGTTCTGCGCTCAATCCATTTCCATACCGATTGAGTTCGTGGTCGTCCAGCCAATTCAGGAACACCCGTGAAGTACTCGTGGCTATCGTAAACAAGCGGTATTCTTTTCAGGCCGGACACGATCCAATTCGGGAGTAGCGTATCAAGATCATTGCTGACCAGGATATCCGCCTTGTGCCAAAGCAAGTACCAAAACAGCCTAATGTTGTATTCCGCATAAAAAATCGCCCCTTTGTTGAAGATCAACCGAAACCGGTGGCATCTGTACCTTCTACCGGGCAAAGCGGCCGAATGGGGAAGTTTTCTTCCGATCACCACCACCCGGTGCCCGGCCTCTTTCAACGCCGATGCTGTACGGTGTACCCGTTGGTCAGTCAACAGATCGGAGGTAACGCTGATCAGGATGTTCGAAATCACAGCCCGAAATTAGGTCAATGGGTCTATCTACCCGTCCAACCCATTGATGTTCTCGAGCCGGATCGCATGGTAAATTTGGATCCGGACATCATTCCGGTGCTTGAACTCCCAAATTCAAGAGGGGAACGCTGGTTCTTGGAGGAAAAACAATAGAATTGAAAGGAGGTCATCGCCCCCAATTTTAAGTGCCAGTTAATCAACGCGTTACGTGAAATTAA
>JBJOER010000097.1:0-5403 GCA_046049215.1 Bacteroidota bacterium | reverse complement strand
CTTTAAAAAATAAATCAATATGATGAATATGCAGAAATAGTAAATGTAGGTGTCATTACACTTGCAGTTATTCACATCTAACGTGGAATGTTTTCATTCATTCAAAAATCCTTTTTCTCCGACTACATTTTTATGGATTTTAATTTTAATAGTATAATAGAGATTTTCTTTTGCGATAATCTTCTGATAGTTTTGTGTTCCGTTTTTTGTGCATAAAACTACCCGCTGGATAGCGGCTGTTATACAAATGAATTTCTATTGGCTTCTATAAAAAAAAGCCCCTTAAAGAACCGGGAAATTCAACCCCAGGGTATTAATAATATTAGGTCAGTAATTTGTTTATCTTTATCTTTTACAAATGGTTTAACCGAGTAATCGAAATTATTCCACTTAAATAATGTGTGAAAATATAACAAAATCCCTAGCCTTATTTTGCGACGCCCGCGACTGGTCCCAATTTCACGATCCGCGCAACCTGGCTTTGGCCATCAGTCTGGAGGCTGCCGAGTTGAATGAGGTGTTCCTTTGGAAGAAAGATGACAAGTTGGATGCTGAAAGTGAAGCCAGGGTTCGCGAGGAACTGGCCGATGTCTTTGCCTATGCCTTCCTTCTGGCAGGTCGTATGGGATTTGATGTGGAAGAAATTGTGATGGAAAAGATCCGCAAGAACGAATTGAAATACCCCGTGGAAAAGGCCAAGGGTACGGCTGCGAAATACGATAAGCTTTGATATGATCATCTATCAATCCACCAAGGCAGGGTTTCAAGATGATATCCTGAGCGGCGATATTGAAGGGATTCTACAGGAGCGCTTTCGTGAAAAGCTTAATCGCAAAGTAGCTGCTTATGAGGTGCAATCCTGGAAGAATTCATTGCTGTACATGAACACGGTGCTTCAGGCTCCCGGTATTCCCGACGATGCAGGTGTGAGTGTGGAGACACATATCCCTCAAACCTCGAAGCGGATCGATTTTATCATCACCGGCCAGGATGAGGTTGACCAAGACAGGGCCATTATCATCGAATTGAAGCAATGGTCCAGTGCGAGCCTTACTGAGATGGACGGCATTGTTCGCACCCGCTTTGAACGCGGAATGGCGAACACAAGCCACCCCAGTTACCAGGCTTGGTCTTACGCCGCGCTAATGGAGGGGTTTAACGAAGCCGTTTATTCCGGACAGATTCAGCTGAGCCCTTGTGCCTATTTGCACAATTACAGGCAGGACGATGTCATCCGGCATCCTTTTTACGCCGAACACCTGGAGCGGGCTCCCGTTTTTTTAAAAACAGAGATCCGGCAGCTGCAAGATTTCATTTCCAGGTATGTGAAGAGGGGGGATACTACCCGCATTTTGTACCGGATTGAAAACGGTCGAATACGTCCATCCAAATCGCTTGCGGATAGTTTGGCCAACATGATGAAGGGTAACCGCGAATTTGTGATGATTGATGATCAGAAGCTCGTGTTCGAAACGGTTATGCGTGCCGCCCAGCAGGGAGAGACCGACAAGAAAAAACAAGTCATCATTGTGGAGGGCGGACCAGGAACGGGGAAATCGGTGGTTGCGGTGAACCTCTTAGTGAGTCTTACCCAGGAAGGTCAGGTAGTGCAATACGTCACCAAAAATGCCGCACCCCGTGCCGTGTATGCCAGCAAGCTAACGGGTACATTGAAAAAGACGCAATACGATAACCTGTTCAAAGGCTCAGGATCGTATGTTAATGCACGAAAAAACACCTTCGACGCTTTGGTAGTAGACGAAGCACATCGTCTGAACGACAAGTCGGGTATGTACCGTAACTTGGGTGAAAACCAGATCAAGGAAATCATTCATGCCGCCCGCACCACGGTATTTTTCATCGACGAAGACCAGCGGGTTACGCTCAGTGATATCGGCAGCAAGGACGAGATCCGGTACTGGGCGGAACGGGCCGGTGCGGAGATACAGGAGCTTGAGCTGGCTTCCCAATTCAGGTGCAACGGTTCAGATGGTTACCTGGCCTGGCTCGATCATGTATTGCAGATCCGTGAAACAGCGAATCCTGACATGGCTGGGCTGAACTATGATTTCAGGGTATTTGATGACCCGAACGAAATGCGTAAAGCCATAGAGGAGAAAAACACGATTTCCTCTAACCGTGCAAGGTTGGTGGCCGGGTATTGCTGGGAGTGGAGAAGTAAAAACAAGCCAGGTTTAACCGATGTGATCGTTCCAGAAACCGGTTTCGAAATGACCTGGAACCTCACACAAGATGGGGGCCTATGGATTCTAAATCCGGAGTCAATTAACCAAATCGGCTGCATCCATACTTGTCAGGGCCTGGAGGTGGACTACATCGGAGTTGTTATCGGTCCGGATTTGATTGTTAAAGACGGCGAAGTGTTGGTCGATCCAAGTAAAAGAGCTAGGTCAGATGCTTCCATCAAAGGCTGGAAAAAGCTGGTGGCCGAGGATCCGATGAACGGCCGGGAAACCATTAAGGGGATTATCAAGAACACCTACCGAACCCTCATGACGCGGGGAATGAAAGGATGTTATGTTTGGTGCTCGGATGATAATCTAAGGGAACATTTGAAAAATGCAATGAAAGAATGAATCCCGAAGAATTAAAGAACTACCTGCTCCACACCATGCACATGAGTCATGTATACCAGCCGGTCATGATCAAGCGCATGCTTCTGAACGGCGGTGCTGCAGAGGCGGAGGAGATAGCTAAAGACCTGCTACAGAATGACCAAAGCCAGGTGGAGTATTACACCATGCGGGTCAACCAGATGGTAGGTAAGGTTTTGCGCAACAACGGTGTAGTTACGAAGGAAAAGAATCGCTATGCATTGAATTCAGCTATTCCATTCACTGAAGAGGAGATCCATGATTTGGTGGCTATTTGCGATTGCCGTATCAACGATTATATGCAGAGGCGCGGGATGGAAATCTGGGATCATCGCCGACGCAACAGGCAGCCCATTGATGGAAGCACGCGTTACCAGGTATTGAATCGGGCACACAATCGCTGTGAGCTGTGTGGAATTTCATCTGAAGAGAGAGCTTTGGAAGTGGATCACATCATCCCGAAGAATCACGGTGGTCCCGATACCCTGGAGAATTACCAGGCCTTGTGTTACCAGTGCAACGCCAACAAGCGCGATACCGACAGAACCGATTTCAGGAAGCGCTCATCCATGTTTGAACAACGGGAGGAGGCCTGCATTTTTTGCTCTCACGACCGTGAACCCATCGCAGAAAACACCCTGGCAATCGGCCTCGAGGATAGGTTTCCTGTGACCGATGGACACAGCTTATTCATTCCGAAGCGCCATTTCTCTTCGTATTTTGAAATCACCCAACCAGAGATCAACGCCATTCACCAGTTGATTGCACAGCGGCGGGAAGATTTGCTTGCGAAGGACCGCTTCATTAGCGGGTTCAACATCGGCATCAACCAGGGCGCCGATGCCGGACAAACCGTCATGCACTTGCATGTGCATCTCATCCCTCGCCGCAAGGGCGACACGAGCGATCCTCGAGGCGGGGTGCGTCATGTCATTCCGGAGCGGGGGAAGTATTGACAAGGCTGCTTTCGTAACGGGTAATTTGACTTGCAGAATTGTCTTCTCGATCAATTCGCATACTCCGACCAATATACCTCATGCTCCTCATTTTCGGTGTTTAGGAAACCCAGCATTTTGTTTTTTTCAAGCGAAGGCCCTTCCCGATAGTCGCTGCCATGTAAAATATAAACCCCGCAGATCTCAAACACCCCGTTCCAGCCGGAGTGGCTTGGGCCATAATGGTCGTAACCCACGGATGCGATCAGCTCTCCGGTTTCAGTGAATGAATCCATCAGGAGTTGGTCCAGGTGATCGTAGATTTCGTCCGTCATACGGGGATTGCCCTTGATCATGTTATCCCTCCAGTCTTTCGGTTTCCATTTGGAACGCACGTCATTGCCGTGGAAGTGAGTCTCGCCCTTTACCTGGGCGATTGCTTCTTTCAGCCAGGTAAGGAATAGTTTTTTGTGTCGGTGATTTACGCTGTTGATAGCGCATACTTCAGTCCAGCTTTTCTTTTCCATATTTTTGGTTTTTGAATACAGTGAGTTTTTATATTGATGATGTTGTTTGACTTTCAACTTTTTAATTTGCCTTTTTGTGCTGTAAGGTTTCTTGGTAATAAGTGATGATCTTTGACTCAATCTAAATGAAAGTAGGTTTTCCCTTTTCTGCGTTTCAGTTATGGTAACAATCCACTTGTTTTTTATGGTCCTACATTCATAGCGTAGAATCCAAGCCCCTCTTCAACATCTCCCGGTTTATTGCACTCCAATGCGCCTGGATGAATACATTGAAGTACCGACCCTTTTTCTTGTGCAGATGATAGACGAGAATGAGTTCGGTATCGTTCAGTTGGCTCAATTCTTTTTTGTAGGCATTTCGGTACTCATGAGGATGCATGTCGCAATCTGAGCAATAGCCGACCGAGGTTCCCTGTGGGGCGATTTTTCCGATATTTAGAAAGAATGTCTTTAGGTTATCAGATTCCATTTTCCCATAGTTTTAAATCAAGCACTATTTCATTGTTGTAGACTTTTTGAATGGTTTCTGAAGTCAACAACAGCATCCTAATCCCTTTTCGTTCGCGGTTGGAGAGATATCCGCGTCCGATAAAACCCACCATTTGCCCTTCCAGATGATGCAGTTGACCATAATCTCTTTTACCGTATGCACCGGCTGTGGGAAAGATTCCGAACTGGGTGAGCATGAGCAGGGGGATTCGCTCATCGCGGGTGCAGAATTCCTCATCGTCTACCAGGTCATATGCACTGTGAGCGAGGTCAATAGGTTTGGGAATGTAATGGAGATACTTATAATGTGTTTTCATGGGAAGTTGGTGGATGAACGAATCGCTTTCAGTGTTTGAGTATCGGGGGGCCTCTATTTGATGATTGATTTGAATTGCGGGATCAATCGTTTAGTATGTCGCTTCACGGAATTAAATTTCACAAATCAGTCCTGGGGTCTTTCCTCTTCGAAATTCACCCGGATGCCTTTGAGCTCAAGCCATGCCTGCAGATAAAAGAGCGATTCCGGGTTTTTCACGTACACCGCACTCCAATCCCGGCCGGGTGCATAGCCATCAATGAGCTCTATTTTCAATTCTTTTCGTTCGTGCTTCGTCGTTTTTTCTTCAAACCACTGCATGGCGCGTCCGTACGGTGATGCATGGACAGGCAAGTCCTCCGCCTCAAGTTCCCGCATCTGCTCCCGGAGAAATGGAATATCCGGTTGGCCGTTTTCGTCCAGGATTTCTTCATCCTCATATCCGTAATTGAGTGCCCAGTCGATCACTTCCTGGTCATCGAGATCGTCACAATCGTACCAGATCTCTCCGGTATCAAACA
>JBJOER010000096.1:0-30148 GCA_046049215.1 Bacteroidota bacterium | reverse complement strand
ACGAGGGCTTGAGAAGGGACATCTCATCGACATTCGGCCCGGATGTGTACTTGGAGGATGGGAAACTCAACCGGGCGAAGGTTGCTCAACAGGTTTTCGGTGACGAAAAGGCGCTTGATGCATTGAACCGACTGGTCCACCCCCGGGTCATGGAGGACTACGAAAACTGGACCCGGACCCATCCCGAAGCCGAATACACACTCCGGGAAGCGGCCATCCTCTACGAATCCGGAACCTGGAAAGACCTTGACCAGGTCATCCTGGTAGACGCACCTGAGCCGCTCCGCGTAAAAAGAACCATGCTTCGCGACAACCGCACGGAAGCCGAAGTGAGAAGCATCATGTCACGGCAGTGGAGTACCGAAAAAAAAAGAAACATGGCCGCCTACATCATTGAAAACGACGAAAGCCGCGCATTGATCCCACAAGTCTTGCAGATTGACGCTGCCATACGCAAATCCAACAACACCCACCATGCTACCTCTTGAACGGCATGCCCGGGGATACCGGATACCCGGATCCTCCATACACATCGACCCCCTCGACCCCGTGCGCTACGCCGTGGTGAGTCATGCCCATGGCGACCATGCCTCACCGGGCCATGAACACGTTTACTGCACTCCGGGTACGGCAGCGCTTTTGAAGAAGCGGTTCGACTACCTGGCCAAATTCGTACATCCGATACCGTATGGAGAGGTGTTCGAGATCGACGGCATCCCCTTCTCTTTCCACCCGGCGGGTCACATGCTGGGTTCAGCACAGATCCGCTGGGAGAACCACGGACAGTCCCTGGTTTACACCGGCGACTTCAAACGGGAGAGCGATCTCAGCTGCGAGCCGTTCGAACTGGTGAAGTGCGACATGCTCATCACGGAAGTCACCTTCGGGCAACGCGACAAGACCCATCCGCCGGGTGGTGATGCCGTCGCCGCCCTTTCGCAGTTCAAAGACATCAATCTGCTGATCGGAGCCTACTCCCTGGGAAAGGCCCAGCGACTGACACGACTGATCGCGGACCATCTTCCCGGTTTCAAAGTGATGGTGCATCCGCACATGGCTGATTACCACCGCGTGTACGAGGAATTCGGTTTCAAGCTGGGTGCATGGGAGCATTACAAGCGTGAGACCTTCAAGCAGCAGCGCAACCTCATCTACCTCATTCCTCCGATGGGTTTACAGAACTTCCGGCCCGGCAAGCATTTCCTGAAAGGTTTTGCTACCGGCTGGGAGGAAAAACAACGTGGCTATGACTTCCAGTTGCCTGTAAGCGACCATGCCGACTGGCCTTCCCTATTGCGCACCATCAAGGAATGTGGTGCAAAAACGGTCTTCACCATTCATGGAGAAGGGGAGGAACTCAAGGCGGCACCCGAGCTGGAAGGTATCGATATCCACATCCTGCACACGTGATCAAAGTACTCTGCATCGAACAAGTCCGCACTGTCGACCGATCCACCATCGAACGGAAGAACATCCGTCCGCTGGATCTCATGGAACAGGCCGCATCCGCATGCACGACCTGGTTGTTGAACCGGATTCCCGAAGGCTCAGACTTCCTGGTGGTTGCCGGACAAGGCAACAACGGAGGAGACGGAATGGCCATTGCACGGATGCTATGGCAACGGGGCAAATCGGTCGATGTGGTAGTGGTGGACGGGACAGGTACTCCGTCTGATGACTTCCGGGCCAATACGGAACGCTGGAACAAACTGATCGGGAAGGACGTCCGGGTAGTGAAGTCGGCGAAGGAACTACCCGGAAGGACAAATGAGACCGTCATCATCGACGCCCTGTTCGGTTCAGGTCTGAACCGTCCTGCTTCGGACACGGCTGCCGACGTGATCAAGGCCCTGAATGAAGGCGAAGGCAGGATCATTTCCATTGACATCCCTTCCGGCCTGTTCGCCGACCGGCCGACACCGGAAAAGTCCAGCGTCATCCGCTCAACCACCACACTCTGCCTTCAGATACCTCGCATGGCTTTCTTCCTGCCCGAGTACCAGGAGTTCGTCGGCAACTGGGAGTTGATCGACATCGGCCTGGATACCGAAGCCATCGCCGAGGCTCCGGCGGAGGCCTTCATCCTGTCGCACCGGGACATTGCGGCTTTGCAACCACCGCGGCCCCTGCATGGGCACAAAGGAACTTTCGGACATGCCTTACTGTTAGCAGGAAGCCGTGGCAAAGCCGGAGCAGCTGTCCTCGCCGCAGGAGCCTGTCTGCGCAGCGGTGCCGGACTGGTCACTGTACGCACCCCAGGGAGCTGCGTGATACCGGTCCAGGTCAATTGCCCGGAGGCGATGTGCGATCCGGAACCGGAGGATGAATATCTGGACGAGGTGGTGAAGACAGAACCCTACGATGCCATCGGAATCGGTCCTGGACTCGGAACTTCAAGGCAAACGGGCAACGTCTTGAAACGTGTCATCCAGGACCACCCGGGACCGTTGGTGATCGATGCCGATGCACTCAATATGCTTTCCGACAACCCCACCTGGCTGGCCTTTCTGCCTGCAGGCACCATCCTGACCCCACATCCCGGTGAATTCGCCCGGCTTGCAGGCAAGATCTCCGATTCCTTCGATCGTATCAAAGTGCAGCAGGACTTAGCCAAAAAACACAACCTCTTCATACTGCTCAAGGGTCGCTTCAGCACCATCGCCTGTCCGGACGGGCAGCTTTACATCAACCCCACAGGCAACCACGGCATGGCCAAAGGAGGATCGGGAGACGCCCTCACCGGTTTGATCACAGGTCTGCTGGCCAGCGGCTTGTCGCCCATGCGCGCCGTGTTGACGGGTGCTTATGTACATGGACTGGCAGGTGACCTTTGCGCCAAAGAAAATCACCCCGTCGGAATGACTTCCGGTGATTTGGTGTCCTATATCCCATCCGCTTTCAGGGCTATAGAAGAAAGCCTTTGAGTTATCGGCTCATTTCGAGCGCTCGCCTACAAAATGGTCCTTCTCGTCCTTGAAGAGGACATTGAAGGTGGTCAGGCTGCCGTAAATGCGAGTAAGGTATTGCTGCAGGTTGACCTTGTCTTCCTCCGTCAGTTTATCGTGAGCATTGATCCTCTGCTCCATCACACGCAACCTGTCGCGCAGCATGATGATCTTGTTGAAGAACACATCGATGGGCACTTCCTTGGGCTGTAGTCCGGCAGAACCCGGTGTCAGCACCAACTTCCCGCCGAGCCACCGGTTGCCCATGGGTACGGTCTCCTGCACATCACTGTAACGCTTGATGATGTTGGTGAGCATGCGTTCCACTTCAGAGAAACTCACCAGGTCGGTATCCGGCTCGACCGCCTCGATCGTTTCCAGCGCGTGGTAGGTTTTCGAAATTTCAACACGACCTTTTTCCATGAAGACCACGCTGTAGGTCTTTCCTTTGACGTTGATGATGACGCCCGTACCAAATTCAGGATGCCTGACCCTTGAGCCGATACCGAGATCTCCTTCGTTCATAGCTATATCTTTGTGTGAGATGCAAAACTAATTTTTTTCCCATGGTACTCCATATCCACCCCGAAAATCCGGAGCCGCGCAAGATCGCCCAGCTCGCGGAAATCCTCCGCAAAGGCGGGGTGGTGATAGTGCCGACCGATTCGGTCTATGCTTTCGTCTGCTCCCTGGAGCAGTACAGGGGCTTCGAACAGGTTTGTCGATTGAAAGGAATCCGTCCGGACAAGGCGAAGTTCTCCATCCTCTGCACCGACCTGAGTAACATTAGCGCCTATACGAAACCTTTCGACCGTTCGGTCTACAAAATGCTGAACAAGGCTTTGCCGGGTCCTTATACTTTCATCCTGGAGGCAGGAAACGAAGTCCCTTCACTCTTCCGCAACCGACGCAAGACCATCGGTCTGCGCGTGCCCGATCATCCCATCGTGCAGTCACTGATAGCAGAGGTCGGTTGTCCTTTGGTGGCTTCTTCATTGCACGATGACGATGAGATCACCCCCTACCCGACGGATCCTGAGGAGATCGCCGGCAAATGGGTAAACCGGGTGGACGTGGTCGTGGATGGTGGCTTCGGACACAACACGCCCAGTACGGTCATCGACTGCAGCGGTGATGAGCCCGTCGTGATCCGTGAAGGCGCCGGAAGCCTCGATGTACTTTGAGTCTGATCTTAGCGATTCGTTCAGCCGAAAACCTTAGTGGCTGACTACAAACCGCTTCGACTGCAGAGCACCGTCACATTCGATTTTCAACAAGTAACAACCGGCATCCAGATCTAGAACCGGAATTGTAAATTGGTTCTGCGACGCCGATTCCGAGGGAACCCGACCCTGGCGAATCAAACGCCCTTGTACATCGTGAATCGTCCATAGCGCGGCTTCTGCATTCAAGCCATCTACGACCACCATCAACTGATCGCTCACTGGATTGGGACGAATGGAAAACCCGGCTACAGGCTGGTTTTCGACGACAGACACTGTTGTGGGAGTGGTTCCGAAGGGGAAACGGATGTTATCCAACCATACCAGATCGAGACCGGCATCGACGATGGCATCCTTTTCGTAAACGAACCGGAGCTGATGAGCGCCGGCCGTGACCGGATAGCTTGAGTAGGTCCAGGCTGTTATTCCACTCCATTGACCCATCAAAGTGCCATCGATGTAGAATTTCAGGAAATCCCAGTCCTGTTCGGATGATTCTTTGTGCCAAAAACTCACGGAATCGTTCGCCAAAGCGTTCACCGAAATCAGGAGTTCACTGGTTTGATTTCCGGCGATCGATCCGGACTGTGCATGATAAACGCCTTCGTAGGGGGAATTTGTCGGGGTGGTGATCCAGGGTTGTACTCCTGCTGTCGTCCAGGAATAAGTGCTGAAATCATTGGATTCAAAGTCCTCGAGGATCACTCCTGCTGTGAATGCGTATTGATTGGTGTCGCTGTAGCCACCGGACAACACATCGAAATCCATGGTATAAGGCGTACCCAAGGCCACGTTAGAAGCAAGCGCGACCTGGAACAAGGCGTACGTGGCACCCAATGCCGGAACAGAGGGTAGCGATGCACTGCCGTTGATGATCACCAATGAACCGAAGCCGCTTTGAAGGCCGGCGCTCGAAGGGGAAGGCGAATCGCTGTGGCCGGTATTGTTCACTTCAACGATGATGTAAGCCGTTTCACCCGGCTCAAGCTGCCCATCCCCATCGCCTGTAAGTGAATCGAGGAAGACCAGCATCCCGGCCTCCAGTACGGGGGCCTGCAGCACCTGCTGCACCAGTCCGCTCCAGGTATTGCCTGCGGAGTCACTCAAGGTGAGTGTAAACTGAACCACGTGCTGGTCAGGCACTACAGCCGCCACTTCGTACTGCAACGCTCCGGCCAGGGTGACAGCCGAGTTGCCTGCGAGTGTGCCGGCAGGGACCGGATTTACAGAAAGGAGATTCACGTAAGGATCGCTGGTGCTGAACTGACACTGGACATTTACAGCATCCTGCGGTCCGATGTTCTGAAGCTGCACGTCGGCATGGATCGTTTCCGAATAATCGACTGCGCCGTCACCGTTACCCACAGGCTCAGCTATTCCGGCCTGTTGAGCAAGCACGTAGGGTCCGTTCAGCGGAATGACAAGCACGTTTCCTTCGTAGGGCAAGGCATTGAAGCCGGTGACCGTTACATGCAGCGTATCTGTGCTGTTCAGTGGATTGAAATTCAGGGTAGCGACGCCGTTGGAAACCACTGCAGTGGCCAAGAGCTGGCCGTTGAGCGTCAGGGCGACCAAAGCCTCGTCGAGGGAGCAGTTCACAAGCAGGCCGGTGGTTCCGAGCGGCACCACAGGAAGATGGCTGACAGTCATGGATGCGGGCGTGGCCGTACGCACTAACAGCGATGGATCACCGAAACAATGCCAGGTGTTGGTCATATCGGCTCCGGCTGAGCCGTAAGTGTCATTCATGTGCATGCATCCGTTCACTGAAATCCCTCCGAAAGTGAACTTCATGTTGCCCGGATAGGACTGCGCCAGGATATCCACCATTTCGTCCTGACCGTCCATGGGCGGATCCCAGCTCTGGTTGATGGACGACATGAGGGTGGCCACAGCACCCGTCGGCTGACCGTTGACCTGCGCTCTCAGAAATTTTTCAGCGAAGCAAGGGCCGCCCGGCATATCGAACTCACCGTTCACACAGGCCACCGACCAGATGAAAGGCAGTTTGCCGGTATTGGTCATGTTCTGCACGTCGTTGTTGGATAGACCCGTGGTCGCACAACTGGTGCTGCTGCCGTGGCCCGTATAGGTCATCAATCCGATGCCCGATTGAAAGAGGTTGAACAAATCCATGTTGCTCGGATCACCGGCGGCATCGGTCGTGCCGGCCTGAGTGCCATCGTACAACTCGTCGACCTGGGTATAGGTGAAGCCGATCAGATCCGACCGCATGTTCACCGCATGTTCCCAGTCGTATTCATTGTCATCGCCGGGACCCTGATCGCTGGCGACCACGACACCTTTTCCAAACGAAGTCCCGGAGGGATCCGGGTAGCGTTCGTAGTCGATGACCCTTTGCACCTGGGTAGCCACATCGGGATCGGTCTCCGCAGAGAACCGACCGATGATCACTTCCGCATAGGAATCCTGGCCGTTGATGAAACCGTAGCTGGGATCGGATGCTCCTCCCGAAGCGCTCAGGGTTGGGACCTGTGCTGCATCACCCACCAGGAGTACGAAGGAGATCTGGCTGGACACATAACGCCCGGCAATGAACTGCTGGATGGCCGGTGCGGTGGAACCGGCAGTGGCCACATCCACCACTTCCACTTCCATTCCCCTGCGGGTCTTCCAATCGACCAGGGGCTGCAACAGCGGCATCCATGTTCCGGGACAGATGATGAGCATCCGGCTTCCTTCGTCGACCGGGATGTACTGCACGGAGGGATAGTTGGCGAAATGACGTTTGTACAAGGGGGCGAAATCAGAGGACACTGCAGATGGAAAACCGGTTCCCGGCAATGGGTTGGGGGCATTTAATGTGGGCGAAGGCACCACCTCCACCTGCATCTCTTCCAGCACCAGCAATGTACGGGTGACCGGGTTGTAGCGGAAGGGTTGAAGCAACAACGTCTGCCCACGGAAATCGCGGAACACATAGGGGTCACGCATCGTACAGGGCTCGGACGGGAAAAAGGCATCGGTGTTGTAAACCGATCCATAACGGTAAGGCACATCCGAAGGATTGACAGTGCGAAGCAGGTTCCCTTTGGATGGTGCGACATTCACAGCGCTGTATTCTTTGTAACGGGCATTCATCACACGCCATTGCATCCCACCCCGGTTCGGAATGATCAGGGGTACGGCGAACTTCGGAAGATCGGGCGCGCCTTCAGCCAGCAGAGACGATCCACCGGGCGACTGCACCACCACGGCCGTACCACGGGAAGTTTGAACATCCTGCAGATAGAAACCCGACAACCTCAGCCTGACCTCCGTGCGTTCCACATTGGAGAACAGGACCTCGGCCTTACTTTCAGCCGGCTTAGAGGAACCCAAAGGCACCCACACCTTTTCGGCCTGCGAAGAAAGTGTTATCACAAGCAAGAGTGAAGAGAGTAGTCCTTTGGACAATGTGAATCGGTAGCGGTTCATGTGTCGGCTTGATTGAAGTGTTCCGGAGTTACTACTGTTCCGGGATCAACTGCACCATTGGATCGGCTCCAATGGGTTATCCGGAAAGTCAGCACCCGAAGGTTGGCATCATGTTTACATTATAAAGATACGCATTCAGCGATGCAACCGGATTTTCGGCTCCGAAAGCCGTAGAAATTGTTATCAACAGCATTATCAAATACTACCGGCCTTTCCTCTCAGCCATTCCTGAAAAGGAATCAGTTCATACCCGCCGGGCACCCAGGCAAAGCCCTCCTCGGGTGACGCAAGCAGTTCGAGCTCTTCCGCATATCCGAGAGCCACCTTACGAAAATCAAAATCCGAGCGCATGAGGCCACTCAGCATTCTCACTATCAAATGCTCCCGCTTCGAGAATTGCTGAATGCGATGTTGTCGCTCCATGAACTTCCGCAGGCTCTCGATCCGATGTGAGGCCAAATCGGTTGCTCCATTTTCAATGCTGATGAAGATGGATAATAACCGTACCCCCATGCTCCACGACGACCTTATTCCATCCGGAACACCCTCGGCAACCCGACAAGACTGTGCCGCACGTTGAAACTCACCATTCCTGAACTGGATGAATCCCTGAATCACATACCATCTGGCCGGAAAAACTATCGCCCGCTCACTACTTACAGGAGGCAAAAAAAGCTGTATCAGCTCAGCCGCCACATCCGCTTGACGGCTGTAAAAAAGATCGAGAATCACAGGCTCATGAATCAATCCAAAGAAACGAGGAAATTGCAGAATCACTCCGTGGCCCTGATCAGTCCCCTTGGATGGCTCCTGTATGCCCGGAGTTCCTATGCCAAAGCCATTGCTTCCGTATGGACTGTTTTTCAATCGGTAAGTCACTTCCGAAAACTCATCTGTCATGGAAACAACCTCGCCGACAAGTCTCTTTCCGGTGAGCGCATCCCCTTTAGCGAAGAATACACGGGACTGAAGGACAAGTTGAACGAAACTCAGAAACACAAATCGGCTTCGGTGATTGAACACGGATATCTCAGCGATTCGACGTTCGAGCTCATCCAACTTTTCTCTTCCAGGTAAGAAACAATTACCAAACTCCTCCAGGTAATGGAAAAGATATTGCTCCGATTCGATTAAAAACCGCATGTTCTCGGTGGCTTTCAGCAAATCGCGGTAAACCCCTTCCGGCTCGGATGTGCTTCCTGGCAACGCCAATTGTTGCATCATCAGCAAACGCTGAGACTGAACCGCCACCAGGTCTTCCACCAATCCAAACGAACGGCATAGCTCTGCCCTTTTCTCGAGGAACGCCAGTAGCCAGCGTACCGGGACTCCCCGGTTCCCAAGCGACTGGACGATGAACACTCCGCACTTGACACATTCGCTGGCATGAGCGGCATCCATTCTCTGTTGTCCACACTCCTGCACTTCCGGCGAACCTGCCAAAACCTGGAAGACATGCGACAACAACCGTTCAATCAACTTCCTGGTACTCTCCCGTGAAACGGGTCGAGCATCGTTTCGACTATAAGCAAGTATCCAATCCGCGCCCGCATGCTTATGCCTGAAGGCCTCTTCGCAAAAACGCAATAGGGCGGCACTCCGGCCTACGGACATCTTCAACCTGCGCTCCTCCTCTGCCGTAAGCCGGCTCAACAAAAGAGCCAGCACATGTTGATTTCCTATCAAGACATTGAATCGACTTCTAAAAAGTAAATAAAACAAAACAACCTAACACGGTTGTGTGTAGATTTTCATGCGATTGAATGTTTACGCCCAGGACATCGGTTTCGATTCCGCTACAAATCGGAACACCCCTCCCATTTCGCAGAAATACAATCACCCGAAACCAATCCGCACTCACCCAATTTACCGGATCCCGGTCGTGTCCTAAACCCGACTTCCATATAACAACAACCCATTGATTTTGAAACACAAACCAAAAACACATCCCAAATCATCGCAGTTCCATGGTTGTACCACCTTAATACTTGTCCCTTGTTGACGATGAAATCCCGGCTTAGTTTCGTCATGAATTTCGGGTCTCGCTGGTTCAGCTGTCCGGGCTGGGTCGGGAAGGCAAGGGCTCCCTCGGGGGCCCTTGTTTATTATATACAGGTCGAGCCTTACCTTCGTGGGGATGCCACCGCAAGCAGAATTGAAGGAGCTTCTGGACAGTCTCGTCCATCGGTTCAATATTCCCGAATTCATCGAAAACGATCCGATATCTATCCCCCGGTCATTCACAAGGAAGGAGGACATCGAAATCAGCGGTTTCCTGACGGCCTTGATCGCCTGGGGGCAAAGACCGGTCATCCTCCGGAACGCCCGACAATTGATGGAGAGGATGGACGATGCCCCGTTCGATTTCATCCTCCACCATTCGGCAACCGAGCGCAGGAAGTTCTCCGTTTTTTGCCACAGGACCTTCAACGGCACCGATGCCATCTTTTTTCTTCGTGCATTGCAGGCAATTTATCGATCTGCTGGAGGATTGGAGGGCGTTTTTACTAGCGCGTACAATACAAACGGTGATTTGGGATCCGCCATTTCCGCCGTCCGCGACACCTTCATGAGCCTGCGGTGTCCGGAAAGGAGCCGAAAGCACTTCGCCGACCCGATGCGCAATGCAGCTGCTAAAAGAATCAATATGTTTTTACGGTGGATGGTAAGAAAAGACAGCTCGGGTGTTGATTTCGGTCTATGGGCCGGAATACCCACCTCCGCCTTGTATTGTCCCCTGGATCTTCACTCCGGAAAAACTGCCCGACATTTGGGATTGCTGGACCGAAATCAAGACGATTGGAAAGCGGTGCAAGAGTTGACTGAAAATCTAAGCAAGCTGGATCCGAAGGATCCCGTCAGGTACGACTTCGCCTTATACGGCTGGGGATTGCATGAACGTTACGGATCTATTTAATCTGTAAACGCCTCGTTGATCTCCTCTTCGGTCGGAAAAACGTATTCGATGTCTTCAGGATTCCGTACCCAATACAGATACTTCCCGGTTCCATGGCAAGCATAAGCCAGCAGTGTGTCACCGGGCTGAACCATGCGGAAAGTATAGGTCTTCCAGCGCTTGTCATTCTCCTGCGCTGCAAGTTTCACATCGAGGGCACGGTCACAGGTGTTGCGGAAATACACCCTGTAGCTTTTCGAATGCTCCACGCACTGTATGCATGGCCTGGACCATTCGCTTTTGATCTTGGTGATACAGGAACTCAATTCATCCTGTGGAAGGCTGAACGATAAAAAGGCCGTTGCAATGACGATGACTGGCAGCGGAAACATCCAAAACGAATTTATCCTGAACTCCTTACTTCTCATGTTGACAATAGTTATTTTTCAAAATAATGATCGCTTCTTTGTTACCTAGACGCCTGGACTCCTCCCAATCGGCACAGGCGCCCAATTTGTCGCCCAAAGCCTTTTTGGCAAAACCACGGTTGTTGTAAGCTTCCTGGTTCTCCGGGTCCAGCTGAATGGCCGTATTGAAGTCTGCCATGGCACTTTCGACATTATTGAGTCGGCTGAATGCACTGCCGCGAGAAACGTACGCATGCGAGTGATCCGGTGCATGTGAGATGACAAAATCATAATCGTTCTTTTCTCCTTCAAAATCTCCAAGTATTCCGCGGACAAAACCTCGCTTCAGCCAGGCATCGTAGTTGGTGCTGTCGAACATGATTGATTGTTCAAAGGATTTGATAGCAGCCTGGTACTTGGCCTGGCGAAACAAACTCATTCCTTTCACAAGTGCAGTATGCGACTTGGTCCGGTCCTGAGCGAAGACAGTAGATGCCATCGCTAAACAAATCAAACTAATCCAAAACGACTGTTTCACGGTATTTGACTTCTGAAAGTACACGAATGAGATGATCGAATGCTTTTTTAAGTTTCTGATATTGGACTTCATCAGTCACCGGCATACTGAAACGCTCGTACCGGCGCTTCACCTTCTGAAAAACCAATACCCGTGTCAGGCACTCCCGGTAGTCTTTCATGCAGGGGATACATAGCAAACCGGATTCTTCTTCGTAAAAGATATTGAGATCCAGGTCTGAGGCCGGAACCCGGTCTTCACGCACAAGTCGGTTTTTTTCATCGCGAAAAGTGACAACAAGCGTGCCAGTTTTTACACTCAACGACTTGGACGGCCCGATGAGGTCATTGATGTATTTCACCGTCTCGCTTTTACCCGGATGTTGTGCGAAAGCGAGTTGGCTCCAAAACAACATCAGGCAAACGAACCCAAACACACCGGTTGCGTACAAACGGATCGAATGCGAATCAGGATGAAACTTCTTCATACAAAAAGTACTGACCTATGTTACGCAAAAGTAAAGAATGAGGTTTCAAGCAACTCTAATTACTCCGCAATAACCTATAAATTTCAACTTCGGCATCCGAACATATCCTTCTTCATCGGTCTTTTTCTGTTTGTGCAATCCGCCTCGGCCTATGGCCAAACGGAACAGCCTATTCCTTCCGGGCACGATACGGCCATTAAATTATCGGCAAGTGATTTAAGGGGGCAATCCGGATGGAAAGCAAGCGGAGAGGATGTGAAAATCACAAGGGAGGATATTCACGAAAAACGGAAAATAGTGACCACCATACGTGTCGTGAAGGACGGCGTTTCAGTGGAATACCACCGCGTAACGCACGATTGGGGAGCAGTTTACTACTTCAGAAACGGTTCGACAAGCATCCCTGAGAACCTGTTCGTGAAATGGACCGGAATGCAGCTCTGAGCCACAACCGTCCGGGATAGAAAAGCAAACGGGCCGCCTCTGATGGAGACGGCCCGTTTTCACTTCACTGAATATTGCTTATTCTTTGTCGATCGAGAGGAGTTCAACCTCGAAAACGAGAACGCTGTTGGGACCGATTTTACCGCCCGCTCCGCGCTCGCCATAAGCAAGGTTAGACGGAAGGAACAACTTCCACTTGGAACCGACACCCATCAACTGCAGGGCTTCTGTCCATCCCGGAATGACTCCACTCACAGGGAAACTGGCCGGCTGACCGCGCTCGACCGAACTGTCGAAAACAGTGCCGTCGATCAGAGTGCCGTGGTAATGCGTAGTGACTTTGTCGTTCAAACCGGGCTTAGGACCGGTACCTTCCTTCAACACGATGTACTGCATACCGCTGGCGGTCACCTGAACTCCCGGCTTTTTCTTGTTCTCCTCGAGGAATGACTGACCTTTTTTCAGGTTGCCTTCTCCTTTGACTTTTTCTTTCTCCATCATGTAGCCCTGGATGATGCGATCTGCATCTTCCTGCTTCATGGTGGCTTTACCATCGAGAACCTCCTGAAGGCCCTGGGCAAGCAGTTCCACTTTCAGGGAATCGAAGCCGCTGTTCTTCAAATTATTGCCGATGGCTACTCCAAGTCCGTAGCTGACTGAGTCGATGGTACTGCTCATGTTCTGGTCTTTTTTCTTGTTCTGCGCATTGCAGGAGCTGACCATGAAAGCGGCAACTACAAGGGGCAGGATGCTTTTCTTGAGATTCATTTTTTTAAGTTATGTGGCGCGAAGGTAGACAATTTCAAGCATCCGGTACATGAACAACCGAACTGAAAAACCGTATCGGATCCACCCCCGACCCCTAGTCGGCATACCCGGTGAAATTGGGCAGTGATCAAAAAGGCAACCTCCATACAAATCTCAGCATCAAGGAGTTTGCCCTGGAATAACGGAAACCGGCTTACGGCTCGGAATACAAAGAACCAGTGTGCAAACCATAGCTACAAAGAATCCCAGGAGTGTCAGTATACGTACAGGGAGGTTGATATACACCCATTCGAGTCGGTGGTTTCCTTTGCCCATCCAAACCGATTGAAAAAGGTAATCGGCAGTCAGCGGTGCGACCTGCTTCCCGTCCACCCTGATTTCCCACCCGGGATATTCCTGCTGCATCACCAACAACAAAGCCGAATCGCTCTCCAGTTGGGCGGAGATGGCCATTCGACCCGGTTCAAATCCATACACAACCGCCCGGTTATTCGGATCGGAAATGCCCGAAGGAATTGCCACATCAGGTTGAGCTTCCAGGTAGGCAATATTTCTCCCCTCGAGCCTTGCGGGGTGAATGGAATCGGAATAGGTCAGCACTGTATCGGCAAAACTTACCCATGGCCTACCAAGTTGAGCCGAACGCAACGGCTCCTGATCGAAGAATTGGATATAGCCCTTCAGCTGGAAGTTGTTATATCCGTCCCAAGCCGGCTGCTTGCGGAATAGGTTCAGGTTTTTCCAAAAAGGCACCGGGAACGAGCCTGAATCCAGGTTTAACCGAACCGGATGCATTTCCGGAATGGGAAAACCCTTGACCCGAGCACTGTCCAAAGCCAGTTGCGTTTTCCGGGTATTGTATTCCGAAACTACAGTGACCGGCATACTCATCCGTGAGAAAAAGAGCAGTTCAGCAATACCCACAGCTCCGATCACCACTAGCTTAGGTTGCAATTGCCACCGCGATAAAAGAACAAGTACACCAGCTGCGAGTACCAGGGCCAATAGGACAGCCTGAGTAACCAATGCCTGTTCGAAAGTGATGTTTCTGAAAAATGCACTCCATTGATGGAGCTCCGGCCAGTTGATTGCGGAAAAACCCCATGCGCGGTACATCAAAACGATGAGAAGGAGCAGGAACAGTGCTTGTAAAACAAGCATCGGACGGACACTACGAAGTCTCGAAAAGGCCAGACCGGAGGCCAGCAGCAGACCGATCATCAAGAAGAGACGGAAGACCGATGGGAATCGAAACCAATCCATCATCGGCACATGATCGAATAAAAACCGATGGACCGGGGTGTATTTTCCAAAAGAAGCAAGCAGAAAAAAAACAACTACAGAAAGAAGGACCCAATCGCCCCGCTTCTTCTTCCCGAACAGGAACAGGATGAATCCCGCCAAGGCGAACCAACCCAGATAGGCACTGGACATGCTGATGTCCGTATTGAAAAATTCCGGGTTCCGTGCTGAAGCAAGGGGGAAAAGGAAGGAAATCATCGATTGAGGGGAGAAGGGACCGAAAGCGGCAACGGAATAATCCAACCCCTCGCTGCGACTGAAATAGGATCTTCCCTGCCAGAGTGTGAATATCAAGCCCGAAAGCAACACCCCAAGCAGTATAGCACTCAATGCACTTCTCGAAAGCAATCCTCGGGTTTCCATGGTCTTGCCACGGCAATTCCACAATTGAAAAATCCACAAAGCAGCAAGCAGGTAAAACAGGATGATACTGAAGGCGGGGTAGCCACCGGTGATCAGCAGCCAGGTGAACAAACTGAAACGGACAACAGGACGAAGTCCACGGTTGGAAAGCATATGCTTGAACGACCACAGCACCCAAGGCAGCCAACACCCGGTGACCACATAAGTGAGGTGTTGGGCATTGCCGATGAAGAAGCCCGAAAACACATAAGCCAAAGACAGGAAAAACGTGTAGCTGCTATCCACCCTGAAGGAGCGAAGCAGTCGGAACATGCCCAATCCCCCCAATGCGACATGTGCGAAATACTCCACCTGAACCGACCTCAGGCTGTACTCACCGAACAGTGCGGACAACCACACCGGAGCGTACCAGTAACCGCTTTGAGGATCGGCAAAAATCGGGGTGCCGAGCTGTTCGTAGGGGTTCCACAGGGGAAACAC
Source organism: Bacteroidota bacterium (assembly GCA_046049215.1). Lineage (GTDB taxonomy): Bacteria > Bacteroidota > Bacteroidia > AKYH767-A > OLB10 > JAJTFW01. Next base: position 14,878 of record JBJOER010000096.1, on the reverse strand, counting down.
ACCCGATCGCAGGCACTCCACGATGAACATCCTCCACGGAAAATACTGATCGATAATATCCCACTTCAACGTGTATTCAAATCCGATCACCGGCCAGTAACCGACAATGGCGATCAGGACCAGAAGTATCTGCAGGGAAGTTTCGCGCCGGAGCTGCATTGGATGACAAACCTAATGAAAGCAAGGGTGCGTTGTTTAGATCCCGAAGTTTAACCGCTATGCCTGCCTGCGGCAGCCACGCAAATCTTCGCCTTCGTCGAAGAAGAGAAGAACGCGAGGACTTTTGTCTGCTGTATTTTGTCTGCTGCCCGGTTGTCCATGGTCATTGCCTGAAAAACACCAAGCTCGGCAAAGCGTCATTGCGGCCTTTATCCATCGCCTTAGGCGATTTGTGATCTTTGCGGTTCATTTGAGGATGAAAATCCTGTAACCTCGGCAATCCATCCTGTGGGTCTTATCTTTGGCGAAATGGAGTTCAACCTGGTTTCCGATTTCCAGCCTACCGGCGATCAACCGGAGGCCATCTCCCAGTTGACCCGGGGACTTCTTCGAGGCGATCCCGCCCAGACCCTGCTCGGGGTCACCGGTTCCGGAAAAACATTCACCATCGCCAATGTCATCCAGGAGATCCAACGACCAACACTTGTACTAAGTCACAACAAAACACTTGCGGCTCAATTGTACGGGGAGTTCAGGCAGTTCTTTCCGAAAAACGCAGTGGAATACTTCGTTTCGTACTACGACTATTACCAGCCCGAGGCCTACATCCCTACCACCAATACGTACATCGAGAAGGACCTTTCCATCAACGAAGAGATCGAAAAACTCCGTCTCAGCACGACAACATCGCTGCTCTCCGGACGGCGCGACATCGTGGTGGTCAGTTCGGTATCATGCATCTACGGCATGGGCAACCCGGCTGATTTTGCGGAGAACATCATCCGCGTCCAGGCGGGGATGAAGATCAGCCGGAACGGACTCCTCCACAAGCTGGTTGGAAGCCTTTACTCGCGCGCAGGGCAGGAGTTCAAAAGAGGCACATTCCGCGTACAGGGCGACACAGTGGATATTTTCCCCGCTTACATGGACCTGGCTTACCGCCTCGTATTTTTTGGAGACGAGATCGAAGAACTGGCCACTATCGAACCGTCCACCGGCAAGCGTTACGATAAGCACGACCACCTGGCCATCTTCCCGGCCAACATCTTTGTCACCTCCGCCTCACGTCAACAAGACGCCATCTTTGAAATCCAGGCCGACATGGTCAAGCAAACGGAGTATTTCCTCGAAACCGGTCGCCCCCTGGAAGCCAAGCGCCTGGAAGACCGGGTCACGTTCGATCTGGAGATGATCCGGGAGCTGGGTTATTGCTCCGGCATTGAGAATTATTCCCGTTACTTCGACGGGCGCACAAGCGGGCAGCGACCATTCTGTCTGCTCGACTATTTCCCCAAGGACTTCCTGATGGTGATCGACGAGAGCCATGTGACGGTGTCGCAGATCCGCGCCATGTACAACGGCGACCGTGCCCGCAAGACAAACCTGGTGGAATACGGATTCAGGTTACCGGCCGCGGTGGACAACCGACCGCTCAAATTCGAGGAATTCGAGCAGCTGGTGGGACAGACGGTTTATGTCAGTGCCACGCCTGCCGAATACGAGCTTCAGAAGTCGGAGGGAGTCATTGTCGAACAAGTCATCCGACCTACCGGCCTGCTCGACCCGCCCATCGAAGTACGTCCGGTCTCCAACCAGGTCGACGACCTGCTGGAAGAGATCGCCAAAGTGGTCAAGCGTGAAGAACGTGTTCTGGTCACCACCCTCACCAAACGCATGTCCGAGGAGCTGGCCAAATACATGGCCAAATTGGATATCCGCTGCCGTTATATCCACTCCGAAGTGGAGACCCTCGAGCGGGTGGAGATCCTCCGTGACCTGCGGCTTGGCGTTTTTGACGTACTGATCGGCATCAACCTGCTCCGCGAGGGGCTTGACCTGCCGGAGGTGTCGCTGGTCGCCATTCTCGATGCCGACAAAGAGGGATTCCTCCGATCGAACCGATCCCTGACCCAGACTGCGGGACGTGCCGCCAGGAATGTGAACGGGAGGGTGATCATGTATGCCGACACCATCACTGAAAGTATGCGGCGTACCATCGAAGAGACCAACCGTCGCCGGGCCAAGCAAATGGCTTTCAACGAAGAGAATGGCATCACCCCTACCCCGCTGAACAAAAAAGCTTCCGCTGCGTTTGCCGATCTGGAGGGGCGTTCGGAGAACCTGTCCAAAGCCTATATTGAAAAGAACGAAACCAGCGTAGCAGCCGATCCGGTAGTCCGGTTCATGACCCCTGAACAAATCAGCCTCGCCATCTCCAGCACCCGCAAGAGTATGGAAAAAGCCGCCATGGAACTCGATTTCATGGAGGCCGCCCGGTTCCGCGATGAGCTGTTCGGTCTGGAAGCCTTGCTGAAAGAGAAAAACACACCCTGAGTTTATGGACCAACTTGAACTCGTCCTGACTATCTGCCTGTATATCCTCTCGATCGTCACAGCATTGATCCTGGGTATGATCTCGAGGCGATTCAGCCAGCAGGCTCTACGCCTGGGCATCTCCGTACACGTAGCATTAATCGCGGTCACGTTTGTTTTTTATCTCGTATTCCCCGAGGCTGATGCATGGCATTATACGTTGCTTTTATCGGTCTGCAGCGGACTTTCTCTTTCCGGCTGGGTCCTGCGATCCCCATCAGCCAACAACTTCATCAAAACCTACTTCGGATCCTGGCTGCTCAGCATCCTGGTCTTCCTGTGGTCGCCTTCCCTCCTTTTTTACACCATCAGTGGTCACCTGTCCGAATTCCGTTCCGAACTGGAATTTCACCTTGGATCCAACACCTACCTCACCGAGCAACAAAGCATGCTGAACACCGGCAAATCACCCGGCGGGTTCAAGGTGATCCGGAAATATGGAATCTACAACAAGACGCTTGTACGCAACCTCAATTTTGCAGAGACTCCCGTTCAGGCCCGGCTGGAAGAAATCCGCACGGATTCCATGGTCATCCACGCGACACTGGCCGATGGCACAATCCAAAGCATCGGCTTTCATCCCGGAATGAAAAAAAACAGCATCGTCCGTAAACCGGGCAACAAGCCACTTCTGCAAGCTCCTCCACAGCCCTGAACAGGCAACCATTTCCCGCCGGGGGCGTAAACAGTATCCGGAAGAGCCATACCGGCTTAACCCACACAATAAAATCTATACATTCGTAGTTAATCAGGCGTCTACACACCCATGAAAAACATCCTCCTGCTCCCTTTACTTCTGATCACCGGTCACCTGGCCATCGCCCAGCAACGCACTACCGACATCTGGTTGCTCGACGTTGTCCAAAAGGAAGGCAAAGTCAGTGTCCTGAATCCGTACCGCATGACGGACAACGACCATTACGACAACCAGCCCTGCTTCTCGAAGGACGGCAAATTCCTTTACTACGTCAGCATGCCGGATACATCGCAAAGCGACTTGTACGAGTTCGACATCCGGAAAAAGATCATCCGACAGGTCACCAACACCCCCGAAAGCGAGTATCAGCCTCAGCCAATTCCGTCCGCCAAAACAAAACTTTCCTACGTGCGCGTAGAAATGGAAAAAGCCCAGAAGCTTTGGGAGATCAACATTGACGGCAGCGGAGAAGATTACCTTACACCGAACGAAGATTCCGTAGCCTACTACTGCTGGATAAACGACACCACCATCGGTGCTTATATGCTGAACGGACCTACGCCCATGCTTCAGCAATTCGACATGGTTCCACAGCAAGCCATCATACTGATGCAAGGCGGATTCGGACGCTGCATGGCCAAGATTCCCGGAACAGGACTACTATCCTATGTAGTATTGGCAAAGGAGAAAGATGGCAAGCACAGCGTTTGGCAGTACGACATGACCAACGAGGAGCGGATGCCCATGCTTGAGTTACCTGTTGGCGTAGAAGATTTCTGCTGGGGTCCCGACGGAAAAGTATATTGCGGCAACAAGGGCAAGATCCTCATGTACGACACCCGCAACGAAGACAATCCCCAGTGGGTAGAAGTGGCTGACCTCACCGAGAACATCGGTAACTTTTACCGATTGGCCATGAACAGCACCGGCGACAAGATCGCCCTAGTCAGTTTCAAAGGAACCCGACCCTGATTTTCACATCCGGCTGAATTCCGCCAGAAAGGCATGTCCCGGAAGGTAGACTACCTCATTGCCGGTCAGGGACTGGCGGGAAGTCTCCTTTCCTGGTTTCTGCTTGAAGCCGGAAAATCCGTTCTGGTAGTCGACCCGGACAACCCCGACACCCCATCGCGTATTGCATCGGGACTGATGCATCCCATCACCGGGAGACGCATCGTCAAGACGTGGATGGCGGACATCTTTCTGCCATTTGCCCGAAAGACCTACAACGATATCGAAGACAAGTGTGCCGCCCGGTTCTTCGAAGACTTCCCTGTGCTGGAGCTTTTTCACGATGCAGGACAGCGTAACGACTGGATGGGAAGAAGCGCGGATGCCGGATTCAGCCAGTACATTTCCGACCTGTGCGAACACGATCAGATGCCACCGGGCATCCGTTCTCAGCAAGGCGGCATCTGGTGCATCAACGGAGGCTGGGTGGATTCAGGACGATTTCTCGATGCGATGCGCACCCACCTTCAGCAAAAGGGTGCTCTTCTTCAAGACAAGATAGATCCTGATTCCCCGGAGTTTGACCACGAAGGCGTTTTTTGGAAAGGCATCAGGGCTTCCGCTTTGATTGACTGTACCGGGAGCAGTGCCCTGAACAATCCCATGCTCTCTTCACTTCCGTTCAATCCTTGCAAAGGCGAGATGCTCTGGATCCGCACCGAGGGCCTGCCCAAAGACAAGGTCATCCACAGCACGGTAAAATTGATTCCACTGGGCGGATTCGATTACATGGTTGGTGCAACCTACGACTTCAAAAAGATCGACTCCATCCCTACCGAAGAAGGGCGGCACGAATTGGAATCCGCACTAAGAAAGATCATCGATGTGCCCTTCACTGTGGTCAACCACAAGGCTGCCATCCGTCCCTCCACCCGCGACAGGAGGCCCATCCTGTGCCGGCACCCGCAAAAAGAAAGGCTTTATGTTTTCAACGGTCTTGGTTCCAAGGGATACATGATGGGACCCTGGCTGGCCAACCAATTCAGCCGACACCTGCTCCATGGCGATCCTTTGCCGGAGGGTTCCTGTGTATTTCAATAAATGATAGATCAGCGAACCGTGCGCGAGTCGGGGTGAACCACTTTGTCGCGCATGCACTGCCCGGTTAGCGATTCAGGCACATCCACCAATTGCTCCGGCAACCCTTCAAAAACGATGCGTCCGCCATCCTGTCCCCCATCCGGGCCGAGGTCGATGACCCAATCGGCGCACTTGATCACCTCCTGATTGTGCTCAATGACCACCAGGGTATTTCCGTTCCGGACCAGTGCATCAAACGCTTTCAGCAGTTTGCGGATATCGTGAAAATGAAGACCTGTGGTCGGTTCATCGAAAACGAACAGGGTATTGGTAGCCTGGTTGCCTTTAGAAAGGAAGCTGGCGAGCTTGATCCGCTGCGCCTCTCCTCCACTGAGCGTTGAACTGCTTTGGCCAAGTCGGATATACCCCAGTCCCACATCAGCCAGCGGCTGGATCTTGTTGCAGATACGTGCGTGGATACTCTTGTACTTCTCCGGTCCGGACTCTTCCGAGAAAAATTCCAGTGCCTGGTCGACCGTCAATTCCAGGATATCGAAAACACTCTTGCCTCTGTATTCCACTGAAAGCACCTGTTCCTTGAAGCGACGCCCTTTACATTGATCACATTTCAGATGGATATCGGCCATGAATTGCATCTCCACCGTGATCATCCCTTCGCCCTGGCATTGCTCGCAGCGCCCCCCTTCCACGTTGAAACTGAAATGCGAGGGTTTCAGAGCACGTTGTCTGGCCAGGGGAAGGTCGGAATAGAGCGAACGTACGTCGTCGTAGGCCTTGATGTAAGTGACCGGATTGGACCGCGATGATTTCCCGATAGGGTTTTGGTCCACCATTTCACAGGCTTTGATCTCGAGGTAATCCCCCTCCATCCGGTCGAAATTTCCGGTCGCTTCTCCGTAGCCTCCAAGCACTTTTTTCACCGCGGGATAGAGGATCTTCTTCACCAGTGAAGTTTTTCCCGACCCGCTCACTCCCGTCACCACGGTCATAATGCCTATCGGGAAGCGCACGTTCACGTGCTTCAGGTTGTTTTCCCGGGCCCCTTTGATATCGATGGACTTTTTCCATTTCCTCCTCTGGGCAGGCACCGGGATGGATTCCTTTCCACTGAGATACAGGGCGGTCAGGCTTTTACCGTTGCGCATCAGCTCATCGGCATGCCCCTGAAAAACCAGCTCTCCGCCGTGGGCACCGGCCATCGGCCCGATGTCGATCAACTGATCGGCAGCCCGCATGATCTCCTCGTCGTGTTCAACCACGATCACCGTATTGCCCACGTCACGAAGGGACTTCAGGACATCGATCAGCCGCCTTGTGTCCCGGGGATGCAACCCGATGCTGGGTTCATCAAGGATATACATCGAACCGACGAGGGTACTTCCCAGGGAGGTCGCCAGGTTGATTCGCTGCGACTCTCCTCCCGAAAGGGAATTGGAAAGCCGGTTCAGTGTCAGGTAACCCAGACCCACTTCATTGAGAAATTTCAGACGCGAGTTGATCTCCAGCAGCAACCGTTTGGCGATACGCTGGTCGTTATCGTCGAGCTGCATGTTTTCAAAAAATGCGAGCACATCCTTCACCGGCATCAGCACCAAATCACTGATGGATGCACCGGCCACCTTCACATAGGAGGCGTCTTTTCTGAGCCGGGTTCCCATGCATTCCGGACAGGCGGTCTTCCCTCTGTAGCGGGAAAGCATGACCCTGTACTGGATCTTGTAAGTCTGCTCTTCCAGGAATTTGAAAAACCGGTCGAGACCGTAAAAATGCTTGTTCCCCTTCCAGAGCAACTGACGGAAAAAATCGCTGAGTTCGTAGTACGGCTTGTGTACCGGGAAGTCGAATTTGTGAGCATTTTTGATGAGCTGGTCGTTCCATTCCCGCATCTTCTCCCCTTTCCAGCACACGATGGCGCCTTCGTATACCGAGAGGCTTTTATCGGGCACCACCAGATCCTCATCGATCCCCATCACGCTGCCGAAGCCTTCGCAGCAACGGCATGCCCCGAAGGGATTGTTGAAACTGAAAAGATGTACCGATGGCTCCTCGAATGAAATCCCATCCAGTTCGAACCGGTTGGAAAATGCGGTTTCAATACTGGTCGAACCCGATTTCAATTCCCGAAGCAAACACGATCCTGCTCCCTCGCGAAATGCAGTTTGGACAGAGTCGGCCATCCTGGCCAGAAGCTCCTCGTCGGGTTCACCGGAAAGGGCGATGCGGTCTACCACCAGGAAGTGACCGGGCTCAGCCACAGGTTGTTCCAGAACGCGGATTCCGGGTTGAGACTCTTCATCCACAGTTTTTTTCTTTCCCCTGCCCTTGGGTTTCTTTTCGACGACAGCGGGTGCTGCTTGTATTTCGGCAGTATCAGCGGACAATTCCTCTATTTCTTTGATCTCGTCCCCGATCAGCACCCGAGTGAATCCACGTTGAAGCAAGAAATTGTACTCCATACCCAGGGACCGGTCGGGTCTGCGCATCAACGGAGCCAGAATCAAATACCTTCCCTCGCGGTTCGAGCACATGACATCCACCACATCGGCAACGGAATGCTTGCGTACCTGCAGACCTGAAAGCGGGGAATACGTCTTACCGATCCGGGCATAAAGAAGCTTCAGGTAATCATAGATCTCGGTACTTGTGCCGACGGTCGATCGCGGATTCCTGCTGATGACCTTTTGTTGGATGGCTACAGCGGGAGAAATACCCAGGATGTAATCCACTTCCGGCTTGTCCATTCGACCGATGAACTGACGGGCATAGGACGACAAGCTTTCCACGTAGCGACGCTGACCCTCCGCATACAGTGTATCGAATGCCAGGGAGGATTTCCCGGAACCGCTCAAGCCGGTCACCACCACGAACTTGTTGCGGGGAATGGCCACATCCAGCCGTTTGAGGTTGTGAACAGCGGCACCCTTGATCACGATAAAATCGCGGGAATCAAGCTTGGTGATATCTTTCGGGGAACCGGCCATACTTTTCGACAGGGAGAGGGAAGCCGGCAGAACCGGGACCACAAAATTCGTGAGAAACACAGGACCAATACCTATCCGAACCGTTGTTTTTATACAGGCCCCTTGAAGTTTATTCCTTCCTCAAAACGACTCATTCCAATACCCTAAACGGCCAATGTCTTCAGCCTGACGGCATGCACCGGAATATAAATTAAATTTATATAATATGTTGTTTATAAAGTATTTATAATAATTAATTAAATTAATTAATTTAAATAAATCAACGGTAAAATTCAAGCTTAACTACACGGCAAGAACACGGCTTTCGACCTTCATCGATCCATACTTTTTGTGCAAACCGTCCGTTAGACGATCGATAAGGCATGGCAGATCTTGTTAATATGCTACGTCTTCTCATTAAAAATCCGATCTGTTTCTTCGCAGCACCAAACACTCATGCATAAACACTTACACTCAGAAAAAGTAATCAAAAGTGGACACCAAACCAATCAATATGTCTATTGAAAATCAAAGTGGTGAGTGCGGATGACGGCAAGAGGTATTCCCCTCATTCCAAAAGCGTTCCGGGAGCCCCGGAAAAACCCTACCTTTGTAGAGTAGAACGTGTGCATGCAAGAGGACGAACATGATATGGATGGTCCGGAGGATAGCCAGGAGCTGATCCAGAAGTCCATCGAGAAATATGAAGAAATGCGCGAAAGGCGCGAGCGCTACTTTTTTGACGTAGACGCTTTGTTGAGGATCATCGACCATTTTATCGACCACCTGGAGTACGAAAAGGCATTTGAGGTCACCCGTTACGCTTACAGCCTACATCCTGAATCGATTCACTTCAAGCTCAAGGAAGCCCATCTTTACGGACTCATGGGGCGCGAACAGGAGGCTTTGGATCTGCTTGAAAAAGTAGAGCACCTGAACCCCTTCGACCTGGAGGTTCACCTGATCCGTGGGAATATCTACAACAACCTGGAGCAGTTTCCGCGCGCCATCGCCAGCTACCGGAAAGCACTTGAGCTGGCCGACGAGCAGAAAGACGATATCTACCTGAGCCTGGCCATCACTTACCAGAACATGGCCGACTACTCCAAGGCGGTGGATTATTACAAGCTTTGCCTCCTCTCGAATCCCTCGAACGAGGTAGCCATGGAAGAGATGCTGGTAAGCCTCGAAATGAGCAAACGCCTGGACGAAGGCATCGCCTTTTTCAACCGACTGATCGACGAGCAGCCCTACAACCACATGCTGTGGTACAACCTGGGCGACCTTTTCACCAAAGACGCACAATACGAAGAGGCTATACGCGCCTACGACTACGCCCTGCTGATCAAGGAGGACTTCGCCCCTGCACACCTTGACATGGCTCAGGCCCTGGCCCAACTGGACCGGTTCAAAGACGCCATCGAACGATACAAGACTGCTTTCGAGTACTGTTCGCCCGATGCCTTCACCTACTACAGCATTGGGGAATGTCACGAGAACCTGCGGGAATTCGACCAAGCCAGGCAGTACTACACCAAGGCCGCCAAGCTCATGCCCGAGATGTCGCAGGCCTGGTTCGGCATCGGTGTCACTTTCGACGAGGAAGACCGCTGGTACGAGGCCGTACATTACATCCGCAAGGCCCTCGAACTCGACGACCAGAACGGGGAATACTGGCTGGCCCTCGGCGACTGCGAGTACCGCCTTCACAACGTCGAAGCCGCGGAAGAATGCTACAAGAAAGTGATCGACTACGACCCCGAGAACGATGAAGGCTGGATGGCCTACGCCGACCTTCTTGCCGAACACAACCGCGCTTATGAAGCCAGCGAAGTCATCCATGCCGGCCTGCTTTATCACCACGACCACGAGGGGATGAAATACAGACAGGTATGCTACCTTTATCTGGCCGGATTCATCCAGGAGGCCTATAAGCACCTGGCGGATACGGTGAACCTCTACCCCAAAGGCAGCCGCATCCTCTTCGAGTTGCAACCTGCCCTCGAGTCGGACCAGCGTATTCTCGAAATCATTCACGAAAACGGAAAACCATGAAACCCAACTTTGAACTCAGCCATCTGCCCCACAGGCAGGAAAAGCCCCGCAAGGCAGGACTCACCATGGTCATGGACAAAGGCCTTTCGGTTCGCGAATGCGAAAACATGGTCGACGCTTCCGGTCCATACATCGACATCGTCAAACTGGGTTTCGGCAGCTCGCTCGTTACGCCAAACCTGGAGCGTAAGCTGGCTTTTTTCCGTGAAGCCAACATCCCCGTTTACTTCGGAGGCACCTTGCTTGAAGCGTTCATCGTCAGGGGACAATTCGACGACTACCTCCGGTTGCTGGACCGCTACAAGATGGAATACGCCGAAATCTCCGACGGATCCATCACCATGCCCCACCAGGAGAAATGCCACTATATCCAACGACTGAGCAAGCGGGTAACCGTCATCAGCGAAGTAGGCAGCAAGGAGGAGGGCATTTTGATCCGCCCTACAAAATGGATCGACATGATGCAGGCCGAACTGCAGGCCGGAGCCTGGAAAGTAATTGCAGAAGCAAGGGAAAGCGGAACGGTCGGCATTTACAGGCCAAATGGAAAAGCCCATGTCGTGCTGATCAACAAAATCGTTTCCAAGGTTCCGGCTGAGAAAATCATCTGGGAAGCTCCCCAGAAATCACAGCAGGCCTACTTCATCAAGCTTTTCGGAGCGGATGTCAACCTCGGCAACATCGCCCCCAACGAGGTCATCGCCCTGGAAACACTTCGCATCGGACTTCGCAGCGACACCTTCTTTCTGCATCTGGACAAAGTGATGCAGCAAAACCGTCAGACCGTCGAACCCCAACGCACCACCAAAGACAAAGCGATTGCCAAATGAGCATCAAGGAAAAGTCCGTAGCTGAACTGAAAGACTGGAAAGACAACGCTATCGAGTTTCAGCTGATCGATGTACGCGAACCCCACGAATACGAAGCAGCCAACCTGGGGGGGGAGTTGATTCCCCTTGGTACGATAGTCACCGCCGCGCCGCAGATCCGCAACGACATCCCCGTCATCATCCATTGCAGAAGCGGTGCCCGAAGTGCCGCGGCAATCGCCGAGCTGGAAAAGCGGTTTTCCCTCACCAACCTCTACAACCTGAAAGGGGGCATACTGGCCTGGGCCCGGGAAATCGACCCGAGTTTGCAGGTGAGCTGAGCCATGTTACACGAATTCCTCGACTTCATTCTGCACATCAACGACCATTTGGCGGTGATGGTGCAAGACTATGGAACGGCGATCTACGCGATCCTTTTCCTCATCATCTTTGTTGAAACCGGGCTGGTCATCATGCCATTCCTCCCCGGAGATTCGCTGCTGTTTGCAGCCGGTGCTTTGTGTGCCAACCCCGACACCGGCCTTGACCTTGGCTTCCTGATGGTGCTACTCAGTGTTGCTGCCATTTTAGGCGACAACACCAATTACTTCATCGGAAAGCACCTGGGTTTAAAAGCCACCCGCATCACCATCGCTGGAAAAAGGCTGGTGAAACAAGCGCACCTGGACCAGACCCACGCCTTCTTCGAAAAGCATGGATCCAAGGCCATCATCATGGCCCGATTCGTACCCATCGTGCGCACTTTCACACCTTTTGTGGCGGGCCTGGGTGAAATGAGCTACCGCAGCAAGTTCTTACCCTACGACATCGCCGGCGGAATCCTATGGATAGTCAGCATGTCGGTATCGGGTTACTTTTTCGGACAGATCCCCTGGGTGAAGGAGCATTTCGAGGCCGTCGTACTTCTCATCATTTTCCTGTCGGTGCTTCCCATGCTCATCGCGGTGCTTCGTGAACGTTTCAAAGCGAAGCCATGACCACTTTCGCACTGGTCGGAAAAAAACTGGGACACTCCTTCTCCAAAGCCTGGTTCGGATCCAAATTCGAAAGGGAAGGGATGGATGGATTCAGTTACATCAACATCGAAACGGATAACATTGCGAGCCTGCCCGAAACCGTTCGGGAACTGGGTATTCGCGGGTTCAACATCACCGTTCCCTACAAGCAGGCCATCCTGCCGTTTCTGAACGATCTTGACCCTGTTGCGAAAGCGGTCGGGGCAGTGAATACCGTTGTCATCGACGATGCCGGAAAACTCACCGGCTACAACACAGACGTTATCGGTTTCAGAGAGACTTTGCGGCCATTGTTGAAGCCCTACCACACCCGCGCCTTGGTATTGGGTACAGGAGGAGCGGCCCTGGCTGTCGCCCACGTTCTGGACGAGCTTTTCATCGATTTCGACCTCGCGAGCCGAAGCCGGGAAAAAGGAAATGCCATCCACTACGACCAACTCACGCAGAAGGATATCCGAAACGCATCTGTCATTGTGAACGCCACACCCCTGGGTACATTTCCGGACGTGGAATCGTCTCCTGCCATCCCCTACTCCGGCATAGAGAAATTCCATTTGCTCTACGACCTGGTGTACAATCCTGCTGAAACACAGTTCATGCGTGAAGGCGCAAGGCGCGGTGCACAAGTGATGAACGGCATGGGCATGCTGGTCAGACAGGCGGAGGAAAGCTGGAAGCTCTGGCAGGCCGCGTTGAAAACAGATGATTCATCCGTTCGCTGAACAAAAGGAAGAATCGCGTGTTAGTCCTATATTCGTCCGTTAAACCGACTTGCAGAAAAGCATGAAAAACGATCAAGTGTTCAAGACCGTCTCCTTGTTCATCCTCCTGGGCGCCCTATCCAGGCTGATCCCCCATCCGCACAACTTCACCCCGTTGGCGGCCATGGCCCTCTTCGGAGGGACCTACCTGCGCGACAAGAAGCTGGCCTTCTTCGTACCCATCATCGCCATGTTCGTCAGCGACATCGTGCTCGAGATCGTGAGCGGCACCGGTTTTCACAGCGAAATGCCCTGGGTATACGGCAGCATGCTGCTGATCACCTGCCTGGGATTCTTCCTGCGCGGCCGGGAACAGCGCCAGACCATCATGGTCGCATCGCTGACCGGTTCGATGCTGTTCTTTTTTGTGACCAACTTCGGTTGCTGGACACACGGCACCTATGGATACACCCTTTCGGGCCTGGGCACGTGTTATGTAGCCGGCATCCCCTTTTTCAAGGGAACCGTGATGGGAGATTTGTTTTACAACCTGGTTTTCTTCGGAGGATTCGCCCTCGTTCAACGATTCGCCCCGGCATACGCAGGTAAAAAGATCCAATGATGATCACGCGTGAACAGGTAATTGAGGCGTTGAGCCATGTAGAGGAACCGGATCTGAAAAAGGACCTGGTCACCCTCAACATGATCCAGGACGTTCAAATCGACGGAAAGAAAGTGTCTTTCACGGTCGTATTGACCACGCCGGCCTGCCCGCTCAAGGAACTGATCGCGAATGCCTGCCGCAATGCCATTATCCACATGGTAGATTCCGAGGCCGAAGTGGAAGTGAACATGACCGCCCGCGTCACAACAGCGCGCCCCCAGACCGACCAGGCACTTGCCGGTGTTAAAAACATCATAGCAGTAGCATCCGGAAAAGGCGGCGTAGGGAAATCCACCGTTGCGGCCAATCTGGCTGTAGCCATGGCCCAGACCGGAGCCAAAGTAGGATTGATAGACGCGGACATCTTCGGACCCTCCCAGCCCATCATGTTCGGAGTCGAAAATGAACAGTTGGCAGTGAGCGAACGTGACGGCCGTCAATTGATGGTGCCGATTGAAAAATACGGTGTCAAAGTTTTGTCCATCGGCTTTCTCGTTGACCCAGATCAGGCCATTGTCTGGAGGGGCCCCATGGCTTCCAAAGCGCTTCAACAATTGTTCAAGGATGCCGAATGGGGCGAACTGGACTACCTTTTTGTCGACCTTCCTCCCGGTACGAGTGATATTCACCTCACCCTTACCTCCTCCGTGCCTCTGACCGGAGCTGTTATAGTTTCCACACCTCAGCAGGTGGCTTTGGCGGATGCTCGCAAAGGAATCGCCATGTTCAGGATGGACAGCATCAAAGTTCCGGTACTTGGATTGATCGAGAACATGGCCTATTTCACGCCCATGGAATTGCCCGAAAACAAGTACTACATTTTCGGTGAGGGCGGTTGCCGCAGGCTCGCTACTGAATTAAACATTCCCTTCCTTGGAGAAATTCCATTGGTGCAAGGCATCTGTGCCTGCGCCGATGCGGGCCAACCCATCGTCCTCGACCACGAGCACCCGGCCTCTCTTTCCTTCCTCGCAGTAGCAGGTAACGTGGCCCAACAGGTGGCGATCCGAAATGCTTCCAGGCAAGAGGAAGCCCTAGCCTCTTGATTTTGCATCATGACTTCCACCGAACGCAACTTAGCCGACAGGATTGAAGAGATTCTTTCACAACTTCGGCCCTATCTTGAAACCGACAGTGGAAACGTGTCTTTCGTGGAGGTGACCGAGGACATGGTGGTACGTGTCAGACTGGAGGGAGCCTGCAGCTCGTGCTCGATGAGTACGATGACTCTCAAAGCGGGTATCGAACAATCGCTGCTTAAGGCGATACCCGAACTGAAGGGCGTAGAAGCGGTGAACGATTGATTTTTCTATTCGGTCTTTTCGACACCATTCACAAAAACGATCCGGTTCAACACCTTGCCGCCTGAAT
>JBJOER010000095.1:0-4080 GCA_046049215.1 Bacteroidota bacterium | reverse complement strand
GCGACCTCAACAAGATCCTTGCACTTCTCCCGAAGGAACGCCAGACCCTGTTGTTCAGCGCCACCATGCCGGATGACATCCGGGCCATGGCTGAAAAGCACATGTCCGATCCCGTGAGGATCCAGATCATCACCGACGAGAAGAACCTGCCCAAGATCCGCCAGCGCATGTACTGGGTCAACCGCGACAAGCGCCAGGCGCTTTTATTCGATGTGTTGGAGAAAGAACCTGCCGACCAGGCTTTGGTATTCACCCGCACCAAGCGTGGAGCCGACCGTTTGGCCCGCGTACTCAGCAAGGAGGGTCATCCCGCGCAGAGCATCCACGGCGACAAGTCGCAGAGCCAGCGTGAGAAAGCCTTGAAGGATTTCAAAAGCGGCAGATTGAAGATCCTGGTCGCCACCGATCTCGCTTCCCGCGGCATTGATGTGAAAGAACTCGACCTGGTCATCAACTACGACATGCCGGCGGACGCAGAGACGTACGTACACCGTATCGGCCGTACAGGCCGGGCGGGACGCGAAGGCGTTTCCGTTACCTTCCGAGGCTTCGACGATGCCGATGTTGAAAAAGACCTTATCCGTAAATACGGATCCGAGTTGGACATTTACCGCACCCACCAGTTTCTGCCTGACGGAGTTCTGGTGCCGCCCGATCCAGCCGCCATCGAAAAATACAAAGAGGCCGCCAAGGCTGCACGCGTAAAGCGCAAGGAAGCCATTGCTGCCGGAGCCAATCCGGCCGGATTCCGCCGCCGATGAATTATTTTCGCATGAGATAACACATCTTCTCATGCGAAAATTTCTTCTTGCCCTTACACTTCTTACCGGAATCCATTCATTTTCCTTCGGACAAACCAATCCCCTGGAAGGTCCTGAATTCAGCCGCCTGCGCGAAGCGTGTGGCGAGTGGATGGTCACCTTGAAATTTCACAACCAACCCAAGGGGCAACCTGCTGTGGAGCACCGCGACCTGCGTTGCGGTATTTCCATGATCATGGAAGGTAGGATCCAGGAAGCAAGGCATTCAGGTATGGTTGGGGACAAGGGGCTGGAGGGAGTCAGTTTCACCAGCTTCAATCCCGAAACCGGACTTTATACCTCCACCTGGATGGACAACTTCGGTTTCGGTATTGATTTTACTTCGGGAACGCTCGATACCAAGACCGGCGACATTGTTTTCCGCGGAGAGAAGAAGGACGCCAAGGGAAATATTCTTGAACGGACACGCGAGGTGCATCACCTCACCGAGAAGGAATACACCATCACCATGTACCGTACTGTCGGCTCTGGTGCAGAGCAGCTCGACATGGAAGTGATCATGGTTCGTGGCTGAGCAATGACCCAATCGGACATCGCTTTCATCGCCCGTTCTTTTCCCGGTGTCATAGAAACCCCTCACCGCGAGGTCATGCGTGCTTTTAAAATTGGAGGCCGCATTTTTGCCACACTGAATCCCCGGCACCAGCGCTGCTGTTTACGTTTGTCGGAAGTCGATCAGTCCGTCTTCAGCGGAATCGATCCCGAACACATCCACCCCGTTCCCAAAGCCTGGGGCCGCTACGGCTGGACCCTTTTCTACTACGAACAACTCGACCCCGAGTTGCTTCAAGATGCCCTACGTTGTGCTTTTCTGAACATGGCTACGGTGAAGTGGGCCACGAAGTTGGATAGGGCGCAACAATAGGATTAGACTGGTGGACGTAACCGTTCCCCTTTTTCCATCTTTGTAATTGTGGAAGTCAATCGTAACCCGGCACTTGTATTCATTTTCATCACCCTGTTGATCGATATCGTCGGGTTGGGCATCATCATTCCCGTATTGCCCAAGTTGATCCAAGAGCTGACGGGCGGGGGAATGGGTGATGCGTCGCGCATAGGCGGTTGGATGATGTTCTCCTATGCCATTACGCAGTTCCTCTTTGCTCCGGTGATCGGAGGGTTGAGCGACCGTTATGGTCGAAGACCCGTACTGTTACTTTCACTCTTTGGCTTCGGGGTCAATTACCTGCTGATGTCCATGTCCACACACATCGTCTGGTTGTTCATCGGACGTATTCTGGCGGGGGTGGCAGGGGCCAGTTTCTCCACGGCGACGGCGTATATAGCGGACGTGAGTCCACCCGAAAAGAGAGCCCAGAATTTCGGGCTCATCGGCATGGCCTTCGGCATCGGTTTCATCCTGGGTCCGGTATTGGGCGGCATCATGGGTCAGTTCGGTACCCGATGGCCGTTTTATGCCGCAGCGGCACTCGGTTTCCTCAACACAGTTTTCGGGTATTTCTTCCTGCCTGAATCCCTGAAGCCCGAATTGCGGCGTGCCTTCAACTGGAAGCGGGCCAATCCGGTGGGTTCCTTCAAAGCCCTGAATAGGCACCGCTCCATCCGCAGCCTGGCATTGGCGCTGACCTTGGTTTACATCGCCATTCAGTCGGTGCAAAATACGTGGTCCTTTTATACCATCTATCGGTTCAACTGGAGTGAAGCGATGGTGGGCTATTCACTGGGCGTGGCCGGACTTCTTGTTGCACTGGTGCAGGGAGGACTGATCCGCATCGTGACACCGCGATTGGGCTCACGGACATCTGCCTTCATCGGATTGTGCAGTTACGCAACCGGACTCGCACTCTTCGCTTTCTGCAATGCGGCATGGATGATGTTCGCCTTCCAGGTCGTCTATTGCATGGGGGGACTGACCGGCCCTTCGATGCAGGGAATCATGTCGAATACGGTGCCTCCCAACGAACAGGGAGAATTGCAAGGACTACTTGCGGGACTTGTCAGCCTCAGTGCCATCATCGGCCCACCGATGATGAGCAACCTGTTTTCGTTTTTCTCCGGCCCCAACGCTCCCGTATATTTCCCCGGTGCAGCCTTCCTGACCGGATCTTTATTGGTGTGCATCAGTATCCTGATTGTGAGGAGGGCGTTTCGGAAACATTTTAAAGTAGAAGGGTTCAGATGAACTTGGCAACAAACCATTCGCGTCTTTACGCTAACCGCAAAGTTTGCAGTGTCCCGATGCCACGGCAACGGGACGGGAGCAAAGGTCCGATAGCTATCGGACGCAAAGGCCACCAGCAATCGGCGATCCAAGGCATATTGGTGGTTGAGCCTGTCGAAACCCTATGGGGTATGACCGGCCCTTCGTGCGATGGCTATCGGACAAGCTCAGGGACCATAAAAATTCAATTGCTAAGTCTTTTTAAATCATCTGCATTTCAGGTACACAAGTTCCTCCTGGTTATTTTTTTAATGGCCAGCTCCACCACTTGCTTATCCCAAACATTCCGCGCTCCTGTTTTGCAGGGGAATACACTTTCGGGTATACGGGTCGATAGCAGCTTCTATGAGGGCAAACTGACCATCCTTTCATTTTTCTACATCGGTTGCATGCCCTGCATGAAAGAGATACCCGTTCTCAACCGCCTCAGGGACCATTTTGCGGACCGTCCGGTTCAGGTGGTTGCCGTGGCTCCTCATAGTCCCAGGCAGTTGCGGGCTTGGAACACCCCCGAAAACACAGGAACGTACCGTACCGACCCCATACGCTATGAAGTGTTGCCCGAATGCACTGATTCCATGGACAGGCCGGGCTTTTCTCCTGTTTGCTATACGCTCTCCCGCCGTTTCGGGGTGAGCGCCTATCCCACATCCGTGTTTATTGGTCCGAATGGAGATCTGCTGATGACGGCGGAGGGTTTCCCTCTGCGTGAGAACCAGGACGAGACCCTTCAGGAACTGATTCGAATGGTGGAGGAATTCCTTGGGAAGCGCTGATGGACCAGGTTGCAAGGGTAAAGGTCCGAATGGGTTATTTTTAACCCACAGATCTATCCCATGAAAACCCTGCTTATCCCCTTCCTGACTCTCAGCCTTCTGTCTGCACCTGCGTTTGCTCAGAAGAAAAGTACCGCCGAAAACGCTCCCAAGAAAGAGGACCGCATGAGTGATGCCACGTTCCGTGGACTGAGCTTCCGGTCTATTGGTCCTGCAGTAACCTCAGGACGCATCGCCGATATCGCGGTGAATCCCCTCAACCCCAATGAGTACTATCTGGCCGTAGCCTCGGGTGGAGTGT
>JBJOER010000094.1:0-3836 GCA_046049215.1 Bacteroidota bacterium | reverse complement strand
GCCAAGGGCTTTCTTGATGCATTGAGTGAAGAACAGCTCAGGGAGGTGATGATCGCCACTGTCGAAAGCCTGGCCTTGAACGAGGAATTGAAGGAGGTCGACCGGGGCAAGTACCACCTCTGGCCACGTTCCCGTTTCCTCGAAGGAAAGATCGACATCACCAGTAACGGTAACGCTTATGTGATGAACGAAGATTTCGAAGACGATATCTTCATCGAACGGATCAATACGCTGAACGCCCTGAACGGCGACCTGGTGAAGGTGAACCTTTTTGCCGTAAGACCCGGCAAACGTCCCGAAGGCGAAGTGGTGGAGGTGCTTGAACGTGCACGAACGGAATTCGTCGGAACGGTGCAGGTCAGTAACAAGTTCGCCTTTCTGGCATCGGCCAATGTGCGCAGCGGTGTGGATCTGTTCATCCCCTTGCATGCTCTCGGAGGCGCCACCAACGGCATGAAAGCGGTTGCACGCATCACCGAATGGCCCGCTGAAAGCGCCAACCCAATCGGTGAGATCATCAAGGTGCTCGGCAAGCCCGGAGACAACGACGTGGAGATGGACGCCATCCTGGTCGAATACGGTTTCCCGTTATCGTTTCCCGAAGAGGTGGAGAAAGAAGCCGAAGAGGTTCCATACCGCATCCCGCGCAAGGAGATCTCCCGGCGCAGGGATTTCAGAACCGTACCCACCTTCACCATCGATCCGGTCGACGCCAAGGATTTTGACGATGCGCTTTCGGTTCACTTCTTAGACAACGGAAATATCCAGGTGGGTATACACATCGCCGATGTGAGCCACTATGTCGAACCCGGCTCGGCCATGGACGAGGAAGCCCTTGACCGTGCCACCTCTGTTTACCTTGTCGACCGCGTCATCCCCATGTTGCCGGAAAAACTCAGTAACATGGTCTGTTCGCTTCGTCCCTTTGAAGACAAGCTCTGTTTTTCGGCGGTTTTCGAATTGGATGCCGAAGGGCATGTAAAGGATGAATGGTTCGGAAGGACCATTATCCATTCCCAACGGCGATTCACCTACGAAGAAGCGCAGGAAGTGATCGAAACAGGAGAAGGGGACATGAAAGAACAGATCCTTTCTTTGCAGTCGATCGCACAAAAACTGCGCAGCAAGCGATTCGCCGATGGCGCCATTACCTTCGACCGGGTCGAGATACGCTTCAAGCTCGACGAAAGATCCCATCCGGTCGATGTTTACTTGAAGGAAAACAAGGACAGTAACAAGCTTATCGAAGAATTCATGCTCCTGGCCAACCGCCGTGTGGCCGAGTTCATCGGCAAGAAGCTGTCGCGCGAGAAAGGGAAGGAACATCCCTTTGTGTATCGTGTTCACGACACCCCTGTTACTGAAAAACTGCAGAACTTCTCACTCTTTGCCGGACGTTTCGGTTACAAGGTGAACACCAAAAGTGACAAAGATATCGCACACTCACTCAACAAGCTGATGCGCGAGATCAAAGGCAAGCGGGAGCAAAATGTCCTTGAGCAGCTGGCTATCCGTACTATGGCCAAGGCCATTTACACCACCGACAACATCGGTCACTACGGACTCGCCTTCGATTACTACACGCATTTCACCTCACCCATCCGCCGCTATCCCGATGTGATCGTTCATCGTTTATTGGCGCGCTACCTCGATGGAGGAAAGCCTGTCGATGCAGAAGCGGTGGAAGACGATTGCAAACACAGTACAGAGATGGAGATCCGTGCCAGCGAGGCTGAGCGGGCTTCTGTCAAGTTCAAGCAGGTGCAATACCTCCTCGACCGTAAGGATGAAGTGTTCACCGGTATGATCTCCGGCGTCACCGAATGGGGATTGTATGTGGAGATACCCGAGAACAAGTGCGAAGGGCTCATCCGCATCCGCGACCTGGCCGACGATTTCTACGAACTGAACCCGGAGGAGTACTCGTTGGTCGGACATCGTACCCGAAAAGTGTATCGGTTGGGCGACATGTTGCGTGTACGATTGAAATCCGCCGATCTGATCAAGAAGCAGATCGATTTCATTCTTGAGGACGACACCCGCCGCTTCTACACCCGGAAAGAAGTGCCGCATGCTGTCGAGCGCGGATCACGCAAACA
Organism: Bacteroidota bacterium; assembly: GCA_046049215.1. Lineage (GTDB taxonomy): Bacteria > Bacteroidota > Bacteroidia > AKYH767-A > OLB10 > JAJTFW01. The sequence goes on along the minus strand of JBJOER010000094.1, from coordinate 1,737 downwards.
ACCGAAGCAGTCACGTCAAAAAGGTGCAGGTAAAAAATCGCGCCGAAGGTGAACTGATCAATATCATCGTCCATCCATTTACTTCTCAGTTGTTTTGTATGGATATTCAGTTTCCTTTGGATATCCCAAAACAAATGAGATTCAAGCTAATTCTATTCTTTCTCACCTTCGTCCTGGCTGATTTTCAACCTCTTTTCGGTCAGGAAGAGAAGATATCATCATTACAAGATACGGCCAAATGGCAAAAGGTCGTCTTGAAGGATGGATCGGAGTTCATCGGTCATATCGTTGAACAGGATTCACAGGTGGTGGTATTCCGTACATCTTCTGTCGACCGATTGGAAATCAAACGCAGCCAGATTGATCGGATAGAGGTTGTGGAGGAGTCCAGCATGAAAACCGGGCGGTACTGGTTTCCGAACCCGAATCCGACACGCTACCTGTTCGGGCCATCGGCCATCAACCTCAAGAAAGGGGAGGGGTATTACCAGAACACCTGGGTGCTGCTGAATTCTTTCAACGTGGGGGTGACGGATCACATTTCGGTGGGTGGAGGGTTTGAACTCATTTCCACGTTCTCCACTTTAGGAAGTGACGAAGGCTGGCAACCGGTTTTCATCCTGACACCCAAAGTCGGATTCAAGGTGAGGAATGATCTGCATCTGGGTGGAGGAGTTCTGTACCTGAATGTTCCGGAAATTGATTTCAATGAAAGCGGATCGGACAGGTCCGGCTTAGGCATAGCTTACGGAATCGGCACCTACGGTAGTTACGACCACAACATCACCCTCGGTGCAGGGTGGGGCTTCGTCCAGGAGCAGTGGGCCGACAGACCCATTCTCACCATCAGTGGGATGACGCGCATCTCGCGTAAAACGGCCCTTGTATCCGAAAACTGGATTCTCCCGGTTGACGGATACTATGGGATCTATTCCTACGGGATCCGGTTTTTTGGCGAGAAACTGGCCGTCGATCTGGGGTTCATCAACAACGCTGATATTTCCGACGGGATCTTCATCGGCATCCCCTGGATTGATTTCATGGTCAAGTTTTGAAAGTCGTAACTTAGTACCTCAACAATTTCTTCTCCATGAAATACATTCTTAGTACGGTTCTTCTGCTGTTGGTAACCGTTATGGCCAAAGCACAGGACACGTTGATGATGAAATCGGGTGAGCAGCGAACGGTCAAGATCACGGAGATCGGACTTGATGAGATCAAATACACCGTTTGGGGACTCGAGAGCAGCCCGGTTGTTGTGGTGGCCAAGAAAGAGGTGGACCGCATCGTATTTTCAAACGGCGAACAAATGCGAATTCAAATCGATCCGATGTCGGTGGAGAGTATGATGAGCCGAGCCGTCGAAAAAGACCGGGTGATCAAGTTCGAGTTCTTTTCACCGTTAGGCAATAAGCTCACTTTCGGCTTTGAACATGTTTTGCGTCCGGGGTTCAACCTGGAATACAAATTGGGGATTATTGGTGCCGGATTCCGCGCAGACCGGCCGGCGGCCGGCGGAGCCTTTGTTAAGGCTGGAGCCAAGTTTTGGTCAGGCAAGGATTATTACGTTCGAGGTATGCGCATGTCACATCCCTTGCGAGGTGCTTACATCCGGCCGGAGATTGCATTCAGCCAATTCTGGCAGGAGCAGGAATATTACGCAGGACCATGGATGAACAGCCAAACGCGCCGCATCAACTATACCAACATCGGCGTGCAGATTTGCTTCGGTAAGCA
>JBJOER010000093.1:0-5538 GCA_046049215.1 Bacteroidota bacterium | reverse complement strand
GGAACACGACCTGAATACCCGGCTTGTGGAGTGTGAGTCGCATTCGATGAAAACGGCCCGGGTCGGAAAGTGGCCTTTGGTGAAACATCAAAGCGATTTCGCAGGTGATTGTTTTGTGTTCTACAGAGGTATCGCCAAGATGAAGAATCTGGCCCGGCGAAAGCGCTCCATGGTCGCAAGGATTGACTCTTTGTAAAGGGAGATCGAAGAAGATTGAATACAGGATGGGCACAGGCCCTGTGTTGTAAAGTTGCACCTGCCACGGTCCGGAATGGACTTTCTCTGCATAAGGGACCAACAGCAGATGTACACCAGCCTCCAGAGGAAAAGGGGAGGAGGGGACCAATGGTCCAAATTCCGGTTTTTTAGGGATTTCCTGCGGTATGGCTTTAACGGAGCTATCTTCGATTTTTACCAGCTCGCTGAAGACTGTTTCAACGGGAAACCCATCTTCAATTTCAACTACCGCCTTCTCACCGGGCAGGATACGGACGATACGGCCTTCGAGCCGGTCATTCAGAAACCGGACAAAATCTCCTTCGGCAAGTACAGGTTTTCGCATGGATTATCCGGTGTAATAACACCCAAAACAGTTCTTCATTTGCGGAAGGCCGCTGAAACAACCAGTTCTTTCGATCCCTTGGTGTAGGTGTAGAATCCATTTCCGGATTTGACGCCGGTGTTGCCCGAAACAACCATGTTCACCAACAAGGGACAGGGTGCATACTTGGGTTGGCCAAATCCGTCGTGAAGCACCCGCAGGATGCTGAGGCAGGTGTCAAGTCCGATGAAGTCGGCAAGTTGTAAGGGACCCATCGGGTGGGCCATGCCGAGCTTCATCACCGTGTCGATTTCTTCAACTCCGGCTACTCCTTCGTAAAGCGTGTAAATCGCCTCGTTGATCATCGGCATAAGGATCCGGTTGGCGACAAAGCCAGGGTAATCGTTCACCTCGACAGGTATCTTTCCAAGTTGTGTGGAAAGATCGAATACGGTGCGGGTCACTTCGTCGCTGGTGGAATAACCTCGTATGACCTCGACCAGCTTCATCACCGGTACGGGGTTCATGAAATGCATGCCGATCACTTTATCTGCCCGCTTCGTAGCCGATGCGATTTTTGTGATGGATATGGAAGAGGTATTCGAGGCCAGAATACAGCCGGCGGGCGCAGCCTGGTCAAGTGTTTTGAAAATTCCGAGTTTCAATTCCAAATTCTCTGTGGCCGCTTCAACCACCAGGTCGGCTTTCGATACGCCGTCTGATAAATCTGTATTGGTATGGATACGTCCCAGTGCGGCATTTCTACCCGCTTCGTCCATCAATCCTTTCGCCACCTGGCGGTCCATGTTCTTTCCGATGGTTTCCATTGCGGACTTCAGGGCTTCCTCGCGGATATCGATCAGGGTGACTTCAAATCCGGCTTGTGCGAATACATGCGCGATACCGTTGCCCATCTGACCGGATCCGACTACTGAAATGTTATTCATGGCGTTCGTTTTTACCTTGCAAAACTAAGCGGTTAAGCCATTGCAGGGTTTTTCCGGGGCAATCTCGGCTTGAATCGGAAACTTCAGAAAAAAACCAACAAAGGGATCCCTCAGAGCGTGAACAGGAATGTGAGGAAAAGGAAAAGCCATAGACCATCCAGAAAATGCCAATAGGCACTGAAGAGTTCAAGACGGATGCCTTCAACGGGGTTGGAAAAGTAGAGAAGACTTTTAACCGGATCCTGCCATGTGTCAAATGCAAGCAGGTTGAGGTAGATGAGGTAGATGATCCCGCCGAATACGTGTACGAAATGAAGTCCGGTGATGAGGTAAAGAAAGGTGACACCAGCCGCTCCATCGAAAAAGTGTCCCGATTGGTAGAGTTCTTTCCAACCGGAAACCTGCAGATAGGTGAACGTTGCAGAAAGAAGGAGTGTGGAGAAAAGACTGATCAACAGGGCGCGGCCATTGTCTTTGAGGAAAGCCCGTCGGGCCATGGTAAGTAGATAACTGCTGAATAGGAGTACTATGGTGCTTACGATGAATGCTTTCGGTAGTTCTAGATTTTGAATAGGTGGATGGTAACTCATCCAAATAATGAACATGATCACCAGTGAAAGGAAAAGCACGGAGGAACCGATCAATGCGAAGAACATGAAAGTACGCTGGGGACCCATCCGTTCGGAAATGGACACCATCTGCGCATCCCTGACTTTTCCGTCTGCTTTATATTGCCTCATGCCTCTCAAATTTAACGAAAACAATCGGCATTCGAAAATCCGCTGCGCAAAAAAGGAATGGATGTACTTAGCTTTCCGGAAAGGATTCTTCGGTTGTGGAGAAGGCGACCGGGGCTGCAGCAAATCCCACTTTGACTAAGGGCCAAAGGTTCCGGAAAAAGTCCGAATGGCGGTATTGGTCCAGGGTGTGTTCATCTTTCCACTCGCTCAGTGTAAAGAAAACAGCCGGGTCTGAAGTGTCGCGAAGCAGCTTCACTCCAAGGCAACCATCTCTGTTGCGGATATGTCCTTCAGCACTCCGGTAGAGCCTTAAAAACTCTTCAACGAACTCGGGTCTGAATTGCAGGCGGACGAAACGGGTGATCATTTGAATTCGACGCGGATATGGTCGTTGAGGCGTAGGTAAAGCAGGTCGTGTGCATTCCCTTGGTTAATGGCGATTTCAAGAAACCCGGCCTCGTTAAAAAGGGCAAGTACATCCCCCTGATCGACTTCACTGTAATCCAGTCGTATCGTCTCGAGTGAATTGGTCGTCTTCCTGATGATGATCTCAAACCGTCGGCCCGCGCGTTGCTTTTCGAACAAATCGCGCGAAATGTTGGTGACGATGTTGCCGAATTGATCGATATACACCACGACACCACGGATAAGTTCATCAGTGAAACTGGGTTTGAAGGCTCCTCTTCGAATGAACTGCTCAGGACGAGATCCGAGTTCATAGACGTTTTTACCGTTGAGCAGATGTACTGCACAACGGACCATCATGGCGATACTTTGTACGGGTTCGTCGCTTGCGCGAGACACTTCTACCATATCAATGGGGTCATCATCGAAGACCAAGGAAAAAAAACCATCGTTCAAACCCATGAACATCTGTGAATCCTTTTTCAAGCACAAATTGCCGGGAGTAGACCCGGTGTGGCTTTGCAGAGCGATCAGATGCATGGTACCGGCTGGGAAGAAGCGAAGTGCATTTCGGAAAATGAAAGCGGCTTGTTGGATATTGTGCCGGGCGATGTCGTGCGATACATCCACGATCCTCGCCTCCGGAATCGCGGAAAGCAGGGCTCCCTTGAGCGCGGCGGTGTGGTAATCACGGTTACCCCAATCGCTGGTGAGGGTGATGATCGGCATGGTTACAAAATTATTCAAATGAATCTGGGGTTTTATCAAGTCAACCCGTCTGAATTCACCAAATTTGCAAAATGCGTCCGACCAACGAAAGTCCAATAGGTGAAGTCATCAAGGAAATGTTCCGTCGCTACGACCTGGAGGACGGCGTGTTGGCGGCTCAGGCCGAGGAAGCCTGGTTCGCCATCGTCCCGGCTGCCATCAAGAACCGGACATCATACGTCAAATTCATTGACGGTGTCTTTCGCATCAGCATCGATTCGGCAGTAGTTCGAAACGAAATCCTCTTGTCTAAAGTCGATTGGATCGCTCAGCTCAACCAGCAGATAGGTCGTGACTTGGTGAAGGATATTCACCTGTTTTAGAAAGAACCCCCATTCCAATTCGGGAATAAAAAAGGCCCGAAACCGGGCCTCTTCCATACAATTGATTCGGGATCAGAAACGCTCAAGCTCGCTGAAAAAGAAATTGCCCTCAAGTTGGGCGTTCTCGTTACTGTCAGACCCGTGTACGGCATTGGCTTCGATGGACTTGGCATAAAGTTGACGAATGGTGCCGGTAGCGGCTTTGGAGGGGTCAGTGGCTCCGATCAGGTTGCGAAAATCCTCTACCGCATTGTCTTTTTCAAGAATGGCGGCAACGATAGGACCGGACGACATGTAACCGACAAGGTCGGCGAAGAAAGGACGTTCACGATGAACCGCGTAGAATTTTCCGGCGGTTTCCCGGGTCAGGCATGTGTATTTCATGGCGATGATCCGAAAACCTGCTTTTAGGATATGGTCAAGGATGGCACCGGTGTACCCGTTTTGAAGGGCATCCGGCTTTAACATGGTAAATGTTCTGTTGGTAGTCATTGAAGTGCTTTTTGAAATCGACTGCAAAAGTACGATTTACGATTGTGCCAATTCTCTGATTTTTGTTTTTCCTTGGCCTTCCAAGCAGCCAATTTCGGTTTTACGACGGATCTTCATTCCAAATCCGAAAGAAAATAAAGCACTTTTTGGGTTCGCTATTTCCTATTTTTGGTCGCCCAAATGAATGATTCCATTTTCCATACCGATACTATTGAACGGCTCACCGCATTGTTGCAGAGCCCGAGAAACATAATTATCACCACACATCATAAACCGGACGGCGACGCACTCGGTTCCAGTTTGGGTCTTATGCACGTGTTGCGTCAATGCGGACACCGTGTTCAGGTGATTTTACCGAGTGAATTTCCGGGCTTTCTCAACTGGATGTCCGGTTCGGGTGATGCGGTGGATTTCATCAGGGAATCGTCAAAAGGAACCAAAGCCATGAATGATGCCGAGTTGCTATTCTGCCTCGACTTCAACGATCCGGCCCGTGTAGAAGCCTTGGAAGGGGTTTTGCGCAAATCCTCTGCGACGAAGATTCTGATCGACCATCACCTTGATCCGAAAACGGAGGATTTCAATTTGTCCATCAGTCTGCCGTCGCAGGCATCCACATCTGAAATCATCGTTCATCTGGTTTGTCACCTTGGACTTGATGGTTTCCTGGACAGGGATGCTGCGGAGTGTCTTTATGCAGGAATCATGACCGATACAGGTAGTTTCAGATTCAATTCCGTTACATCATCCACTCATCGCGCGGTCGCACGCTTGATGGATGCAGGCGTACGCAATGATTGGGTTTTCGAACGTATTTATGATCACAACTCAGAAAATCGGATTCGCTTTATGGGTTTTACACTCCTCGAAAAGATGAAGGTGATTCCGGAATTTTCGACAGTGGTCATGACCGCCTCCCAGGAGGATATGGATCGTTTCGGTCATGCACCGGGCGACCTTGAAGGCATCGTAAACTATGGACTTTCCATCACCGGCATGAAGTTGTCGGTGTTTTTCAGTCAGAGAGACGGCCTTGTTAAAATTTCATTCCGTTCCAAAGGTGCTTTTTCTGTGAAAGAAATCGCCGAAAAGTATTTCCACGGAGGCGGTCACCGCAATGCCGCAGGCGGTAGATCAAATACTGATTTGGATTCTGCGGTTCAGACCTTCATTGACTTGTTACCGAATTATGAGAGCGAATTGCGGCCTGACGCCCGGTGAGTACCTGTTTTTCAGCTTAATGGTTTTGTTATTGGGTTGCAGTCAACCTGACCGAACCATCGAGAATGATCATCGTACAAACCATGAGAAGCGGCAGAAGG
>JBJOER010000092.1:0-10627 GCA_046049215.1 Bacteroidota bacterium | reverse complement strand
TTCCCTACACTTATCAGTGGAACAACGGATCGACAACGGAAGACCAGCCTGCCCTTTCAGCCGGTACTTACACCGTCCTGATCACCGATGCAAACAATTGTACTTCTTCCGCTTCGATTACAATCGGAGAACCTGCCGCTGCACTTGCTGCAAGCTCAAGCGTGAACGCAGTTGCTTGTAACGGCGATGCCACAGGCCAGATCGACCTGACACCTGCCGGTGGTACGGCACCTTATTCCTACTCCTGGAGCAATGGAGCCTCTACCGAAGACATCAATAACCTCAATGCCGGTACCTTCACCGTAACTGTGACCGATGTGAACGGCTGTACTGCCATCCATGTGGTTCAGGTCACTCAGCCACAAAATGCCCTCCAGGCCAATGGAACGGCAACACCTGCAGATTGCATCAACGGTACCCTGGGTACCGCAACGGCTGCACCCACCGGCGGAACCGCACCTTTCAGTTACCAGTGGAACACCGGAGCTGCAGTTGCCCAGGTTCCCAACCTGATCCCGGGCACCTATCAGGTGACGGTCACCGATGCGAACGGATGTACAGCGAACCAAACGCTCACCGTGGTTGACAATTCTACGTTGACGATTCAGGCCAACGGCAGTACGGAGATCTGCGTGGGAGACAGCGTCACCATCAGTGCCCCACAGGTGCCTAACGCAACTTACCAATGGCTCTTTAACGGTTCACCGCTGCAGGGAGCCAATAACAACACCTTCACCACTCCGGCGAACGGTACTTATCAGGTGGTGGTGACTACATCCTGCGGTCCTTACACTTCCAATCCGGTCATCATCACTCTTCGTACAGTCGACAACGTGAGTATCACCAACGATGTGATCATCTGCACGGGCGAAACGACGCAGCTTGAAGTGACAGGTGGAACTTCCTGGTCATGGAGTCCTGCCGGTAACCTCGACGACCCGACCAGTGCAACTCCGGTGGCCAGCCCCCGTCAGACGACGACCTATGTGGTGACTATCCAGGACGATTACGGTTGTACCACTACGGCTTCAGTTACGGTGACCGTGGAATGCGACACGTTGAACATACCCAACGGTTTCTCGCCCAACGGCGACGGAAAGAACGACACGTTTGTGATCGACGGACTGGAGCAATTCCCGGGTACGGTACTGACCATCTTTAACCGCTGGGGGAACATGGTTTACAAGCAGAAGGATTATGCCAACGATTGGAACGGAACATCCAACGTCGGAGGTACTGTCGGCGGCAATGAATTGCCAAACGGCACCTACTACTACATTGTTGACCTGAACAAAGGCGAAAAGCCACTTTCAGGATTTGTGGTGATCCGTAGATAATTCCGAGCCTTGAACAATCAAATCGACTAAAAAGAAACTACCATGATATCATCTTTTAAAAAAGTTGTCAGGACCGGCCAGGTGCTTTTCCTGTCAGTGATGCTGGGGCACCAGGCCCAGGCTCAGTTCGAGCCCCAGTTCACACAGTATATGTTCAACGAGATGTTCATCAACCCGGCTTATGCGGGGTCGCGTGAACACATGTCGATGACCTTGTTGTACCGCAATCAGTGGGTTGGATTGGAGGGTGCACCAACTACGCAGACCTTCACCGCTCATACGCCCTTGCGCAACGACCGCATGGGTATCGGATTGAGCATCATGAACGAGGAGATCGGTGTGACCCGTGACCTGTCTTTTTACGGCAACTATGCTTATCGCATGCCCACCAGTTTCGGATTCGTTTCGTTGGGATTGTCAGCCGGTCTGATCAATCACACAGAACGTTTGTCCGATTTGAATATCCGGGAACAAGGTGATGAATCTTTCATCGGAACACCGCGTGTAACCGTACCCAACGCCGGTTTCGGAACCTTTGTTCAAGGCCGTAATTTTTATGCAGGGGTGTCAATTCCGCGAATGATCAAAAACACGGTCGATGCAGGCGCGTCAAAATCAGACAACAAAATCGAGATGCAGTCCTGGCATTACTACATCACCGGTGGCTACGTTCAACCTCTGAACGAGACCATCAAGATGAAGGCTACCAGCATGGTGAAGGCCGTTAGCGGTGCTCCATTGATCGGCGAATTCGGACTTCATGCACTGTTCCATGAGACCTTCTGGATCGGAGCGGCATACCGCACCGGCGACGCCTGGGCTGCCATCGCTCAATTCCAGATCAACAATCAGCTACGCATGGGTTATTCCTATGACTTCACCACTACAGAGCTGAGGAACCATAGCTCCGGCACACATGAGATCACGTTGGGATATGATTTCTCTTTCAACAAGAAGAAGGTGGTGACACCAAGGTATTTCTAGTCAGTCAATAATTACAAGCATAGGGCGATCCGGTTATCGGGTCGCCCTATTGCATTTTTCGCCGGCTTGTTCCGTACCTTAGATGTATGCATGAGTATAAATACCCCATTTGGTGACATAAGTCACTCCATTTAGGGGTATGTACCCGGTAGATTTACAGCGTCAACATTAAGGTTAATACCATATTGAATTCGGCCAGATATAACCTAAAACCACTCCTATGAATAAAACTCTTCTACTCTTAGTGACCTTGCTCGGAAGTGTTCCGGCATCGTCCCAAACCCTGACCGGTGAATCAGCAAGCCGGATTCATCCGAATGCGGTAGAGGTACGTATCAATGAGCGTACCCAATCGCCACTTTTTGTGCAATTTGACCGGAATTCCTTCCTCTCTGCTTCCGCAGGTATGGAGGCGATCGGTCCGATGCTTGGCACTGGGGTTAATGACGCATGGCGAAGTATCCGTTCTGAAACCGATGAGTTGGGCATGCGCCACTTAAAATACCAGCAACTCTACCGGAATATCCCCGTTGTGACCGGCGAATACATTCTGCATGAAAGCAAAGGCCGTATCACTTCTGCGAATGGTGTTTTTTACAAAGGCTTGAATATTCCGGTGAACGCCGGAGTATCAGAAAAACAGGCGCTTGATGCGGCAACAAGGTCAACCGGTGCCACAAAGTTCCTTTGGGAATCTTCTGTCAAGGAGCAGGAGATCCTTCATGGACACGGACACGACAATGCCTACCCGAAAGGTGAATTGGTGATACTTCCTTCACTTCCGGGAATGAAAGAGCGCGGGTACCGGCTGGCATGGAAATTCGATGTGTATGCACTTGATCCGCATATGCGTTGGAACATCTATGTCGATGCACAAAACGCGGAAGTCCTGTTCAAGGAAGAGCGTATTTGTAACGTGACTGTCAATGGTACGGCCGTCACCAAATACAGCGGCGTGCGCACTTTGCAAACCGATTCGACAGGCGCGGGTCAGTACAGGCTGCGCGACTATTCCAGGGGCGGTGGTATTGAGACCTATGACATGAACACGGGAACCACTTACGCCAATGCCGTGGATTTCACGGATTCCGATAATTACTGGAATACCACTACCAATCAGGATGATGCGGCTTACGATGCGCATTGGGGTACACAGATGACGTATGACTATTACATGGGTACCCATAGCCGGAACAGTTACAACAACACCGGTGGGGTCCTGAAGTCGTACGTGCACTACAATTTGAATTACAACAACGCCTTCTGGAACGGATCGGTGATGACCTACGGTGATGGGAATGGATCAACCTTTTCCCCTCTCACCGAGATCGACATCATCGCCCACGAGATCACCCACGGTGTCACCGAGTATTCTTCCGATTTGATCTATTCGTATGAATCGGGTGCATTGAATGAATCCTTTTCCGACATATTCGGTGTGACCATCGACTTTTTCGCACGGCCGGCTACAGCCAATTTCCTCATCGGTGATCAGTCTTACACTCCCGCTACCTCCGGCGATGCCCTTCGGTATATGAACAATCCGAACCAGGCCGGGGATCCCGATACCTATCTGGGCAACTATTGGGAATCCACCTCTTACGATAACGGCGGTGTGCACATCAATAGCGGCGTGCAGAACTTTTGGTATTACCTGCTTTGCCAGGGTGGCTCCGGTACCAACGACAATGGTTTTGCATACAACGTGACGGGTATCGGAATGACCAAGGCGCGAATGATCGCCTACAGGAACAATAACGTCTATCTGACCTCCGGCTCACAGTTTGCCGATGCGGCTTTTTATGCGCTGAAATCGGCGAACGACCTGTACGGTACATGCTCTCCTGAGGCCATTGCGGTTAAGAATGCCTGGGACGCTGTCGGTGTTTACGGTCTTCAGTTGAATGCCAATGCCACTGCATCCGTGAGTGGTGCTTCCTGTGAAGGAGGTTCCATCCAGCTTTCTGCATCCGGAGGCACAACCTACAGTTGGACAGGTCCGGGAGGGTTCACATCCTCTCTTCAGAATCCGGTGATCAGCAATGCCACCTCGGCGAACAGCGGACAGTATATCTGCGCGGTTACCGATGCAAACGGATGCAGTGGATCGCCCATGGTGAATGTAACCTTATCGGCTCAACCTACCCTAAGCGTGACCAGTTCGGGCAGTTCCTGTTCAGGTGGATCCGTTCAGCTGAATGCAGTAGCGGCTATTCCGGGTTCGGGTCAGAACACCGGTGTCAATACAACCCCAGTAAACGTTCCTGATAATAACCCGAATGGTGTTTTCAGCAGCATCACGATCAACGGCAGTACCAATGCAGCCAACATCGTTTCGGTGACCATCGATTCACTTACCCACACCTGGAACGCGGACCTTAAGATAGAATTGATGGCACCCAATGGTTCGGTGATCGTGCTTGCCAATGGAGTCGGTGGCTCCGGAGACAACTTCATCCGAACGCGATTTGTCACCGGTGCTACGGCAATTTCGTCCGGCACATCACCTTTCACCGGCAACTATGCACCGGCCCAGGCGTTCTCCAATCTGAGCGGATCGGCCAACGGCACATGGAAACTGTACGTCAAGGACCTCTACGGTGCCGACATCGGAACATTGTGGAAGTGGTCGATCAACCTGCCTGCGAATACCATTGCCTCCTACAGTTGGACACCTCCTTCCGGATTGAGCAGTACCACTATTTCCAATCCGACAGCAGTCCCGACTTCAACCACCACCTATACGGTGACCGTTTCCTCATCGCAGGGATGTTCAGCCACCGGCTCTGTTACTGTTGCCTCCGGAGTTGTTTATGCATCCATTGCCTCAACAACTGTCTCCTGTTTTGGAGCAGGTGATGGATCGGCCTCCATACAGGCAACCGGAAACAGCCTGACTTACCTCTGGTCAAACGGTGAAACCACCGCAACCATCAGTAACCTTGCCCCCGGTACTTACACATGCACGGTGACCGATTCGGCCGGTTGCTGGTCAAGCTACAGCACTAATGTAACCGGTCCTACACAACTTGTGGCGAATACCACTGTTACGGATGCGGCATGCGGATTGAATAACGGTAGTGCACAGCTTACCGTAAGCGGAGGAACGACACCGTATGCTTATTTGTGGAGCAACGGATCAACCGGTTCTTCCATTACTGCTTTGCCTGCAGGAGTCTATGCTTACACGGTAACAGATGCCAAGGGTTGTTCAATGAATGGCACCGCCACAGTGAGCCAGGGTGCTGGCGGAGCGCCTTCCGCACCTGCTTCCATCACAGGCGATCAATATGCGGTGTGTGGAATAAAAACGTATTCCTGTGCAACCGTGCAAGGCGCAAGCACTTACAACTGGACTGTTCCTACCGGAGCCATAATTTCATCCGGTCAGGGTACAACTACGGTCTCGGTCTCTTTTCCTGCGGGATTTGTCACCGGTACGCTTTCTGTAAATGCATCCAACGCCTGTGGAACAAGCAGTGCAATTACATTGTCGCTTTTTGGAATTCCGGCAACTCCCGGAACGATCACAGGTCCGAATACGGCGGTGTGTGGAGCAACGGTGAGTTATAGCATTCCGGCTTCCATAACCGGAGCGACTACTTACAACTGGACGGTTTCAGCAGGAGCCGTGATCATGAGCGGACAGGGCACAACCACTGTTTCGGTCAAATGGCCATCTACTTCGATCACGAACGGCAGTGTCTGTGTCACCGCGTCCAATTCCTGCGGTGCAAGTGCTTCACGTTGCATGACTTCGATCCGTACGGCGCCGCTCAAGCCAGCATCCATTGCCGGACCACTTACCGTTTGCAGAAACCAAACCAACCTCAGTTATTCGGTGACATCCCAGCCTGGTGCAACCTTCACCTGGACCATGCCCAGCGGAGTGACCATCCTCAGTGGGCAAGGCACCAGTTCCATTCTTGTACGTTGGGGAACAAGGTCCGGAACCATGAAGGTGGTGGCAAGCAACGCATGCGGATCAACGCAGGCCACATCACTGAAAGTCACGGTCAATTGCAGGGAAGACAACACACCGCTCACCGGAATTTCGCTCGTGCCCAACCCAAGCAATGGTGATGCAGTCCTTCAATTCGATAGGGACAGTCAAGGTGCGTTAATAATGGTACACGATATGCTGGGACGCCAGCTCTTGTCCGAACGTACGAACGATACGTTATACCGTATCAATCTTCGCAACCGACCCAAGGGTGTGTATTTGATCACGGTTAAGTTTTCCGACGGTGAGACCGAGACCTTACGTATGGTGATCAGCGAGTAAATCGATTTGTTTGAATTTATCGAAGGGGCGATGGCAATTCTGTCGCCCCTTCATTTTTGAGTGGATGGGACGTATCTTTGGCCTTCTTCTTTATGGCTGAAATCAAACAGATCGTCCTGGACCTGGGCGGTGTCATCATCGATCTCGATTACAATCGTTCTATCACCTCCTTCGAGCAGCTGGGTATAGTTGATTTCTCGACATCATTTACAAAAAAAGAACAGGCTTCATTTTTTGATGCATTCGACAAGGGGCATATCTCACCCACTGAATTTCGAAATGAAGTGCGGAAGCTTTGTCCCGAACCACTTTCCGATGCTGAAATCGATTCCGCCTGGAATTCCATGCTCATTGGATTCCCCAAACACCGTCTGGAATTCATTCGTCAGCTCTCCGGAAGTTACCCGCTCTACCTGCTTAGCAATACGAATGAGATCCATGTGAGTGCTTTTACGCAGATGCTTGATGCGGATCCTGATCTAAGTGATTTTTTGGGTTTTTTCAATAAAACGTACTATTCATGTCGCATTGGAATGCGAAAGCCTGATTCTGAAATCTTCAATTTTGTTTTAGAGGACAACAGCATCATTGCAAAGGATACCCTCTTTATCGATGACAGTCCACAGCACGTGCATGGCGCGGCTTCAAGCGGATACCGGTCGGTGCACCTCGACCTTGATAAGGGTGACACACTGGAGAAAATGCTTCCGAAACTTCTTTCAAACGGATAAAGCAGGCGGCCTGGTCTGAATAAGGTATTCAGTTACATGCAATTCAGGGCTTCTCCTGGCACAGTTCGATCAGCACACCGTTGGTGTCCTTCGGATGGATGAAACAGATTAGTTTGTTGTCCGCTCCTGCCTTGGGCTCGGCATTCAACAGGGTGAATCCTTCTGCCTGCAGCCTTTTCATTTCGGATAAGATATCATCCACTTCAAATGCGATATGATGCATCCCTTCACCTTTTTTCTCGATGAATTTCGCGATGGGACTGTCGGGGCGTGTCGCTTCCAGCAGTTCGATCTTATTTGGTCCGACCTGGAAAAACGAAGTGTTGACTCCCTCTGAAGCCACTTCCTCCAGCTTATACGCTTTTGCGTTGAAGAGCTTTGCGAAGAGTTCGTTCGATGCGGCGATCGATTTGACAGCGATACCGATGTGTTCGATTTTGATCATGGGGTTACAGATGGATGGTAAATGGTTTTCTATACTGTTTGGTGGCCGACAAATGGGTGTGCGATAGAACGGAAGGAGAACCTAATGGCCTTGTTTACGGTCTTGATCATCCTCTCCTTTTTCTTTGTAATCATAACGGATGCGCGGAGCGGAAGGTAATATAGGATCGTTGGTCTCATGGCCTTCGCTTTCCAGCGGTTCGTCCTCGGGCTCTGTAATGTCGGTGAATCCATCATCGACCGGCTCCTCTTCCCCGGTTTCGGTTTCCCATTCGTAAACAGGTCGCTGAGGTTCGCGTTTGCGGTAGACCCAGGACAGCAGCAATCCCGACATCCCTCCAAAAATATGGCCTTCCCAACTCACGTCTTTCAGAAAGGGAAAAAGACCCCAAATCATACCGCCATACAGAAAAACGACGATCAGGCTCACGGCCATGGTTCTCCGTTCCCAGCGCCATAACCCACTGAAGAAAAGGAACGAGGCCAATCCGTAAAGCAATCCGCTAGCGCCGATGTGAAAGGAAGGCCGACCGCCCAGCCATAACCAGGCTCCGCTAAGCAGCCAGTTCAGGATGAATACCGGCCCAAACAAAGGTTTATAGATGTAGTGGAGCAAGGCCATCAGGATGAACAGCGGCACGGCATTGGAATACAAATGGCCCGTGTCCTCATGGATCAATGGAAAAGTCAAGATGCCTGTAAGATGATCCATATTCCTGGGCATTAGTCCGAAAGCGATCGCGCCCGGGTTGTCAGATCGGAAAAAGTAATGAATGACCGTCAGGGTGGCTACGAAAACAGTCCCCGGTATGAAACTGCTCAAAATCGCTTTACCCTCGGGTTTCATTCAACAAAGATAGCGATCACCCAGTGGAGAGTGTTTCACACTGTTTAAGGCTACATTTGCTCCATGGCATCGCTTTCTCTGCAACAGATACTGAGTGGCCACCAGGGGGCTGTTTATGCCATGGCCACTTCCGGTGAGCCGGGTGTTTTTTACACTGCTGGAGGAGATCGTATTGTCGCACGGTGGGACTTGCAGGGCTCCTCGCCTCAGGAAGGGGTGATGGTGGCCAGGGCCGCTGAGGTTGTGTATTCATTGTGTCTGCTTTCGGAGCAAGGGTTGCTGCTTGTCGGTCAGGCTGAGGGAGGTGTTCATGTCATCGATTTGGATTCACGTAAAGAGGTGCGGCTTCTTCAGAATCATTCTGCTCCGGTTTTTTCTTTGGTATCCATTCCTGAGCATGGCTTGCTTGCTTCCGTTTCGGGCGACGGTACGATTGCATGGCTGACCTGGGATCTGGAGGTGCGTTCACGGGTAAGGCTTACCGACAAGAAGATGCGTTGCCTTGTCGTACATCCCTCGGGTGATTTCGCGCTTGCCGGTTGTGGCGATGGAAGTATCGTACAACTCTCTTTTCCTGAAGGAAAGATCGAAAACCGTTTTCAGGCACACCAGATCGATTTTTCAGTCAATGCGATTGCGTTCAGTCCCGATGGCTCTTTTTTCATGACCGGTTCCCGTGATGCCATGCTGAACCTGTACGAGACCCGGACCCTAAAGCTGCTGGAATCGATTCCCGCGCACAATTATGCGATATATGATATCGCTTTCCATCCCTCCGGAGGAAACTTCGCTACCGCCAGCCGCGACAAAACAATCAAGTTCTGGAACTATGAACGGATGGAGGTATTGGCACGGTTGGAGGGCAGCGACGGCAAGAGCCATGTGAATTCCGTCAACCGCCTTAGCTGGCTCGATGACCGCACGCTGCTTTCAGCAGGCGATGACCGTTCCATCCGGGTATGGTCGCTGGATTCCGATCAGTCGGCTTAGGTTTCTTTCAAGGTTGATCGCTTGCTTCTTGTTACTTTTGTTTCATGCGCGAAGCCCACCTCAACAAGGAAAAAGAACAGCTCTCCTCTGACGAGCGCGAGATCGAAAAGGTGTTGAGGCCCTCCGATTTCGGGGACTTCACCGGCCAGGACAAAGTGGTCGAAAACCTGAAAATTTTTGTCCAGGCCGCTTCCCGTCGGGGAGAGGCACTGGATCACGTTTTGCTACATGGTCCTCCGGGACTGGGCAAGACAACCCTCGCCAACATCATTTCCAATGAATTGGGCAGTGCCATTAAAACCACCTCCGGACCCGTCTTGGATAAACCCGGCGACCTGGCAGGACTGCTCACCAACCTGGAGCCGAACGATGTGTTGTTCATCGACGAGATCCACCGGCTCAGTCCGATTGTCGAAGAGTACCTGTATTCGGCCATGGAGGATTACCGCATCGACATCATGATCGAAAGCGGGCCCAATGCGCGCTCGGTGCAGATCAAACTGAATCCATTCACGCTCGTAGGCGCAACCACCCGTTCCGGTTTGCTCACCGCACCCCTGCGTGCTCGCTTCGGCATCACAGCCCGTCTGGAATATTATGATGCCAAACGGCTTACGTTGATCGTACAACGAGCCGCCGATATCCTCAAGATGGAGATCGACGAGGACGCAGCCTTCGAGATCGCCCGACGCAGCCGAGGAACCCCGCGTATAGCCAATGCCTTGCTGCGACGCGTTCGAGACTTTGCGCAGGTGAAAGGGAATGGACGCATCGATCTTCAGATCGCTCAGTTTTCGCTCACCGCGTTGAACGTAGACGGTTTTGGCCTTGACGAAATGGACAACCGCATTCTAACGGTCATCATCGACAAATTCAAAGGAGGACCTGTGGGAATCAACACCCTGAGTACCGCAGTAGGCGAGGAGGCCGGCACGCTTGAAGAGGTGTACGAACCATTCCTTATCATGGAAGGTTTCCTGATGCGGACTCCCAGAGGGCGCGAGGTGAC
>JBJOER010000091.1:0-14030 GCA_046049215.1 Bacteroidota bacterium | reverse complement strand
TAGAAAAGGCCGAAATCGTCATCACCGGACGTACCAAGCATTACCTGAGTCTTTGTGGGGAGCATTTGTCGGTGGACAACATGAACAAGGCCGTAGAGATGGTAGCCGATCAGTTCAACATCTCCATCAACGAATTTTGTGTTTCGGGAATCCGCCACGGTAGCCTTTTCGCCCACAAATGGTATATCGGCTCAGATACCCCTGTGGACGCGGAGAAGATCCGTAAGAGCCTGGATGAAAATTTGAAAATGCTCAATGACGACTATCGGGTCGAGCGGAAATCAGCACTCAAGGATGTCCTTGTCGAGGTTGTTCCCGTTCAGGTTTTTCTGGGTTGGATGGAAAAAAACGGGAAGGTCGGCGCGCAAAATAAATTTCCACGTGTGATGAAGAATCACCAGTTCGAAGACTGGGAATCTTTTGTCAAAGGCCATCTTTCCTGATAGATGTTCGTATCCGGATTCACTTTTGTGCGGAATGCTGTCCGTTTCGACTATCCTGTCGTGGAAAGCATCCGTTCCCTACTTCCACTTGTTGATGAGCTTGTAGTCTGCCTTGGAAATTCCGATGATTCCACCGAAAAATTGATAGATTCCATAGGCGACCCCAGGATCAGAATCATCCACAGCATTTGGGACGACAGCCTTCGCTCAGGCGGGCGCGTTCTTGCAGTGGAGACAGACAAGGCGCTCAGAGCGGTTTCCGCTCAATCCGATTGGTGTATCTACCTGCAAGCCGATGAAGTGATTCACGAAGAGGATTATCCAAGCATTCGTCGGGCCATGGAAAAGTACGTTCATGATCCTGAAGTCGAAGGTTTATTGTTTGACTATCTTCATTTCTATGGATCGTATGCATACATCGGCGATTCAAGACGATGGTACCGGCATGAGGTGCGCATTGTCCGTAACGACATCCGAGTCCGTTCCTTCCGCGATGCCCAGGGTTTTCGGATCGATGACCGCAAGCTTCGGGTGAAAAAGGCTGATGCGCGCATTTTTCATTACGGCTGGGTGAAGGATCCCTTGAAACAACTCCAGAAACAGCAGCAATTCCATAAGCTTTGGCACGACGATGCGACAGCTCGCAGGATGAGTGGTGATTCGCCTTATGATTACCTTCAAGCGGTTGATTCCCTGGCTGAGTTCAAAGGGAAACATCCTTCTTCAATGCTCACCCGTGTTGCGGCACAGGATTGGGAGTTTATTTATGATACGCGAATGAAAAGCTTGAAAATGAAAGATAGATTACTCCTGTGGATTGAGCGCATGACAGGAGTGCGACTTTTCGAATACAGGAATTACTCACTGTTGCGTTGACCTGACTTCTCAACCACGGGCCAGTACCTGCAGGCCAGTGAAGTGACCAGTTGTGGCAGGATGACGAGGAACACGACCATACCTGCCAAGAAAAAAACCTGAGATTCCTCTTTGTTCAGCTTTTCAGTCACTAACATTTCGGTGGTCACTGGATCCATTATGAATGTTCCGGCAAGTAAAAAAAAGCCCAGGCTTAGTAAAGCGGCAACTACAAACAACCAACGGGGCGATTTGAATTCGATACTTCGTTTTGACCTTATTCGTCGAATCCTGGCTTTGACCAGGACAACGAATGAGAAAATGAAAATGAAAGGCCAAAGTATTTCGAAGAGTACTTGTGGAATATCCCGCCAGGTCATTATCCGTCCTTTTTAGGCAATGGCGGTAGTGCGAAAGCCGACACGCTGTGTTCGAAACAACCTTTGTGCGATGCATCGCAGAATGGCCGGTTTTTGGACAAATTGCAGCGGCATAGGGCTACGCTGGTTCGGCCTTGTAAATCGAAGGCATTTCCCTCGGCATCCACGATCGTGAAATCGCCTTCGATACGCAAGGAGCCGTTATTGTTTACTTTGATGATGGCTGACATTATTGATCTGACAAGGAATGAATTGAGTTTCAAACGTAAGCCGAAGATAGTGATTCCCGTTCCGCCCGTGAAAAACCAATGGTTAAAACGTGATGATAAAAAAATAATTTATCCATTTCGCATTGCGATTTTTTTATGAAAATAGCAGGTTCAATTCCTCAACCAACCATGATCAGTCAGGTCCATCACCGTAAAATCACCGGCACCGGTTTGCTGGTCACATTGGGGGTCATTTACGGCGATATCGGCACATCCCCTCTTTACGTGATGCGGGCCATCGTGGGTGACCGACCCATTGATGAAATGCTTGTGCTGGGCGGTGTTTCCTGCGTATTCTGGACGCTGACCATCCTTACTTCATTCAAGTACATTTCATTGCTGCTTTAGGCTGATAACAAAGGAGAGGGCGGGATCTTTTCGCTATATGCTCTGGTCCGTAAGCTTCATGTGGGCTGGCTGGCATTTCCGGCCATGCTCGGGGGAGCAGCCCTTTTGGCGGATGCTATCATTGGCCCCCCCATTTCAGTAGCCTCTGCAATACAGGGTCTAAAGGTCATCCGCGATGATATCCCTACTGTTCCCATAGTGATCGGGATCTTGTTCGCTCTCTTTTTTCTTCAGCAGTTCGGAACGCGTTTCGTGGGTCGTTTCTTCGGCCCCATCATGTTGGTGTGGTTTTCCATGCTTCTTATTTTGGGCTTGAAGGAAATATTTCTGAACCCGATGGTCCTGAAAGCCGTCAACCCGATTTATGCTATTCACCTGCTCGCACGCTATCCCGGGGGCTTTTGGATACTTGGTGCGGTATTCCTGTGCACAACAGGTGCGGATGCTTTATATTCTGATTTGGGACATTGCGGAAGGAAAAATATCCGTGCTACCTGGACTTTGGTGAAAATCGCGTTATTGGCTAACTACTTCGGTCAAGCAGCCTGGCTAATGCAGCATCAGGGAGAGTTGCTAGGAGATTCCAAGCCGTTCTTTGCGCTGATGCCCGACTGGTTTTTGTTCACTGGAATCATCATTGCCACAGCGGCGGCCATTGTTGCCAGCCAGGCGTTGATCAGTGGAACGTTCACCGCTGTCAACGAGGGAATGCGTCTTAATTTCCTGCCTAAGGGTCGTGTTGAATATCCGACCGAGTTGCGCGGACAGATCTACATACCGACGATCAATTGGTTGATGTGTTTAGGGTGTATCGGAGTCGTACTATATTTCCGCGATCCGGTCAAAATGGAGGCAGCTTACGGACTTGCCATCGTGTTGACGATGATCACCACTACCATTCTTTTGAGCTATTACCTGTTCCTGAAGAAATATCCTCCCCTCTTCCGCATCCTCGTGGTAGTAGTCTTGTTCAGCATCGAAACAGCCTTTCTTGTAGCCAACCTTGGCAAATTCAGTTCGGGTGGATTTGTCACATTGTTGATCTCCTTAGGAATCATTGCTGTGATGTGGGTATGGCGTGAAGCCAAGAAGATCAAGGACAATCTTGCAGAATTCGAGCCTTTGTCGCCCCATTTTGATCTTCTAACCGACATCAGTAAAGACGAGTCCATTCCCAGGTTCGCAACCCATCTGGTGTATCTCACAAGTGCAACGAATGAGAAGATCATCGAAAAGAAAATCCTCTACTCCATTCTTCAAAAGCAGCCCAAACGGGCCGATGTGTACTGGTTGCTTCACGTTGATGTGACCGGAGAACCACACACCTGCGAATATTCGGTAAAGGAAATCATCAACGATAAGATCATCTTTGTCCGTTTCCGAATCGGTTTTCGTCAGGAGCCGCGCATAGACCTAATGTTCCGTCAGGTCGTTCAAGACCTACTGAAGAACAAAGAACTGGACGTTACCTGTCCCTATTCAGTGCACGGCAAAGAGGCCAAAGCGGGCGATTTCAAATTCGTCGTGATGGAGAAATTCCTATCCTTTGAAAACACACTGAATATCTACACGAAGCTTGTTTTGAATCTCTATTTCTTGATGAAGAAACTAAGCTTGAGCGAGGAGAAGACATTCGGCCTTGAGCCGGGATCCGTTCTGGTAGAAAAGGTGCCCTTGATTGTAACACCCCCGGGTTCTTACTCGCTCAAGCGGATTTACTCATAAAAAAACCGGAGTGTGGACTCCGGTTCTGAATACTTCATATTTTCTGTTTAGATTTTGACCAGATTTTTCACAATTTTCTTTTCTCCGAGCATCATGACCAACCGGTAGATTCCGGGTTGCATATCGCCCAATCGGTCAATGGAGATGGTGGATGTTCCGGCAGGAACCTGCAAACTTTCAGAGATCAACACGCGCTGGCCGTGTCCATTGTAGATAGCGTATTGCGCCGTACCGCCATCAAGGCTGTTCAACGCGATCGTAGCTTCGTTTCGAATGGGATTTGGGTAGACCGAAACACTGAATCCGTTTTGAGTGAACTCTGGCAAATTGGTTGTGGTATTTTCAGTGACCGCCAGGGTATTCGTACGAATGATGTCACCGGAACCGGTTCCGTTATTGTTGGAGAAATTGAATGCTCCATAGAACGTGACAGCACCTGATCCGGCTACCGGAGCTACCCAGTTGAACGACCAGGTTTTGCTGTTACTCGTTCCGGCAATACCCCCCGAAGTGTGCGTGATGTATTTCGAGTTGAGTACTTGTGTTTGAGATGGGCTTGTATTGATGATGGTTCCCATCAATGCACCGGAGCTGTTTTGCGGACTGATCTGGAATCCGAATTCATTGATACCGGTTTGGCTCACCGTGGCGGTAATGGTATAGGTCTGGCCGGCTATGTATCCGCTTGCAGGAATGTTGGAGGTGATGATTTGTGTTGATGACGGAGATGCTGTTCCGGTATGGCATGTCGTGCAGGTAGCCCCTCCATCACCAGGAGATCCGGTTCTACCGGCAGGAGCACCACCAGAATTGCTGACTGCCTCATGCGGGTCGGTTTGCACCAAAAGGGCAGTTGTCGTTAAAAAAATGAAAATGAAGGTAATGGGTCGTTTCATGGACGATAGTGGTTAGTGTTTCGTGCAAGTATAACACTTGGTAGCGAATTTGGTTTGGACTTGTCTGGTTTCCCCCGGTTTACGGATTTCTTCATCGAGGCGGTTCAGCCGTGGTGTTTCCCTAATTTCGCTCTACCATGGAACACCGGGAGAACGCCGCCAGGCGAATACAGGAACTGACCAAGACAATCGACGAGCACAATCACAGGTACTACGTGCTGAATGACCCCACCATCAGTGACCGGGAATTCGATCTCCTGCTCGAAGAGCTGATTGCGCTGGAAAGATCCCATCCGGACCTTATTGCTACCGATTCCCCTACCCAACGCGTTGGCGGTGCCATCACCAAAGAATTCAAAACGGTCATTCACAAGTACCCTATGCTGTCGCTGGGGAACACCTATTCAGAGCAGGAACTCATGGAGTTTGGGGAACGGGTCGAAAAGCTGCTTCCCGGTGAGCCCATCCGGTACGTTTGCGAGTTGAAATTTGACGGAGTAGCTATCGGCTTGACTTACCGCAAAGGTCGACTTGTGCAGGCTGTAACGCGAGGCGATGGTGTGCAGGGTGATGATGTGACGGCCAATGTGAAAACCATCCGTTCCATCCCCTTGCGACTGGATGCTGATTTGGTTCCCGAGGAATTCGAGATCCGCGGCGAGATCATCATGCCCCGAGCGGTTTTCGACCGGATCAATGATGAACGGGCCGATATCGGTGAAACCCCTTTCGCCAATCCCCGCAACGCAGCTGCGGGTACGCTGAAATTACAGGATAGCGCAGAGGTTGCCCGTCGCAAGCTCGATTGCTTTCTGTATGCACTGTACGGGGAGAACTTGCCTTTTCAAAGTCATGAGGATGCTTTGAGGGCCGCAGGCAGCTGGGGATTTAAAATCTCCCGCGATCATGAGGTTTGTCACGATTTGAAGGCCGTTATGGACTTCATCCACCGGTGGGACAGGCAGCGGGAGGATCTTCCTTTCGACATCGACGGTGTGGTCTTGAAAGTGGACAATTTTCGTCAGCAGCAGGAGCTGGGATTCACAGCGAAATCTCCGCGTTGGGCCATTTCGTACAAGTACAAGGCCCAATCAGCTGCTACCCGGTTGCTGAGCGTCACTTACCAGGTTGGTCGCACCGGCGCCATTACTCCGGTGGCTAATCTTTCGCCTGTTCAGCTGGCGGGAACCACTGTCAAAAGGGCCAGCCTACACAATGCCGACCAAATCGAGAAGCTTGACCTGCACGAAGGTGATACCGTTTTTGTTGAGAAAGGTGGAGAGATCATTCCCAAGATCACCGCTGCAGACCCAACTATGCGTCCTGAAAATGCTCAACGGATCGGGTTCATACATCAATGTCCCGAATGCGGTTCATCGCTCGTTCGACGGGAGGGTGAAGCTCAGCATTACTGCCCTAACGTTACGGGCTGTCCACCACAGATAAAAGGCCGTATTGAGCATTTCACCTCGCGCAAGGCCATGAATATCGAAGGCCTGGGTACGGAAACCATCGATGTACTGGTCGAGAAAGGTCTCGTTCGCGATGTAGCGGACATCTACAGGTTGACGCAGAAACAGCTTGAAGGCCTGGAGCGGTTCGGTGAAAAATCGGCATCCAATATCATCTCCGGTATAGAGACTTCCAAATCGGTTCCTTTTGAGCGCGTATTATTCGCCATCGGTATCCGGTTTGTCGGTGATACGGTCGCCAAGAAGCTGGCCCGCCACTTCTACGGCATCGACCGCATCATGGAGGCATCAATTGAAAGCCTTCAGGAGGCGCCCGAGGTTGGTGAAAAGATCGCCGGCAGTATTATCGATTTCTTTTCCGACCCTGACCAGAAAAGTTTGGTCGAAAGGCTTCGCGCCAGTGGATTGCAAATGGAGTTGGACGCGGATAGCATCCCCAAGCTCATTAGTGAAAAATTGAAAGGACTTAGCCTTGTTATTACAGGCACATTCAGCAAACATTCCCGTGACGAGTACAAGAAGTTGATCGAATCCCACGGAGGCAAATGCGGGTCTGGTGTCACAGGAAAAACAAACTATCTGGTTGCCGGAGAAGAATGTGGTCCAGCCAAACTTGAAAAGGCCCGCTCCCTAGGAGTCAAAGTCATTTCGGAAGATGAGTTCCTGGACCTGGTGTCATAGTCTAACCCCTTTGATTTTCACTACTTTTACAGACACTTCCCCAGCCAAGGGAACAACCGATCATGAAAAAGCGATTTTGTCTTGCAGTAGGACGGTTCATGTTCGCGCGCGAACACGGAAGCCAGCATCAGGCCCACAGGACCATGTCGTTCGAAGAGGCCCGGTCCATTGGTATTCTGTACGATTCCACCGAGGAGAAGGATTTTGATCTGGTCCGTAAATACGTGAAAGAGATCCGTGAAAAGTACCACAAAGAAGTATTGGCATTGGGCTACTTTGACCAAAAGGAACTCCCCCCTATGCGTTTCTCCAAACTGGGGCTTGATTTCTTCACCCAAAGTGACTTGAACTGGTACTACAAGCCCATTTCGGCGGTCGTCAGGAATTTTGCACAGAAGGAATTCGACATTCTTCTCGACTTGCATACCGGTGATAGCATCCCATTTCGATATATCGTTGCCGAATCCAAGTCACGCTTCAAGATCGGTAAATACGATGTGCCCAACGTCAAGCTGTACGACTTCATGCTCAGTACGAAAGAACATCTGCCCTTTGCCCAGTATATCGAGCAGGTGAAACACTATATGAATTCCATACGTCATGCCCCCGGCTATTAAAAAACTACTTGGAACCGGCGTAGCCCTGGTCACTCCATTCCACAGCAACGGAAGCATTGATTTCGATGCACTGTCCCGGCTGGTGGAGCATATCATACGCGGAAGATGCGATTACCTCGTACCCCTTGGTACAACAGGAGAAAGCGTCACCTTGAGCGATGATGAAAAACAATCAGTTCTGGATTGCGTGCTCGACACCAACCGTGGTCGTTTGCCTGTTGTGCTGGGTCTTGGCGGCAACAACACAGCCTCAGTCACCCGTCACCTTGAGCGTCTCGGATCTGTGAAAGGTCTTACTGCGGTACTCTCCGTTTCACCCTACTACAGCAAACCCTCTCAAAAGGGATTGGTGGCGCACTACAAGGCACTTTCCAAGGCTTCCCCATTGCCCATCCTGCTCTACAATGTTCCCGGCCGTACCGGTGGCAACATGAATGTGGACACCACGCTCGAGCTTGCAAACAGTTGCGAAAACATTGTCGGCATCAAAGAGGCTTCCGGCAATATGGATCAAATTCTACGCATACTGGCGTTCCGTCCGAATGGATTCATGGTCATTTCAGGCGACGATGCTTTAACACTACCACTGATGGCCTGCGGATCCGAAGGAGTGATTTCGGTTATCGCAAACGCATTTCCGAAAGAAACCTCCAACATGGTGTCTGCATCGCTGAAGAACAAAATCTTAGAGGCCAGAAAATGGCACAATCAACTGCTGCCTCTTGTGCCGATGTTGTTTGAGGAAGGAAGTCCGTCCGGTATCAAATGTGCCTTAGAGGCGCTGGGCATTACCGGCTCGACCACCCGACTTCCGATCGTACAGGTCAGTGCCCCCCTTCGTAAAAGGATACTGTCGTTTTGCCTTCGCACCGCTTGATTGAATTCATGATGAAGTTCGACCCGGGTTCCAGATTCAAAATCCTTGATGTTTTTGGGTTGATTCTACTCGCTTTGTCGATGCATCAACCCCTGGCAACCGCACAATCTGTTGCAAAAAAACAAACGCTGAAACCACTGGTCAAAGAACGCTTTGATTTCCCACTTTACCGGGAGCAATTTGATTCCATCACTTCGGTCTGGCCCATCATTTCTAACCGCGAGAATCTGGTACTTGTGCAAGCCGGTGAATACCTATTGCTCCGTAAGAATAAATCAACTCCTTTCGCTGCCATTGGTGAATTCCCACAATCCTTTGCTGACTTTCATCTCACCACTTCATTTCAGGTTACCGGTGGAACGAGCGCAGAACCTGCAGGTGCCGGCTTGCTTTTTATGTCGCAGGCTGCGGGCAAGGGTGGATTTGTATTTGAAATCAATTCCAACCAACAGTTCCGCCTTCGACAGATCACCGCCGGAGGGTACCGCTATATGAGCGGCTTGCAAAAGGACGACGGCTGGTTGAAATCGAGTGTCATCACTCCCGGACAATTCAATCAGGTTGAGATCAAAACGCATAGCGGTCGTTATGACATCTTGGTGAACGGATTTCTCGTTTTCACTTTTGAGGAGTCGGCATATACGCAGGGCGGAATTGGTTTTTACATTGGGCCGGGAAGCTTGTGCAGGGTCCATTTTATCGATGTGTTTTCGGATTCACAAGGAAGTCGCGTGGTGCCCGACCTGATCCAACAGGATTCCGTCGGGAGCAGAGATTCAAGCACCACCGGCAATACAGACATGGTCGTCCTGACGGAATCCATCATCGAGCTTCAATCCCAGATCAACCGTCTGAAATCGAATAACGAATTGCTGCGCGAACAGGTTGAACTTCTCAAGGGCGGTGAGCAGGAAAGCAAGTCGAGTGTCGCACAATTTCAGAAGCGGATAACAACCCTCGAAAAGCAGCTAGCCGCTTCCAAAAAGACCTCCGATTCACTCAACTTCATCAATCAGGATTTGAGTAAATACAAGGAAATGGTGAACCAGAACGGTGATGGCGGTGACTTGATCATTACCTTATCCAAGAACCTGAAATCAGAAAAAATCCGGAATGAGGAGCTGCTGAATGAAAACAGAACTTTGCGCGATTCTGTTGGTGTTTTAAGCAAGAAGATCAAACTACAGGCGCCTGCCAAAAGCAGTGTCAAGAAGAAGCCCTGAATCAGCTCCGGAGCCAACAAACTCTAATACTCTCAACCATGTCCACCCAAGGAGAAGTCCGCAAGATCACCACCCACACCTTGTTGGAAATGAAGCGAAAGGGCGAGCCCATCGCCATGCTGACTGCCTACGATTACAGTATGGGCAGAATCATCGATGCCGCGGGTATGGATGTGATACTGGTGGGCGACTCTGCCAGTAACGTGATGGCCGGACATGAAACCACCTTGCCCATCACCCTCGACCAGATGATTTACCATGCGGCTTCAGTTGTCCGTGCAGTGCATCGCTCGTTGGTGATAGTGGATTTGCCATTTGGTTCCTATCAGGGCAACTCCAAAGAGGCATTGAATTCCGCCATTCGCATCATGAAAGAGACAGGTGCGCATGGTGTAAAACTGGAAGGGGGGCGTGAGATCAAAGAAGCTTTGGAGCGCATTCTTTCTGCCGGCGTACCCGTCATGGGGCACCTCGGACTCACCCCTCAGTCGATTTACAAATTCGGCACGTACGTGGTTCGGGCCAAGGAAGAGGCCGAAGCGGAGCGGTTGCGGGAAGACGCCAAATTCCTGGAAGAGGTCGGTTGTTTTTCACTTGTGCTTGAAAAGATTCCTGCCAAGCTTGCCCGGGAGGTTTCTTCGGGATTACGTATTCCAACCATCGGCATCGGAGCCGGTGGCGGAACTGACGGACAGGTGCTTGTGTTGCACGATATGTTGGGCATCAACAAGGACTTCAATCCGCGTTTCTTGCGGCGTTACCTGAATTTGTTCGACGACATCAAAGGTGCCGCGGAACACTACATCAAGGATGTCAAGACCCGCGATTTTCCGAACGAACAGGAGCAATACTGATACGGGTGGAGAAGTCATTGGAGATCCTCTATGAGGATAACCACCTCATCGCGGTCAACAAACGGCCGGGTGAATTGGTACAAGGCGATAAATCGGGCGATGTCCCCCTGGTGGAGCGCGTCAAGGAATACATCAAGGAGAAGTACGACAAGCCCGGGGCGGTATTTCTTGGTGTCACCCACCGCATCGACCGGCCTGTGAGCGGAGTGGTCCTGTTCGCACGAACCAGCAAGGCGCTGGAACGCATCAATAAGATGTTCCGTGAACGGGAGATTAAAAAGACCTACTGGGCCGTGGTGAAGAACAAGCTACCTAGGGATTCGGACAAGGTTGTGCTTCATCTTGTCAAGAATGAAAAACTCAACAAGAGCTTCGCTTCTGAGAATCCCAAGTCCGGTTACAGTGAGTCCACCCTCGACTACAATTTGTTATCCTCTTCCGACAACTACCACTTGCTGGAGATCAACCCCCACACCGGCAGGCACCATCAGATCCGGGTTACACTGTCCCATCTTGGATGTCCGATCAAGGGTGATTTGAAATACGGCTTTTCTAGAAGCAATCCCGACGGGTCGATACACTTGCATGCGCGTGCCTTGAGATTCGTTCACCCGGTGACCGGTGACTTCGTGTTCATCGAGGCCTCATTGCCAAAGGGAGATCCGGTCTGGCAGTTTTTCAGCGAGGCCACCGGTATTTGATTTCCGACAACACATTCCCCTCAATTGAGCGTATCTTTGCGGAAGTTCTTTTCCGGATGTGCAATATTGCCATGATTTGCACGTAATCGGAGGACATATGGGGTCGACAGGAATCGACAGAAGGTGCAAGCGGCAGGTAAGCATGCAGGGGTTTAGGATGGGTCCCTTAAAACGCAAATCCAATCGCTTTAACTGGCGAAAACAATTACGCGCTCGCAGCCTAATCCACTAGGTGGAAAGGCCTAATCCACGGCTCTAGGAGCCGGGACGAGCTACCCTCCCTCCCCTCCCGTTCGCTTGGGGAGGATCCGGGGTACCGCAAATGCGAACTGGTTTTGCCGGCGCTCTGACGGCACGACGAGAAACAAGAGATAAGGAAACTGACGGTAAGATTCACGCCTAACGGTTTCCCGACAATCAAGCTGGATCTAAGCATGTAGAAAGCTTGTTGATTCCCTGGCTGGACGTGGGTTCAATTCCCACCGACTCCACTTGATGATCAAGACCGTAGGTGCGTCTGCGAAATAGCGAACCGTTCAAGCTTGCTTGAAGAC
This sequence comes from Bacteroidota bacterium, assembly GCA_046049215.1. Classification (GTDB taxonomy): domain Bacteria; phylum Bacteroidota; class Bacteroidia; order AKYH767-A; family OLB10; genus JAJTFW01. The sequence goes on along the minus strand of JBJOER010000091.1, from coordinate 2,135 downwards.
GGTCGCTTTCGCAGGCGCCAATCGCACAGCGATTGCGGTCTTGATCCATTTCACGGGTGAGGTGGAATCACGTTTACGTAATTCCCAATACCTACCAAGCTGATAATAATTTAGCGAAATAGCGAACCGTTCAAGCTTGCTTGAAGACGGTCGCTTTCGCAGGCGCCAATCGCACAGCGATTGCGGTCTTGATCCACTTTACGGGTGAGGTTGAATGCCGCTGATGTAGCTCCCAACTCATCCATTCCAATGATCATTTGTTCCGAAAAAACGAACTGCTTAACCTTGCCAGTGAGCGGTCGTTTTTGCAGATGTCTTATTTGCACCTCCTGCCCATTGGAATTTATTAGTTGATGTTTAAATGAATATATACCCATGAAAAACTATCGTTTACCTACAAATAGAAGTGATTGGCATTTTGACAATCAAGCAAATAATAATGCAACTGTTTTGTATATATAGTTAAATTTCAATTCTTTAATAGGAAATTCCTAAGGAAAATAAGGTGTTAAAAAATCTTGCTTTAAAGCTACCTAAATCCGTACCTTTGAACCAACGAACATAATAGACTGAAATAGAATGTTTTTTGATTGGCTTAGCTGCAATTCGGGCATGAGGTATATACTCTTTTAACCTCTTCAGCTACTGCGTTAAATGCCCGGGATTTTTAATGAAGACTCAACCAAATACATCTAAATTTATAATGGACATTCGGCTGTTTTTCAATAATTTGAAGGCAATTATATGTTTGTTTTGCGTTCTCTTCACAACTTTTCCATATCACTCTTTTTCTCAATCATCGCCTGTCCAGGTCAGGTCAATATTTGGTAATGGGGATAATTCTGACAGGTACAATGCTATGGTGGTTGATGTTTCGGGAAATCTATTGTTAGGTGGCTACACATACAACACCGGAAAGGACAAGGACTACCTCGTTATAAAAATGACATCTTCCGGAAGCATTCTCTGGACTAGAACTTATGACGGAGCGGATAACGGTTCAGATAAGATATTCATCATGCGCACTGATCCCAATGGCAATGTTTACGTCTCGGGTGAATGCGATGGAGGTGGAATCAACCAAAACGATATTGTTACCCAGAAGTATTCTTCATCGGGCACCCTGCTATGGTCTGCAACCTACAATAGTATCTACAACCAGGACGATAGCCCTCTTGACATGGAGGTAGATAACGCCGGAAATGTGTTTGTTGTTGGCAGTTCTGACAGAGATTCAAGCAGTCTCGCAAACAACGATGACGGAATAACCCTCAAGTACAATAGCAACGGTGTGCTTGTATTTGAGGCTCGTGTGAACGGGAGCGCCAACGCGACCGACCGAAGCTCAAGTGTAAAACCGGACAATAGTGGTGGGTGTTATGTGGCCGGAAGGACGGCGCTCTCGATCAATGACGATGCATTCCTTATCCGATATTCCTCCACCGGAACTGTCCTTTGGCAGACGAATTATGACCAGGGTGTGCTGAACAATGAAAGGGCTGAGGCACTTGCAATCGATGCTTCAGGAGATATTTTTGTCACCGGTCGAGCCACCAACCTGAACGATGATGTTTTTCTGAATAAGTACTCTCCATCTGGCGCGCTTATTTACAACAGGATTTATAACAATCTGGAGAACGACCGGGTTTACTATATGCGCTTGGATCCGGCCGGAAATATCTACTTGCTGGGTCAGACGGATGTGCTGTCAGGCACCGGTACGAATTACAATTACATGCTGCTCAAGTACAATACCGCCGGTAACCTGGTATGGTCCAGGAACTACGGTAGTGCGGTGAACAATGACGAGGATCCTTCGGGCATGGCTTTCGATGCTGCCGGATCGATTTTCATTACAGGTAAAAGCGATGTCAGCACCTCCGGAACAGTCAATGACTTTCTTACGGTGAAATACGATAGTTCAGGTACTTTCCTGTGGAGCCATGGTTTCAGCGGCAATGCTACCATTAGTGACGACATTCCCGAAGCGATAGCCGTTGTGGGAAACACCATATATGTTGCCGGAGGTTCTGCCAATCTAGTCACCCAAAAGGATGCAGCGGTTTTCAGTTTGAACCAATTCGGTGCACAGCAGTGGATACAGCAATTCAATGGGCAGGGGGATTTCACCGACA
>JBJOER010000090.1:0-2729 GCA_046049215.1 Bacteroidota bacterium | reverse complement strand
TTCCAAATAAGGAATCGAATCCGTCGAACTCCTGTTCAACTATTCTACCAATATTGAAATCGTATCTGACCAGTTCAGGCTTTCGTCTGTAAAAAGACAGAAAGGCGCGGGCAATGTCAGGGATGAGGGTTGGTTTCATTGGGAAACCCGGATGGCCTGGAGTCAATGGGCGGCGGGACAAAGATAACAAGCGACCGCGCGCGAGGTTTATGAAAAATAGTTAAAGGTCAACTTAAGAACTTTTTATGGATGCATTGAAAAAATAAGTAGTACCAAGGTGCCGGATTTGCATTAACCCCAACCTATAGATGTAGCGGCTAAATCACATGCATTTAAACAAAGGATTCATTCTGCCAGCTCGATACGGATTCCGGCATCCATAATTCCAGGAAGAGGATCAAGACGCATGGCCTGGGTGAATTCAAAACGGTACTCCCCCTTCATGAGGAAACGCACATTGCGCTTGAACAACACACGGTTATCCCAAATGTCGCCCAAACCATCCCCAAGCCATTTTCCCTCCGGTGATGCGAGCATGATTTCAATAGTATCCCGGTCGATTTGGCCATCGGGGAAGGTTGTATTCAAAAAAAGGAAGATGTTACTGAACGGATAATGGCTTGCATTCCTCAGGTTGATATAAACATTGTACCCTTGAATGGAATCGGGTATCTGAGCCTGAAACTGAAGCGGCTTGTTAGCATACCAGACATTGTTCTCGATCTCTTTGTTCTCCTCGTATAGTCGCGAGGAATCGCAGGAGGCGAGTAAAATCAGTACAAACCCCATCACGGAGGGAGGGAAAACCGATTTGAGTAAAGAATGCATCAATCGCACAGGTTAAGCGGTTGGATTATCGCCTCCCGGGGCCCTGCGCGGTGGCCTTTTGCCCGAGGAGGAAGTCGGAGGACTTTGCTGTACTCCATCTGTAGGCGCCTGTGGTGCATTTGACTGCCCTCCCGGTGCCTGCCGGGGAGGTCTTCCACCCGGCGATTGTTGGGGAGAATTGGCCGGCCTGGCAGGTTGAGGTTGAGGTTGAGCCTGAGGTCTCGGTTGAGGCTGCTGGTCTTTGCGAGGTGGTGGAGCTCCCTGTGGCTTCGGCTGCTGCGGACGCGGTTGAGTTCCTTGCTGTGGTCGCTGCCCCTGACTTTGAGCCGGCTTACCATCACGTCGACCGGGCTGCTGACCGACCTGGCCTTTTCCTTGCTGAGGGGATTGAGGACCTTTGGGTAATTGTTTCACAGACTGCCCTCCGGTCGGTTGCGAAGGTGAATTTACTTGTTGCGCAACACCCTTGTCTTCCTCACCCGGCTTCTTCTTGTTCTTTTTCTTCTTCTTTTTCTTATTCCGATCCATCCGGGTCAGGCTATCCTGCCCAACCACATCGTCGTAGCCGAGTTCTTCCTCGTCGTCTTCGAATTCGAGCGCACCAACATCTTCCGGCTTTTGTCCTGATCTGTTCAGCGCGATGATCTCATTCACCCGATCCACACTCATGGGCACCCACTGTTCTGCGCCGGCAAATGGACGATCCTCTCCGGGTTTGATTTCCGGCAGGACGGCATACCACATGATGCGCTTGAAGATATCGGTCTTCCGGTGCACCATCGTGCCCTTGCCGGTTTGAAGCTTGATATTGGATTCCGGAATGTCTTTCACGGCATCCATATACGAATCAAGTTCGTAGTTGAGACAACACTTCAACTTGCCGCATTGTCCGGCAAGTTTTATGGGGTTCAGGCTGAGGTTCTGGTAACGTGCCGCACTGGTGCTGACCACTTTGAAATCGGTAAGCCAGGTAGAACAACACAACTCCCTCCCACAGGAACCAATACCGCCGAGGCGGGCCGCTTCCTGACGCATACCGATCTGACGCATCTCGATGCGCACCTTGAACTGATCCGCCAGGCGTTTGATCAGTTCTCTGAAGTCAACACGTTCTTCAGCAGTATAAAAGAAGGTGGCTTTCTTTCCATCGCCCTGATACTCCACGTCGCTGATCTTCATCTTCAGCCCCAGCGAAATGGCCACCTTTCGCGAACCGTGCATCGTATCAAACTCCAAGGCCTTCACCTCGTCGAACTTTTCGATGTCGGTATCGCGGGCGACCCTGTACATCTGCTTGATTTCGGGACCGTCCTCCTTCAAACCTCGCTTGCGAAGTTGAAAGCGAACAAGTTCACCGACCATACTGATTTCCCCGATGTCGTGACCGGGGTTTCCTTCTACCGCCACCATATCCCCGACATGGATGTCGAGGTTATTGATATTCCTGAAGTATTCCTTCCTGCTGCCTTTGAACCGGACCTCCACAATGTCGAAGGGCTTCTGCCCTGCTGGAAGGACCATGTCCGACAACCAGTTGTAAACATTCAGTTTATTGCATCCGCTAGTGCCGCAGGTACCGTTGCTACGGCAACCGGCAGGGGTTCCGGTTGTGGCGGCAGTTGAACACGAGCTACATCCCATGATTCGTTCCTCTTTGTTTCAAATGCCTGTTTTTCAAATATATGGGAAACCTTAAAACCAAAGGCGTGTCCCTCATTTCAGCTGCAGTACACGACTGAGCTTCAATGACAAATCTAAGAAAAGGATCTTCGCGTGGGCATTGCGTTCCAAATGAAATATACCCTCATTGAGGATGGAGGTAAATGGCTCTACGTTGACGAGGTTCACAAAAGGCAGAAACTTCTGAATTGCAGCACGTTGGGCGATATTCAGCTTCACAA
>JBJOER010000089.1:0-21360 GCA_046049215.1 Bacteroidota bacterium | reverse complement strand
CGACTCAATATCGATTACAGGAATTCAGATGAATTGAAAGTCCGGGTGAACGATCGGAATATCACCGGCACGGGACTCGAAACCGATCTTGAATACAACTCCTTTTCATCACTGGAAAACAGCCCTGAATGGGCTATCCGGTTGAATCAATACAACCTCTTTAACCGATTTTTCGATGCATCTGTCGGCATGCGGTGGAACGACAGTATTGCTGAAAGTGCATTCTCGTTCAACCGCGACTTCCGTTCGGGCGCACTCAGCCACATCGGAGGTGTGGAATGGGTCGATGCGAGCCGGAGAAAACCTTCGGACACTGAGGTTACTCAGCATGTTGATATTACAGACAGCAGACGACTGGGCATATGGTACGGACATGTATTCAGCAATGCATCGCTGGAATGGAGTTTCATTCCCGCTTTTTCGAGAGACGAGTCCTTTCAGAATATAGGCGGTGACTGGAAAACGGGAGACCGCACCTCCTTGTATTCGTTCACGATCATCCGTCGCAGCTATCTCCGTAGCGCTTTGGTTCGCAAATACGGTACATCGGAATATATCCCTGTCGGATTTTCGATGAATTACACCGCCGGTCCGGTCAATGATGGATTCGGGAAATCATGGTATTCAGGCGCGGCGGTGGAGTGGGCACGTTATTTCGAAGACGTGGGTTATTGGGCACTTTCCTGGAATGGCTCCTACTACAGCGGTGTGGCGGAAAAGTCAGATCGCTTATCAAATTACGGCCTCGACTACTATACGCCGCTCTTGCGCATCGGCCGTGCGCGCTGCCGGCAGTTCGTTGAATTAAGGTACAACACTATCGATCAGCCCGAACGCGCCTCTCTTTTTGAGACGACAGGGCCCTGGAGCACTGCAAACGGAAGTGTTCCTGCCGGTTCCAACTTGTGGCACGGTGCCATCCGAAGTGTATTTTTCATGCCCTGGTATGTTTACGGTTTCCGCTTTTCCATCTACGGGGGTGCAGAGGTGTATCGTTTGGGCAATCCACTCCAGAATAGCGCTTCGGAAGTCGCTTATTATCCCATCTTTCAGGCCGGACTTCGTATGCAGAACGATTTCCTGACCTATGGCGATTACTCGTTTCAGATTTCGTATGCTCCGCCAACCAATACTGATCCGGCCTATTTCTCACTTTCATTCCGGACATTTTTTCTTCCCTTGTTTGACGGACTACGGGTGGGAAAGCCGTCCGTTGGTTCCCTAACGGATTGATGGATTCGATGTGATTCCATGTGGTTTACAACATTGTTTATTTGGAATCGGATTCTCCAATGTATTTGGGAAGCAGGCTTGACCCGTGAAATCAATTAAATTCACCCGGATTAAAATCAGATCATGGACTATCTTGATATCAATCGCAGGTTCTGGGAGGCCAGTGTGGAGCCGCATCTGGCCTCTGAGTTCTACGGCGTTGAAGCATTTCTCAAAGGGAAATCTTCACTCACACCCATTGAATCGACAGTGCTTGGCGATCTGACAGGAAAAAGCCTTTTGCATTTGCAATGTCATTTCGGACAGGATACGCTTTCCCTGGCTCGACTTGGCGCCCGGTGTACGGGCGTTGATTTTTCACCCAAAGCCATTGAGGCTGCAAGAACTCTGGCTACTCAAACGGACATGACTGCTGATTTCATCTGTTCGGATATCTACAGCCTGCCCAATTCACTGGATGAGGAATTTGACGTGGTCTTTACCAGTTTCGGTACCATCGGCTGGCTACCCGACCTCGATCGCTGGGCTGCGGTGGTTTCTCGTTTTCTGAAATCCGGCGGAAGGTTCATCATGGCCGATTTCCATCCGGTCGTTTGGATATTCGACAATGATTTTAAGGAAGTCCGTTACCGTTACTTCAAGGACGAACCGATCGTGGAAACCGAGCAAGGAACCTATGCCGATCGAAATTCAGCTGAAGTTGCCACCAATGTGACCTGGAACCACAGCCTTTCAGAACTGATCACCGCACTTCTCGATCACGGGTTGAAAATCGACCATTTCAGTGAGCACGATTATTCTCCGTTCAATTGCTTCAAGGATGCTGTCGAGAACGAGCCCGGTAAATTCCGAATTCCACAATTCGGCAACCGCATCCCCATGGTGTATGCCATCGTAGCGACTAAACCGTGAGGTGTGATCCTCTAAAGAGGCAAAAAGTTTATTCTTTCCTGAAAACCCTCTTCGCCGTCCCGTCACTGTACTGCAGGATGATCAATCCTTTGGATTCGGGATCGACCTCTCGTCCAAGCACATCGACTGCGCGCAGGAGGTCGACGACTTCTGCCTCAGGCTGCTCTCCCAGGCGGAGGGGGAGTGTGTTGAAAGTTGAAATCGCACTCCAGCCGGAGTTGATAGTGCCGGAGGTGTTGCATTCGCGGCGGGACCTGAACTCATAAGCCTGGTTGGTCAGCAGGCCGGTGATGGTCAGCGTACTGACGGTGTCACCGACTGTAATGGATGTCCACGTATTGAAGCCCTGCCTGCGGTATTGGATCTTGTATTGCACGCCGCATGCGTCGTCGTTCCAATTGAATTGCGCAGTGGAAGATGTAATTGTTCCAGCAGTGACCGATGGAGGGGTGCAGGCGCATGTGGTGGTGAAGGTGCGGCTCACCGTATAAGCGGTTACATTCGTACCGTATGCAGAAGCCAGCTGGTATTCGTAAGTCGTGGTGGGGAAAAGGTTGTAAATTATCTTTTCACTGGTATCTCCCACGCTGATGTTACGCCATAGAGAAGTGCCTGAGGGCCTGATTCGGATCTTATATCCGTCCGCACAATCGGCCTTGGTCCACTTGATCTTCACCGAAGTGGGTTGGATGGAAGAGGTGATGATCGCCGTCGGTTTTGCAACTGTTTTCGCTACGATGCTCTTCGTAGCCGTTCCCGTACATCCGTTGGCATCGGTTGCGATGACCGAGTAGGTGCCCGGTCCGACAGAGATGGCTCCTCCAATTGCACCATTGGACCAAAGGTAAGTGAGGCCTCCGCCGGCAGTCAAGGTGGCTTGATCCAATGGACAAATGGTATCGGCCGAGGAGGTGATGGATGGGCTGATGAAGCAGGCGTTTTCCTGCACGCTGGTGGAAGTGATGTAGATGATATCGCCCAACGTAGAGCCGTTGCCGTTTGAAGCGTTGAACGCGCCGTAGAAACCAACGGTGCCCGACCCGGCTGCGGGCGCCACCCAGTTGAAGGTCCAGGTTTTACTGCCTGAACCACTCGTTCCTCCCGACGTATGGGTGATGTAGTTGTTGTTCACCAGTTTGGTCTGGGCTGTGTTCGTAACGATGATGGTTCCCCGTGTAGCGCCGTTGCTGCTCTGTGCCGCGATTTCGAAACCGAATTTGGAACGCCCCGAGTAAATGACAGTTGCGGTGATGGTATAGGTTTGTCCGGGAATGTAGCCGCCCGAAGGGATATTGGTGGTGATACTTGCCGTATTGGGAGTTGCTACAACCGCCGTTCCGATGTGACAACTTGTGCAATTGTTTTGTCCGCTGGCCGGATCGTTGGCATATCCTGCCGGCGCACCTGACGTTGAACCGGTGGTGGAGTTGAATTGGAAAAGTGTGACGACGAATCCGAGAATGCCGGTCAAGGTGAAGAAAAGCTTTTTCATGGTATTGATCTATTCGAAGGACTTTGAGTTGTTTTCAAAAATAGAGGTCGCCATGCATATCTTCAACTTTGTCTGCATTTTTCAATCCCTTGAGAAGGCAAGCGCCTGATTACAGTCGCAAGCGCTGCTGCCTTGGGTTTTTAAATTCCGTCTTTGCAATATACCTACATTTGATACCGTTATCGCTTTCATGAAAAACAACCTCAGCAGCCTGTTGGTCGGATTGGCCATCGTCATCAGTGCCTTCCTTTTCTCAAACGCCTTTCTGAACCGGAACAGGTCCGCCAACACCATTTCGGTTACCGGCTTGGGCAGCAAGAATTTCGTCTCCGACCTTATCGTGTGGAGCGGCTCCTTCCAGCAAAAGAACATTGACCTGAAAACGGCCTACGCCCAACTCGACCGCGACCGGGAAAACATCCGGAACTACATGCTGGGCAAAGGACTGAAGCCCGAAAACATAGTGTTTTCCGCCATTGAGATCAACAGGGAGTTCGATGAGCAGTACGACGACAGGGGAAACCGCATTAGCTCCACGTTTACCGGTTACCGGTTAACCCAGCAGGTTCAAATCGAATCGAATGAAGTCGACAAGGTGGAGAGCATCTCCCGTGAAGTCAGCGAACTGATCAACTCCGGCATCGAATTTTACTCCCGCAATCCTGAATACTACTACACGAAAATGGCCGAGCTGAAGGTGGAGATGATCGCCGCCGCCACCAAAGATGCCAACGAGCGGGCGCAGAAAATCGCCGCCAACGCCGATGCCGGGGTAGGGGATCTGAAGAAAGCGGAAATGGGGGTGTTTCAGATTGTGGCCCAAAACTCTTCCGAGGACTTTTCCTGGGGAGGGTCGTTCAACACCAGTTCGAAGCGAAAAACGGCGAACATCACCGTCCGGTTGGAGTACGAAACAGACTGATTAGATTTTTGGGTCGTTTAACCTGATTTATTAACCACAAAGGGCACTAAGCTTCCACTGAGTTCACGGTGAAACTTGGTCTAATAATAAAGCCAATGGGTTCTCTGTGACCTTCGTGCCTACTTTGTGTTCTTTGTGGTTAAAAAGAAAAGGCTGGAATATTGGCTAACTACACTGTTTTTCCCTTCGAGTAATCATTGCCTGAAGTGTTCATTTCCATTTAAAATACGGTGTTTTCAATGCTTTTCAGCACTTTTTTGGCCAAAAGCACCCGATTTTCATCAAAAATGAGGGTTTTTCACACCTTTTTTTCAAATACCTTTGCCCGGTCTAACCAGACCAAAACATGAACAAAAAGGAAATCGAAGAACTGATCAAGTTCGTGGCTAAGGCCGGTGTGAGCGAAGTGAACCTGGAGTTGAAGGACATGAAGATCACCATCAAAAACAATCCTGTACGCAGTGAGCAGGTCATCCATACGGTTGCCGCTGCTCCGGTAGCGATGCCCGTTGCCGCTCCTGTGGCTGCCGCTGCGCCTGCTCCCGCTGCTGCTGCACCCGCCGCGCCTGCCAAGGCTTCAGACGATTCGAAATACATCACCATCAAGAGCCCGATGATCGGAACCTTCTACCGTTCCGCCGGACCCGATAAGCCCGCATTTGTTTCCGTAGGTGACGAGGTGAAGGCCGGTAAAGCGGTATGCATCATCGAAGCCATGAAACTCTTCAACGAAATCGAATCGGAAGTTTCCGGTCGTATAGTGAAGGTGCTGGTGGACGATGCCAAGCCCGTGGAATACGACACGCCTTTGTTTTTAGTCGATCCCTCCTGATTCCGGTACGGCACTTCCGCCGTCCGGGGTGTATCCATCAATAGAATAGTCTCTGAACGGTTCGGCATGCCCTAACCGTTACTCATTGCGATTTTATTTCCACTCCAGTCCACCATGTTCAAGAAGATACTGATTGCCAACCGGGGCGAGATCGCCCTCCGTATCATCCGCACTTGCAAAGAGATGGGTATCCGCACCGTTGCGGTGTATTCCACGGCCGATAAGGAAAGCCTGCACGTGCGCTTCGCCGACGAGGCCGTTTGCATCGGACCTCCTCCCAGCAAGGAGTCTTACCTGAACATTCCGCGCATCATTTCGGCGGCCGAGATCACCAATGCCGATGCGATCCATCCCGGCTATGGCTTTTTGAGCGAGAACTCCCGCTTCTCCGCCATCTGCGCCAAGCACGGCATCAAGTTCATCGGTGCTACTCCAGAGCAGATCGATGCCATGGGCGATAAGTCGAATGCCAAGGACACCATGAAGAAGGCCGGCGTTCCGACCATCCCCGGTTCCGAAGGACTGCTCTCCAGTGTAGAAGAAGGCAAGAAGATCGCCAAGAAGATCGGCTATCCGGTCATCGTAAAGGCGACTGCCGGTGGTGGAGGTCGTGGTATGCGTATCGTGTGGAAGGAGGAAGATTTGCAAAAGGCCTACGAAACCGCCCAGGCAGAAGCCGGTGCCGCCTTCGGCAACGACGGCTTGTACATGGAGAAGTACATCGAGGAACCCCGCCACATCGAGATCCAGGTCGCCGGCGACCAGTTCGGCAAGGCTTGTCACCTCAGCGAACGCGATTGCTCCATCCAGCGTCGTCACCAGAAGTTGCTGGAAGAGACCCCGAGTCCTTTCATGACCGAGGAGCTTCGCCACAAGATGGGTGACGCCGCCATCGCTGCCACACTGGCATCGAATTACGAAGGCGTCGGTACCATCGAGTTCCTGGTGGACAAATACAGCAACTTCTACTTCATGGAGATGAATACCCGTATCCAGGTGGAGCATCCCGTGACGGAGGAGGTGATCAACTACGACCTCATCAAGGAGCAGATCAAGATCGCGGCCGGTGTACCCATTAGCGGCAACAACCATTTCCCCAAAATGCACTCCATCGAGTGCCGCATCAATGCCGAGGATCCCTACAACGATTTCCGTCCGAGTCCGGGTCGCATCACCGTGTTGCACCAACCCGGTGGACACGGCGTGCGCGTCGATTCGCATATCTACGCCGGATATACGATTCCACCGTATTACGATTCCATGATCGCGAAGCTGATCACCATCGCACAAACCCGAGAGGAGGCCATCCAGACCATGGAGCGAGCACTAAGCGAGTTTGTGATCGAAGGGGTGAAGACCACCATTCCCTTCCATCAGCAACTGATGCAGAACGAAGATTTCCGCAAGGGGAATTACACCACCAAGTTCCTCGAGACCTTCCAATTGAAATAATCCCTTTGAAATGAAGGCACTTCACGGTTTTCTGCTCTCAAGTCTGCTGGTGTTGTTTTTGGGAATCTCTTCCTGTAAGGAAAAAGAGGAAACCCCCATTCCCTATGTCGATACCTGCGAGCTGATCAATGGCCGCTTAAACTGGTCGTTCAATAATGCGTCGTTCTGTGCCGACGCCAACATCATTGCTGATCTGGGCATTGTACTCACCGTAAATGGATTGAACATGAACGGTCCGTCCCTCACGTTCGAACTCGAATCCGTTCAGCCGGGAACTTACGGAGTCGACGACGACAACAACTCGTTTACCTATACCGATGCACTCGGTTTGGCGTGGATCACCCCCGTACAGAATGCCGGAAACATCATAGTTACCAGTCATGATGCCGCCCAAAACAAAGTACAGGGGACCTTCAGCGTAGCACTGGAAAATCCACTGACAGGAGTGATCCAAAACTTGTCCGGTACCTTTCGGTTGACCTATACCGATTAAGGGATTATCACTTCTTCTTCCCCTCCTCATTTTCCGGATTCTGATCAATCTGTCGGAAACCGGCTTTCAATCGTTTGTATCCGGTTATTTGCGGATACAGCTGCAGGGAATCCTACCTTTGACTCATGCTGGAGCAGATCGCAACGACCCACATCCTTTGCCTCGATATTGAAACCGTGCCGCAGTATTCCGCCCTGGCGGAGGTGCCCGACGAGTTTCGGGCCATGTGGTTGCGCAAGGCTGCGAACCTGAAAGTGGAGGAGGGACTCGACGACGAGGGGGTCTACAAACGTGCCGGCATCTACGCCGAGTTCGGGAAGATCATTTGCATCAGTACCGGTTTTCTTACGGTCAAAGGCGATCAACGCCAATTCAGGTTAAGGTCTTTCTCCGGTGATGATGAAAAACAACTGCTCACGGAGTTCGCCGCCCTGTTGCAGCAGATCCATCAGAGCAGCCGGCAATCGGGTCGCCCGCCGATGCTGCTCTGCGGACACAATGCCAAGGAGTTCGATTTTCCGTACTTGTGTCGCCGAATGGTCGTGAATGGAATTACACTCCCTCCTCAACTCGATATCGCCGGTAAGAAGCCCTGGGATATTCCGCACCTCGATACGATGGAGCTGTGGAAGTTCGGTGATTTCAAGAACTACACGCCACTCAACTTACTGGCCTATATCCTGGGTATCCCCAGTCCGAAAGACGACATCGACGGCTCGCAGGTTGGGCACGTGTACTGGCAGGAAAAGAATCTCGGGCGCATTGTCACCTACTGTCAAAAAGATGTAGTGGCCGTGATGCAGATCTTGCTGAAGATGAAAGGGGAGGAGATTCTTGATGTAGACGAAATTGTTGTGGCCGGCTGAGACTATGGCCTTTTGAAAACATAGAAAATAACTAAACACTATTTTCTCCGTGCACTCCGTGTAAATCTTTGTGCACTCTGTGGTTAATACCGATTTTAATTATCGATATTCAATTGACTCTTGGAAGAGATGATAAGTCCTTGGTTTAACCACGGAGGTCTCAAAGGAGACACAGAGGGCACAGTGCGAAATGAGTGTTGGGTTACAAATCAAAACTAACACTCAATTTCACCACCACATTCTCTCCGGATTTGTCAAACGCATAAGCCCCATACCGGTAAAACGCCCCGATACCGAACGCGGAGAATCCCGATGACAAAAGCCTGTCGATACAAATTCCGCTCTCATGAAACCCCTTCTCGGCTACACTTGCCGTTAGCAATTGAAGCTCCTGATCGCCTCCTCTTCCGAATAATGAATTGTGCACCAGCGTCAGTCGCGGCCGGAATTTCCCGGAGGTGAACAAGAGGTCGCGGAAAGAATGCCGGAGATGGAAAGCCACGTATTCCGAGTGGAGGAATTCATTCACACGCATCGTTTCGAAGGTGTAGGGTGCTGAAATACCCAGGTACTGGTCCTTCTCGAAGTTGACCGTGTTGCTGCCTCTTGCATTGTAGTACAGGTTGGAGGGGATGCTCCCATCCACCATGCCGGCATGCAGATGCAAACTCAGGTTTCCGTAAAGGGCGCTGCGGAAGGTTTTCTCAGCCAGCAGGTCGTAGCGGTTGAAATAAAATGTGTTGATGTTCGAAAAGGCTACGCCACCGTATGTAAATCGTCCATAGAACACCGGCCATTTGGATCCAAGGCTGACTTCCTTCGTACCGGTGGCGGCCAGCTTTTCTCCGGGAGCCCAGCGAAGCAATACACCGGCTTCCATCAGGTCGTACTCGCGGAGGATGAGGGTGCTTTCCTCGTTGACAGGGTAGCGGAATGCAACCGTCTCGAAGGGGTTCGTTTTCTGATAGCTTGACGACAATGTCCCTGTCAGGTTGCCGACCATCCGGCCGTGCAGGCTGAACTCCGTTCTGCGGATGCGGTCCATCCGACTGATCAGCAAGGGATAGTAGTTCGATTGGAAGATGTTTCCGGTGCGCGAATCGAGCTGGTGACCACCCGTTTCCACCACATCCTCCTGATATGCCGCTTTGAAGTACAGGTTCCGTTTCCGTTTCAAGTGTACGATGAGATCGCCTCCGAATTTATGGGCTTCATCACGGAACCCATAGCCGTAGTATCCACCGATACTGAATTTATCGGATAGGAAATCGTTCGTCCGTAATCCGGCTCCTAAACGGAATCCCTCGTACTCGTTGAAACGGATGATGCGGTTCAGTTCCCAGTCGAATTTGCCCATGGGGATGCGCCCCGTAGCGATGCTGGTCAATATCTTCAGTTTCTTCTCAAAGTTCTCTTTCTTACCAAGGCTGTCGATGAAAGCGTACGTTCGTGCTTCACGCTCGTCGAGCGGATAGATTCGGGAACGTTCCAGCAGGGAGTCGGGTACACGCGTCGCCTGCGGATCCATGCGCAGGACCACCGGCCCGAAATCACGTTTCCTCAAATCAGGTTTTATATCGATGTTCCGGATATACGATTTGCTTTCTCCCATCAACTCAAATCCATTGATGGACGCGGTGGGGAATTCGAGGAAGGAATTGAGTTGTTCGGGGAACCAGGCGCTGCTTTGTTTGGTGTACTGCTGTTGGATCCGGATTTTCACTGCATCACTTGAATCGGCCGGGACCGCAGTGAGTTGCTTCACCGCCCAGCCGTCGTTGGAGATGAACAGCTGACCGCTCATCCCTTTGAAGTTGCTGTTTTTCCTGGGCCTGAAGCTGATGATGAATACGGAGTCGTTGTCCGACACCAGCGTGTCTTCGAGGATGAACAGGTATTTGCGGATGGCTTCGTTGGCCGTCGGACTCAGATAGGTGATGTCGAGAATGCTGAACGTTTCTCCGTAGAGCGAGAACGATTGCAGCTGCGTTCCCAGCAAGGCGAAGGTGGGATTGCGAAATCCGGAAACCCGTGAGGCCACCACCGTTTCTTCGTCCTTGTCAGGCGGTAGGTGCTTGCGATTGGATACACTCTCCATCAGGAAGAGGTGCTTATCCGCAAGGAAATCCTTTGCTTTTTTGAGACTGTCGGTGGGAACCGTGTCCCTGGTAGCCCGTCTTCCACCCATGGTCACCAGTGAATCCAGTTTGCCGGTGAGCACGAGTTTGTTGTAGCTCTCGTAAGTAAAAGCCAGCGATCTCTCTGGATTGTTACTGTCGCGGTTGCGGATCACTTTGCGCATGATGGCCTCTGCCGGATTTTCGCCCGGAACAATCACCACTTCCCGCATGCTGATCGGTTTCGGGGCGAGGTAGATCACCGGCGATTCGTTGACCTCAACGGTGTAACGGCTGGATTGAAACCCCAGGTAGCTCAGGGTGATCACCGAGCCTGCGTTCAAACCGTTCAACCGAAAATACCCGTCGATGTCGCTGAAAGTACCGATAGAGGTTCCTTCCACTGCCACGGTCACGAAGGCGATGGGGTCTTTCGTTTCCGCATGCAGCACCCGACCACGGATGTCCTGGGCATGGAGCACAGCTCCTTTCAAAAAGAGCACTATCAGGAATAGGAAAACACGTGCATTCATATCCTCGAAATTATCGAAAACAGGTGCCCGATCGATTTATCCGAGGCATGCATCTTCATCACTTACCTTTGCAGCCAAATCCATAGGCCATGTCCTTCAAGGAAATCCTCTCCGTCACCATGATCCTCTTCGCGGTGATCGATATCATCGGGTCGCTCCCGGTCATCATCGAAACACGCAAGCGGGTGGGGTTCATCCATTCCGGCAAGGCCACCCTGGCCTCCCTGCTGATCATGGTGTTGTTTTTGTTCCTGGGCGAGAGCATCCTGAAGCTCATCGGCATCGACGTCTCCTCTTTTGCCATCGCCGGTTCGTTGGTCATCTTCTTTCTGGCGATCGAGATGATTCTGGGCATCCGCCTTTATCAGGATGAAGTGCCTGCCACGGCGTCCATCGTGCCCATCGCTTTTCCGCTCATTGCCGGTACGGGAACGATGACGACGTTGCTGTCGTTGCGGGCCGAGTACGATGTGGAGGTGATCCTGGTGGGGATCGTGCTGAATACGTTGTTTATTTATTTCGTACTCCGCATGGTCGAGCCGTTGGAACGGTTGCTTGGACCTGCCGGGATCAGTGTGATTCGGAAAGTGTTTGGTGTAGTGTTGCTGGCGATAGCGGTGAAATTGTTCCGTGCCAATGCAGGAATTTAGATTTTTTGGTTTGCTAAATAAACTGGTCCCTGAGCTTGTCGAAGGGTCGAAGGGTGGTTCGACAGGCTCAACAACCAGTTAATTCCTGTCCCTGAGCTTGCGGTCCCTGAGCTTGTCGAAGGGTGGTTCGACAGGCTCACCAACCAGTTAATTCCTGTCCCTGAGCTTGTCCGATAGCTATCGGACGAAGTGCGTTGGATTAAATCCGTTTTTTAACCACGGAGGAAACAGAGGCTTCATAAAGTGCACTGAGTTTCCAAATCATTTAATCTGGTCCTTACCATTAGAATCTCTTATTTAAACGCAACGTTCGCGGCGCAGAGCAGCGTTCGCAGCGCGTTAATCGAAAATTTACTGCCGCATCTTCGTGCTCTCTGTGCAAACCTCGGTGAACTCTGTGGTTTAAAAGGAAATCTTTAATCAACCTCTAGATTTACCAACTCACCAACTTGCCAATCTGCAATCCGTCAATTCACCATGGGGTGAGGATATCATCATGCTTCTCCCAATAGCTATTGGAATACGCTCAGCAACCGCATTATCAAATCATCACATCACCACATCACCACATCTATTTACCTGCTTACCTTTGCAATACCGGAGCACTTCATCCGTTTTACCTCTAAGCCGAACTTATGCTCAAAGACATTCCCAGTTACGTGGTTGAAGATGTTGCGATTGCCATCGTACCGAAGCTGCCCACCGGCGATGAACCGGAGACGCTTTGGGAGGTGTATGTGATCAACCTGAAGGACGAGCCAATCGCGAACGTCATCGTGGCAAGCAAGGGGTATGGTGTACACGAGGGGGAGGATGTAAAAACCTCCACACTGCGCCACTTCATCGGCGATATAGAGCCTTTGAGTTACGAGCTGATCGAGCCGATCCAGGAGCAGCTGTTCGGTCTAAACAACGAGTATTGGTTGAGCTATTACATCGACACGCGCATCTACGACAAAAAATTCGTTTTTCTGCCCGAGTCGATCAACGACAAGTACTTCACGCCGATTCCCTTGATCAATCGCAAAGGGGTGATGATCCTCTGATCACACCACCGTGTTCCAAGCTTCGGTGTCGGTCTCCGTTCCCTTCTGGATGCCCGACATCATCACTTGCAGCTTGCGGCTCAGGTTCTGGTCGGTGATGGGCGGAAGGTCGATTACCTCTCCGCGGATACCGATACTGCAGATGGGTGCAGTGACGGCGGCGGTACCGGTGCCGAAAGCTTCGGACAGGCGTCCCTGTTGGTGAGCCTCTTTCAATTCCGATGCCTTGATCAGCCGCTCGACGACTTCAATGCCCGCTTTCCTGCAGAGTGCGATCACCGAATCACGGGTGACGCCTTCGAGGATGGTGTCGGAAAGGGGAGGGGTCACCAGTTGGCCGTCGATGCCGAAGAAGACATTCATCGTGCCCGATTCCTCGATGTGCAGGTCTGGAGAGAGGTCGGTCCACAGCACCTGGTCGAACCCTTCCGCTTTGGCGATCTTGTTGGCGTAAAACGCACCTCCGTAATTCCCTGCGCATTTGGCTGCACCTGTTCCACCCTTGGCGGCTCTGCTGTACCGGTCTTCCACTTTCACCCGCAAAGGCTTGGGGTAGAAAGGCGGTACGGGACCGGTCATGATGATGAACATGTACTCGTCGGAGATCTTCACGCCGAAGCGGTCTTCGGTGGCGAACACCAGCGGACGGATATAGAGTGAACTTCCCTGCTTGGCCGGTATCCAGTTGCGGTCTAAGGCCACCAGCTGCTTCAGCCCTTCTTCAAAGAGCTCGTACGGAAGCGAAGGCATGCACATGCGATCGAGGGTGCGTTGCAGTCGGTCGTAGTGCTTGCGGACACGGAAGATCGACGCTTTGCCGTCGGCCATGCGGAAGGCCTTCATGCCCTCGAAAACACTCTGCCCGTAGTGCAGGGCGAGTGCAGTCGGCATGATGGAGATCTCTCCGTAGGGGATGATCTCGGGTTCGTGCCAACTGTTGCCCTTGTAACGGGCGACCAGCATGTGGTCCGACATGTGACTGCCGAATTCGAGGTGTTCGAAATCGACTTCGTTCAGGCGGGACGTAGCAACGCGGTGAACAGGAATGGAAGAGCTGGTCAGCATAGGTGATCGGTGGGGGATAGCCCCAATGGGTCCTGTTATTCCTTGATGATTTTCATGGATGCCGTTCCGGGTACCTGCAGCATGTACATGCCGGGTGGTAGGGAAGATGTGTCCAGGCGGTTGATGCCCTCTGCAATACGGAACGACAACACGGTACGGCCGCGGCTATCCATTACCGTGGCATCGCTGGCGATGCGGCTGGCGATGGTGAGTTCACTGCGGAACGGATTGGGTCCGACGCGCAAAGGCGAGTCGGTGTTGGTTTCTGAAATACCTGTGCTTGAAGCGGGGACAGGACGCAAGCGCACGATGGCCACATCTTCATTCACAGCCGAGCTGTAAACGATGGTGCCCGTGAGTACGATACGTCCGTCGTCCATCACCGCCATACCGTTCCCTTCTTCGTTGATGACTCCGGGTATGACGGACTGGGTCACAAACCCCAGCGTATTGAAGGTGATGTCGATCACTCCTCCGGTGTCCACGCGTGTGGCCATGAAATCGTTGCCGCCAGTTGTGGTTGTGTTATAGCCTCCAAGCACGATCTTATCATCAGGCTGAATGTGCATGCTGGTGATGAAGCTGGCGCTGTTGCCCACGTTGTAACTGTATTTGCCGTTGAATCCGAAGTTCAGG
Source organism: Bacteroidota bacterium (assembly GCA_046049215.1). Lineage (GTDB taxonomy): Bacteria > Bacteroidota > Bacteroidia > AKYH767-A > OLB10 > JAJTFW01. The sequence goes on along the minus strand of JBJOER010000089.1, from coordinate 7,111 downwards.
TCGAAGGTGCCGTTCGGAAGGATACGGGCCACGGCCACATTGCTGGCCGAGGTGGAGAGTTGACCTGAAACCACGATCCTGCCCTGGTTGTCGATGCCCATATCGGCCATGTCGGAGCCCAGCTGGAAGGCCACGGTGAGGGTTCCGTTGCTGTTGAAGGTATTGTCGAGGGCTCCGGTGGAGTCGAAACGGATCACGTACATATTGGCTCCCGCCGTACCGCCCACCACGATCTTCTCGTTTGAGTCCACTTGGATGCCGCTGCTGAACTCGGCGAATCCGGTTGGATTGAACAGTTTCTTGCCCGTCCCATTGAAGCTGGGGTCGAGCGTGCCGTTGGGACGGATCTTGGCCACGGCGAAATCGTTGTCGAGGGGTGAGCCGCCTGTGCGTGTCGCACCTGCAACCCAGATGTTTCCGCTGGCATCGAAATCGAGTGCACTCACCTGGTCAGGCTGGGTGTCGGAGCCGGTCATGTCGATGAACAGCACCCCGGTGCTATTGAAAGTCGGATCAAGCACCCCGTTGCTGTCGAGGCGGCAAATGACCATGTCGGTGCTCGCTGCGTTGGGTTTGCGGCCGTAGGCGATGGCTACGATGCGCCCGTTGGCATCGACCCGGACCTTCGGCAGCATGCCACCGATCGACTGGGTCGAACCCAGGGATACGTAGGCGGTACCCAGGCTGCTTCCGAACGAAAGGTCGAAATCGCCGGCCGAGTCCAGGCGGGTGATGCACAGTTCGAAGCTGCCGGTAGCCGGATTCTTACTGAGTCCTGCCGTAAGCAGCTTACCGTCAGGCTGCATGGTACACCCGTAAATACGGTCGATGTTATTGAAATAAATGAAGTTCTTGAGTCCGTTCCCGTCAAAAGTGGAGTCGGGGATGTAATTGAACACCTGCTGAGCCCGGGCGTTGCCGAACAGGCAAGTGATGGAAAGAAGGAGAACGACGAATCGGGTGGGTTTGAATTGCATTTGGGGTAGGTCTTTGACCACAAATTAAGGCAATTTTCCCTGGATGACTCCCTGTAAAGGCCGAAGATTGAAGGTTTCCACCATTCGGACTATCAATCGGCTCAAGAGGTTAAACGCTCATACCAGCCCCATTTCCGTGAAATGTGGCCTACATATGGCCCGGAGGCGGATTTTCTTCAGCTCCGTAGGAGCGCAAGCAGTCTGGAACCGAAGCACGCATTTAATCCCCAGCTCCATAGGAGCGCCAGCTCGTCCGGCTCCGTAGGAGCGGCAGGTGTCTGGATCCAGATGCACGAATCGTATCCCCAGCTCTATAGGAGCGCCAGCTCGTCCAGCTCCGTAGGAGCGCAAGCAGTCTGGAACCGAAGCACGCATTTAATCCCCAGCTCCAGAGGAGCGGCAGCCGTCCAGCTCCGTAGGAGCGGCAGGTGTATAGAACCAAACGCAATTATTGAATTCTGAGCTCCGTAGGAGCGACAGGCGTCTGGATCCAAATGCAGGAATTGGATTCCCAGCTCCGTAGGAGCGGCAGGTGTCTGGATCCAGATGCACGAATCGTATTCCCAGCTCCGTAGGAGCGCCAGTGGTCTGGATCCAGATGCACGAATTGTATTCCCAGCTCCGTAGGAGCGCAAGCAGTCTGGAACCGAAGCACGCATTTAATCCCCAGCTCCGTAGGAGCGATAGATGTATGGAGTCGGATGGGAATTTGGGTCAGAGCTCCTTAGGAGCGGCACAAAACGGGACTCCATCAATCGCGTGATCAAATGGAATACTACCGTAATTTTTTAATTAACCACTAAATCCAATCTAGATAACTATCCAATTCAATCACAATGCCATTAGCTTGCCAATTGCATGAATGGATGATTCTCGGTACTGTGTTGATGTTTTAGGTGTCGGGGTAGCAAACTAAATCCACATCACTCATCGTCTCCTTCCCTGATCATCATGCCCTGGATTACGCCATAGTTGAAATCGAAGGAGGTGATCAATTTTCCTTTGCGGTCATAGATGTACCACGGGCCGTGCGGAGCAGAATGGTTGTGGTAAACGTCGGTTGAGTCGAATTGGTCATACGGGGGCTCCGTTGACGTGATCACATGATTGATGAAAAAATCAGGGAGCGCTTTGGTTGAATCTGCAACATAGGCGCCTTCCATCCTTACCACTCCGTTGCTATAATGATAACTCCATGAACCGTCTTTTTGGTTTTCATGATAACTCCCGCTCAACTTCGGTTTACCATAGCTGTTCCATTCACCGAAAGGACCATGGACTTTGCCTTCCTTGAAATGATATTCCGATAGCTTGATCCCCTCCGTGCTGTAAATAATGACGCGGGTTTTACTTCCTCCCGCGTAGTCGATGATTGTTTCACTGCGCCGGGATCTGTAACGGATCTCGCCTGAAAAGGTATTGCCTGTATGGCTGATAATGGAATCCGACTCACCCAGTACAATTGTTTCATTCGCCAATATTATTTTATGCGATTGACCATTGGAAAACAGGGGGATTAAACACAGGAGTATAAGAAATGCCCATTGCGATGCCAGCCGCGATGATATTGTTCGTTGTTTTGGGATTGTGGTCATGTCATGAATCGAAAATCGGATTCAAGTTTAAGTTAGGTTATTCTTTTTTTGGTGACGGGTCTATTACAAGCGAAGCAAAGTGGAGGAGGCGATTATTAAAATCTGAATCGAGCCTTGTCTACTTTATGGAAGCACCAATTATCTTAACGAAACTTGAATCGTTTAAGACGTAGTTTTCCCTTATAACCCAATCCAAAACTGAGGTGCGATTCCAATTGGATCACTCATTAATACAACGGATCGAGTTCCCAACTCCCCAAGCATTTGTGTTTCTGGTTACTGAGTTTGAATTGTAATCGACGTAACGTAGCCAGGCACCCGATGAAATGGGGCTTGAACTCCACCAAAAGCCGAAGTTCCCCATACCGGAATCAGTGCCATTTATATTTCGTGATCCAGCACCCACTGCAGAAAATCCGCTGCTGTTGGTAGCCCCGGTATTGGGGACATTCCATGCTCCGGATGCGATGCTTTTCATGGCGCTACCCGCCGTCGAGCTTTGAACACCCTGGCAAGTCAAGCAGGCTGAAGGGTCAAGAGTGGATATCAGCTCATTCCAATCCGAATCACCCGGTATCCTGTAGCCCACCGGGCAGATATTGGTATCATTGATGGCAAACCAGTTGTATAGCAAGCCCTTTGATGGAGCCAGACTGCTGTCGTTGTTGTAATAAGCCCACGTTCCCGTGGATTGAGGCGGGTTAAGCCAATTTGTAGTGGTCTGAGCTTGTAAAATGGGCGCGCCGGTTCTGTAAAACCTTGTACGTAGATTTTGTTTCAACCAGACCCGGTTGCCGATATGAACCGTGTCGTATCGGTTGCCTTCGAAATCGGCTACCTGGCCGGTTGCAAGCGTCTGGATACTTACTTGAGGACCATAGCTTGTACCAACGCTGTTTGAGGCATAAGGCCGTATGTAATACACGGAATTCGGATTGAGATTAGATATATCCGATTGGAAAGAGCCGGTGTCGGAACCAACGGTCTGATGCGGATCGGTGATCGTAGGAGCTGGACTCAAGGACCAGCAGAATCCTTTTTCGGTGATAGGCACACCACCGTCATATTGAACATGTGCTTTCACTAAAACGACACCAGGCGTAGTGTTTTTGTATGTTTGGAAAGAGTAGTGGTACGGCGTGGTATCATTCATGCAGCGAACGGTCATACCGTATGACTTATCAAAAAGATATCCACCTGATAAAGCGATGTATGCCGAACTACCATTTTCTTTTTTAGTCCAGTAATAAATCGGTCCATAGCTATAAGGGTTATTTGGATTATAATACTGATAAGGATAACTAACATAGTATCCTTGATAATAAAAATTAACATTTTGACCACCGGCATTGTATGACCAAACTTCATTGTCCGGTATATGCCAGCCGGTTGGACAAATTGCGGTATCATTGATTGCATACCAATTATACATATTGCCATACAAACTATCACCCCAAGCATAATAAGCGCCTTTTTGATTTTGTCCAGCCGCAAACATTTCCATATTATTTGTGAATGCTCCTAAGGTATTGCCATTGTTATAGCGACGTGTCCGCAGATTGCTGGTCAGTACTCGATGATTGCCCCTAAGTCCTGCACCATACAAATTACCTTCAGCGTCTACTACTTGATTGTTAGCGATCGGATAAGTTGTAAAACTGATTTCGGGCCCGTAGTTTGTTCCTTCAGGATTTGTAGCATAGGCACGGAGATAGTAAGTAGTCCCGGGCACTAAATTCCTGATTTCGTGGTTTATCGCACTTGTTGTTAAACCGCTGCTTACTGATGTTGTTGAAGACCCCAACGATGGCAAAGGACTGGTTCCAATGCAAAATCCTTTTGCAACTGGATTGACCCCGCCATCATAGACAACGGTCGAGGATGCAAAAACACGGCTTGAGTTTAAACCTTCGATAATGGGGGTGGATAACTCAGGCAATGCGTTTTTAATGCAGCGGATGCTTGCACCAAAGACGTTGTTGGAATAAGGTAGTAGAAATGAAGAAGGAGAGTCATATGCATCTATTGTAAATTGATGCCCACTACTGTATTGAATCAAATAGACTGCCCTTGATCCTAATCCGCTGAAATTACTATAATTGTCACGAATCCCAGCAGGTAGTGCTGTAAATCCGCTTTGGTTGTTCACGTTAGAGCTGGTGGATAGCCAATGAGATGTACCCGATTCTTTCAATTTAGGTCCTGCCTGCCCATGCCCGCCCAAAAAAGTGATCAGACTGGAAAATTCCTGGTAATTGGGAACGTGGAATCCGGACGGACAAACCAGTGTATCGTTTACGGTCCAATAATTATACAGTTTCCCATAAATCGAATCATAAGCAGAGTTGCCTTGATAATAGCAATATGCACCGGAGAATAAACCATTCCAATTGCTGTTGACTTCCGGTATTCTAGTCCCATTCAAGTAGCGCGTGGTGCGTAAGTTTTGTTTAAGCCAGGTTTGTGATCCGATCTGAACGGTATCGTAGGCGAACCCGTCCATATCCACAACCTGCCCTGGTAAGGGAGCTGGGCCTGTTTGTGCCTGCTTCACCGGACCATAAACGACGTTATTCCCATTGCTGCAGAATGCGCGGTAATAATAAACCGTAGCCGGACTGAGATTGGGAATGTCCACATCGAAAGACCCATCGCCCGCACCGGAATATATTTTTGTCGACAAGGATATGGTTGGCTGTGGTTGGGTGCTCCAGCAAACACCTCGCGAGTAATTTTGAATACCGTCAACGTAACTGATTTGGCCACCTACAAACAGTCTTGTGGCTGATTTTGATTTTACATCACTTGTATAAACGGTTGGAATCCGGTCTTTGATGCAACGAACTGACTCCCCACGATATGAATTACCTTGAAATTGTACACTTGGATAATGATAAATATAACTTATTGAAAGTGACTGGTGGTTGTCGGACGAGCGGAAGAGAGCCCCTAAGCCCCTTTGACTGAATCCATTCCAGGGGTCACCCACCCCGCCAGGCAATGCTGTGAAGCCTGAGGAGTTGGTGGCGCCCGGGTTGCCTTGGATCCAATACGTGGTTCCTGTATCCCTCAATGCATTTCCCGCAATGTAGGAGCCACCCAGGTGATTCACCAATTCAGTCCATTCACTATAGCTGGGAACATGCCATCCTGTTGGGCAGATTGCAGTATCGTTAACTGCAAAATGATTGTACAGTTTACCGTAAACCGGATTGTTCGATGCCAACGTGTCATAATAAGTCCAAGCACCTTTTTGATAGATATAGGCAAAATACCATGGTTGGCTTTCAGTAATGTAAGGAATAGGGCTCCCATCACGGTATCTGCTGACAGAAAGATTTTGTTTCATCCAGGTTTGGCTACCAATTTGTACGGTGTCATAAACATTGCCGTCTATGTCTGCTAGGATGTAGGGGGTGATGAAGTCAATCTCGTTGCCGTAAACAATGCCTTTTGAAGTTGTGGCAAATCCTCTTACAAAATATTTCTTGCCCGGAAGTAGCGAGGTGATTTGAAAAGAGATTGAACTCGTATCACCTGTCCAAGCGATTGAGTTGTTCGGATTCAGTTCAATCACCGGACCTTTTTCGATTCCCCAGCAAATTCCCACAAGACTTATCGAATCGCTGATCGGGCTGAGTAATTGAACACGAGCGATTGCATTCGTATAACCAACCGAATCCATGGGTAGAGTTGCAACTCCTTGTAAAAAACCGTTTGACGAAAAATCATACGACGAGATGGACAGTAGTGTAATGGGCGTTTTGCTCCAGGTTTCAAGTACGTTTCTTCCGTTGATTTTGATCCAAACCGGTTGGTTGATCAAGTCAACGGGATACTTCATTTCACAAAGGCCTTGGGTATTCAAGGTGCACAAACTGGAAAAGATTATCCTGTTCAAATCATTTGTCGAGCGTAATTCAACATTGATCAAATCGGTATGCGGGGCGTAACCGGATATGCCGCTGTTGATGAGTGGTGAGTTCTGATATCCGCCCTGGCTGTAAAGACCCTGGTAGAATACTTTCAAGGTTATAACACCGGTCTTGTCGACGGGGTGAAATAAGGGGCCTTCGGACAGGCAATTATTTTTTGTTTTGATGGTTATATTGCCGGTATCTGCCTGTTCAGGGATGATCACTGTCATGGCACTATCATTCAATACGGTGAACAACGGGGCTTTTACGTTATTAAAAAACACCTCAGAGCACCTGTTGAAATTGGTTCCATAAAGGGTGATCGGATAGCCAATCGAGCTGAATCCGGAACTTATACTGTCGATTGTCAACAGCGGTTCCGAAATCACCATAGCCGTGTCGGTGCTTGAACACCCGAATCGGTCTGTAACAGTCAGTGTATACAGGCCGGCAGGCAATTGATGAATTGATGCACCTGTTTCGCCATTGGACCACAGGTAATTGTAGGTATTACCGCCTTGCCCCGGCCCTTGACAGTAAACATGACCGGTACTATCTCCCGGACAGATTGTAGATTGCGAAAAAGCCTCGATCACCGGATTTTGAGCACTGTGGCCAAGGA
>JBJOER010000088.1:0-5206 GCA_046049215.1 Bacteroidota bacterium | reverse complement strand
AACAGATCGTGGTCATCTTCCTTTTGCTTTTACTGAGCGACCTGATCAAACGATCGGCTGCGCTTGACGTTTATATTTTCCGCTTTCTACGCACGAACCTATCCTACAAATGGTTCCTGCTGCGCATGTCGGGGATGGTGTCCTTTTTCTCGGGATTCCTGAACAACACGCCGCTTGTCGCCCTGATGATGCCTTACACGTACGACTGGGCACGGCGCAAAAAGATCAGCCCGTCGAAGGTGCTCATGCCCCTGTCCATGGCGGCCATCATCGGAGGAACCGTCACACTGATCGGTACATCGACCAACCTGGTGGTGAGCGGCATGGCGGTTAGTGCGGGGATGCCCGCCCTGGAGATGTTTTCCTTTACACCAATCACCTTACCCATCGCGTTTGCCATCGTTCTTTACATCACGTTTTTCTCGAATAGGCTTTTGCCTGACCGGGCCGATGCACTTGCAGACTTCAAGGAGCACGCCCGCGAATACCTGATCGAAACGAAAGTTCCCGAAGGCTCCATCTACGTTGGAAAATCACTCGACGACAACAAGCTGCGACAGCTCCGCGGATTGTATGTGGTGGAGGTGATCAGAGGCGATCGGACCATTGCGCCCGTCTCTCCGCGCGAAATCATACAAGCGGGAGACATCCTGCTATTCGCCGGTGAGACCGATACGGTGATCGACCTGATCAACAACCGCAAAGACCTTGTGCCTGCCGACTTCTCGCAATATCCCGCCATCGGCAAAGTGGATGTGATCGAGGCCATCGTCTCCCCCAACTCCTCTTTGATCAACAAACCCGTCAACACCACCAACTTCCGGCAGGTATTCGATGCGGCCATCATCGCCGTGAACCGCGACGGGGAGAAACTGAGCGGAAAAGTCGGCGACATCGAGCTCATGAACGGCGACTTGTTGTTGCTGGTCGCCGGAAAGGAATTCAGGAAACGCGCCGAGGGTAGCCGCGACCTGTTCATTGTTTCGAAAAGGCGGGAGATCAACCATGCCGACCGACACCTGATGAAGTGGGTCCTTGGAGGACTGGCATTGGCACTCGCACTGGAAGCATTCGAGGTGATGAATCTTTTTGTGTCACTCTTCATCCTCACGGGTGCGATCTCCCTCGCAGGGATGATTTCACTCGAGGATGTCAAGAAGTCGCTCGACCTTGAATTGCTGGTGATACTCGGATTGTCGATCGGCATCGGAAAATCCATCTCGAATTCCGGATTTGACGAGCTCTTCGCCAAAAATGTGATTACAGCCACCAGGCACCTTCATCCCACATTGGGTGTGATCGTCGGATTGTATTTTGTGACAAACATCCTCACCATGTTCGTCACTAACGTCGCCGCGGCGGCCATCACTTTTCCCATCGCCCTGGCCACGGGTATGCAGATGGGAGTCGGGGATTACACCCCGTACTTTCTCACCATCGCTATCGCGGCATCGGCTGATTTCGTCACTCCGTTCGGATATCAGACCAACCTGATGGTATACGGACCCGGCGGCTACCGTTTCGCCGACTACATCCGTTTCGGACTTGCCCCTACCCTATTGTTCGCCGCAATGACGATCCTGGGCATTGGCTATTGGTACAACCTCATCTGACCACTGACCGTCTCCACCATAACCCACATGTCGAACATCTTCCCGCAACATACGCTGATCAGTTCCACCGACAGGGAGCGCCTGCTCGGCCAGCAACCGGCTGTGCTGTGGTTTACGGGTTTGAGCGGATCGGGCAAGTCTACGCTGGCGGATCACATGGAGCAGGAATTGTACAACCGCGGATTCAAAACCTATCTCCTCGATGGCGACAATATCCGCCATGGATTGAACAGCAATCTGGATTTCAGCGAAGAGGGAAGACAAGAAAACATCCGTCGCATCGGCGAGGTCTCCAAGCTTTTTCTGGACGCCGGCATCATCGTACTGACTGCCTTCATCTCCCCCTACCGCTCCGACCGCGAAAGGGTTCGCGGCTTGTTACCTGAAAATCGTTTTGTGGAGATCTTCGTAGATTGCCCTATCGAAGTCTGTGAGACGCGGGATGTAAAAGGCCTATACGCCAAAGCACGCGCGGGAAAAATTTCCGATTTCACCGGCATCCACTCCCCCTACGAACCGCCCCTTGAACCGGAGCTGGTAGTAGAAACACATCGTTTAACCATTGAAACATGCGTACAGAAGATCCTTGACAAGGTTCTTCCGCTCATCAGAACCGCATCTACATGATCCTCTACCATTTGAACCACCTGCGAGAGCTTGAAGCCGAGGCGATCTACGTCATCCGGGAAGCTGCCTCGCAATTCGAGCGACCCGTTCTGCTTTTCTCGGGCGGCAAAGACTCCATTGTACTGACCCATCTGGCCCGAAAAGCCTTTCATCCCGCTCGCATCCCGTTTCCCTTGTTGCACATCGATACCGGACATAACTTCCCTGAGACACTGGTGTTCAGAGACGAACTGGTACAAAAAACCGGAGCCACATTGCTGGTACGCTATGTACAGGACTCTATCGACCAGGGCCGCGTCAAAGAGGAGAAGGGCGTCCACGCCAGCCGGAATGTGCTCCAGACCGTGACATTGCTGGACGCACTGGAGGAACTCAAGGCCGATGCCGCGCTTGGCGGAGCACGGCGCGACGAAGAGAAGGCCCGGGCAAAAGAACGTTTTTTTTCCCACCGCGACGAATTCGGACAATGGGACCCGAAGAACCAGCGGCCTGAGCTGTGGATGTTGCTGAACGGAGCCAAACAACAAGGTGAACATTTCCGGGTATTCCCGCTGAGCAACTGGACGGAAATGGACGTCTGGATGTACATCGCGCTCGAGAACATCGACATCCCGAACCTCTATTTTTCTCACAAGCGATCCATCATCCGCCGCGGCGAAAACCTACTTGCCCATTCCCCTTATCTCAATCTGAAAGACGATGAAAAACCCGAAGAGATGGTTGTGCGTTTCCGCACCATCGGGGACATGACCTGTACAGGAGCGGTCATTTCACCCGCTTCAAGTTTATCGGAGATCATCGACGAAGTAGCCACCTCCACCACCACCGAACGCGGAACCCGGGCCGACGACAAACGCAGCGACACGGCCATGGAAGACCGCAAGAAAGCCGGATACTTCTGATTGGAATCCCATCAATGAAACACAAACGAGTCCGACGAATAGCGAACACAGCATGAGCACATTCAGCCAGGAAGGATACATGAACATGGAGCTGCTGCGCTTCACAACAGCAGGCAGCGTGGACGACGGAAAAAGCACGCTCATAGGCAGGCTTCTGTACGATTCCAAACAGATCTTCGAAGACCAGTTGCAGGCCATACGGAAAACCAGCGAGCAGCGGGGGTTCGAACATGTCGACCTCAGCTTGCTGGTGGACGGATTGAAGGCCGAACGCGAGCAAGGCATCACTATCGATGTGGCCTACCGTTATTTCTCCACACCGAAGCGGAAATTCATCATCGCTGATACCCCCGGCCACATCCAGTACACCCGCAACATGGTCACGGGCGCTTCCAACGCGAACGCAGCCCTGATCCTGGTCGATGCAAGGAAGGGCATCGTCGAGCAGACCATCCGCCATTCCTTCATCGCCTCCCTGCTGCAAATACCGCATCTGATCATCTGCATCAACAAAATGGACCTGGTGGATTACAGCCGGGACACCTTCGAGAAGGTGTCGGAACAGTTCCGGCACCTCTCCTCCAAGCTAGACATCCAGGACATCCAGTTTGTTCCCATCAGTGCGCTCAAAGGCGACAACGTGGTTGACAAATCGAACAACATGAGCTGGTATCAGGGCCCAACCCTGATGTATCTGCTGGAGAACTTGCACATCAGCAGTGACGAGAACCACATCGACTGCCGTTTCCCCGTTCAATATGTTGTCCGTCCCCAGCAAACCGAACACCATGATTACCGCGGCTATGCCGGGAGAATCGCCAGCGGCATTTTCAAACCCGGCGACAAGGTGAAGGTTCTGCCCCATGGAGGTCAGGCCATCGTCAAGACCGTAGAACTGGGCGGTGAGCGGATCGATGAGGCCTTCGCTCCCATGTCAGTGACTATGACATTGGACCGGGAACTCGACATCAGCCGGGGCGACATGATTGTACGTGAAAACAACATGCCGCAGGTGAGTCAGGAATTCGACATCATGCTCTGCTGGATGCACGAAGACGCGCTTCGGGCCGGTGGCAAGTACAAGATCCGTCAAACGACCAGGGACGCCCGGTGTGTAGTACGTGACATCCGCTACAAGGTGGACATCAACACCCTGCACCGCGACGAAACGCAGAACGAGATCAACATGAACGACATCGCCCGCGTATCGGTCAAGACCACCTCGCCACTTTTCTTCGATTCCTACCGCAAGAACAGGCATACGGGCAGTATCATCCTCATCGACGAACACACAAATGACACTGTCGGGGCCGGCATGATCGTTTAGGCCTGAATACACTTTGCTTATGAACCACCCGGAGTTGCTTTGCATGGCCGTCCGCGCCGCCCTCGCTGCAGGCGAAGAGATTCTTGAAGTTTACGGACGAGAGTTCACGGTTGAGCTCAAAGAGGACAGGAGTCCGCTGACCGAAGCCGATAAACGAGCGAATCAAAAGATCACCGAGCTGCTTACACCTGCAGGCCTTCCCGTGATGAGCGAAGAAGGCCGAAGCATTCCTTTCGATGAAAGATCCGAATGGAAAACACTTTGGATCGTCGATCCGCTGGATGGAACCAAGGAATTCATCAAAAGGAACGGAGAGTTCACCGTCAACATCGCGTTGATTGAATCGGGTCGGCCGGTTGCCGGAGTGGTTTACGCTCCCGTGATGGGGCTTTTGTACTTTGGAGGGGAATCACTGGGAAGCTACCGAATCCAGACCGACTCCGATTCTTCGCACCACCTCACAGATCAACCACTCACCTGGGATCAATTGATCAATCAAGGGCAGAAACTTCCTCTCGGCCGAAGCCAGAGACCTTACCGGGTGGTGGCGAGCCGATCACACATGAGTGATGAGACAGCCGCATTCATCGAACAGCTCAGAAAAGAACACAAGGAAGTCGAGTTGATCTCCAAAGGCAGCTCGTTGAAGATCTGCCTCGTTGCAGAAGGCACTGCCGATGTTTATCCACGCTTCGCTCCAACCATGGAATGGGATACCGCTGCAGGACATGCCGTTG
>JBJOER010000087.1:0-6342 GCA_046049215.1 Bacteroidota bacterium | reverse complement strand
TGACCATATCGTCCTTGACCTGAACAAGGCCAAGAAGGAAGGTGACCAGGTTACGATACCGGTATATGTAGAATCAAACGATGCTGTTCATGCTATCGATTTCTCTTTCAAGTATGACCATTCAGGTGTGCAGTACAGTGGTGTAGAAGATATCACCGGAAGCTTGATGGTGCTTGGACATGAAAGTATGGATGACGCTACGGTCAGGGTTACTTCCAGTTCGATGCAAGCGGTGAACACGGCATTCCCGGCGCTGGCGATCCGCATGCAGGGAACAGCTGAACTCAGTGCTTCAAGCTTTGAAGGGATGACCGGCTTCATCAATGGTGAGCCGGTTGAGATCGGATTCCGTTCCATGGAAGAATCGATCCAGGCACCTGTATTGAGCGTTTATCCGAATCCTGCTAAAGACCTCCTGCAAGTATTTGTTTCTGAAGATTCCCGAATTGAATTGGTTGACTTGAGCGGCCGAATGATCCTCTCAATGAATAATGTAATGGCGGGTGTGCGTACTGAAATCCAGTTGAATCAGCTGGCCGACGGTATGTACGTCCTGAAAGCAATGAATGGTGAATCTGTTTCGACAGCAAAGTTCATCGTTAAAAAGTAGTCTTTTGGTCGTATCGGAAGGGGGGCATCCTATTGATGCTCCCCTTTTTTCATGATTATTTAACACAAACTTTGCATTCGATTCGAGCCACCGAAGCACAGTAAAATTAGTTTTGGCTTTAGCGAAACGAAACCGGAAAAATGAAAACACGTTTATCTCAGATCTTTACGCGCATTATTTTTACATGCTTGATCGCATGCGGATGCATTTTTGCTTCAGCAGTCAGATCATACGCATCAATTTCCTTGTTTGGAAATGGAGATCAAAATGAAATCCAGAAAACTACTGATCAGAAGTGGGAGTCATCTACAGCTTTTCAGGTCGCACTTCCCATCGATAGTTTGGATACAGTCTACCTGGATATGTCTCAGGCGCAGTACATTGGAAACCAGGTGTTGATTCCCGCCTTCTTCAACGCTAACGATCAGGTCTTCGCTTTTGATTTTGCATTTCGTTACGATCATACACGGTTGGAGTATGATACGATCCTGACCACCGCGGCCGGCGCAACCTTGCTAACGAATTCCTATCTCAATCCCAACGATTCGATCGTGCGTTTTACGTCGAGTCAATTTTCAGCCATTCCGAATGCCCAGCCCATTGCCCTGGTGCGCTTCAATTTAATCGGTGCATCCGCTTTGGATACGACAGACCTTTTTAATCTGGTGGGTTATCTGAACGGGGATCCCTGCAGTGAGCGCATCATTCCACCCGGTATCACTTCGTTATCAGAACTGGTGTTGGCAGATTTTGTCAAAGTTTTTCCAAATCCTGTTTCAGATGAGTTGAAGGTGCAAGTAAAAGTAAAAGCACAACTTGGTATTTTTGATATCAAAGGAAATCGTTTGGCCGACGTATTCGATATGCAATCCGGTCAAGAGCTCAGTATAGCCACTCAATCCTGGCCTGCCGGCAGATACATGTTGGTTTTCTCCAGCGGGTCTCAACGATGGACCTATTCACTTGTGGTCACTCATTGAGTCCACAGCGTAATCGCACGAAGAGTTTTTTGATTGTATCGCTTCGAAGTCGTGTATCAGCTCGGAATACCAGTAGGCTGAGTCCTTGATGAACCTCCGTTGCGTGACATAGTCGATATAGACAAGTCCGAAGCGGGCGTTATACCCCTCGGTCCACTCAAAGTTATCAGTAAGTGACCAGGCAAAATAGCCGTTGACAGGAATACCCTCAGCACGTGCCCGAAGCACTTCGCCGATATGGGATTTCAGATAGTTTATTCTTTTGGTATCACGTACTCGACCCATGGCCAGCCTATCGGTAAAAGCAGCTCCGTTTTCGGTCACATAGATGGATGAAATGCCATCGTAAGTGGCGAATCGCTTTAGTGTGATGTAAAGACTTTCCGGATGAATTTCCCATCCGAGGGCGGTCGTTTCTGCATCCAGTGAGATAGGGGAAACGGTTTTAGCCTGCAGGTAGGGGACCATCCATGATGATCGGACGACGTGGCGTGTATATTGCTGAATACCGATGAAATCAGGGCTTGCTTTCAACCGCTCCGCATCACCGCTTTGTATGTATTTTTCAATCCGATCCAGAATTGGTAATGCGTCTGTCGGGTAGCCGTTCCCTGTCATCGGTTCTATGAACAACCTGTTCAGAACGGCATCTACTGCTTTTGCGGCTTTGATGTCTTTTTCGTTCTCACGCAAGGGATTGACAGGCGAACAGCTGAATGTGGTTCCTGCCCGGATACCGGATCCAATGGATTGGAGTTGTTTGATTCCGGCCGCTTGGACAAGACTTGCATGGTGTACAGATGAAAGGAAGGTGTCGAGTCCTTTTTTTCCCGGAGCATGGATGCCAAGAAAATGTCCGGCACCGGTGAAGGCGACAGGTTCATTCAGCACCATCCAGTTTTTCACTCTATCGGCAAGGACTGTAAGAACTGTTTCTGCATAATCGAGGTACCAGTTCACCACATCGCGGTTATTCCATCCCCCTTTTTTCTGCAAAGCCAATGGGAGGTCCCAGTGATACAGCGTGATCCATGGTTCGATTCCTCTTAAAAGACAGGCATCCACCAATCTGTCGTAAAAATCAAGTCCTTTTGTATTGGGTAATCCTGTGCCATTGGGAAGCACTCTGGACCACGAGATCGAAAAGCGAAAATGCCGGATTCCCAGCATACGAACGATGTCAAGGTCGACAAGGTAATTGGAGTAGAATCCCGTTCCTATGCCGGGCGTATGACCGCCGGCGATCTTTCCGCGTTTTTTACTGAACTCGTCCCAAATGGAAGCTCCGCGACCATCACGTTCTGTTGCCCCTTCGGTCTGCGGAGCGGAGGAGGAAACACCCCACACAAAGTTTGTTGAATTCACCTGGGGGCTCTCCACTGCTCAATTTGCGGAATGAAGAGTTGTTGCACCATATCATCCCAGCCGATATCCTGAAAAGGACTTTCCATGGCTTGTCCTGCATGGCGCCCGATGATTTTATGCAGGATCCTGTCCGTCTGATCGGGATAATCAACCTCACAGGGTTTGCCTGACACCAGCCAATCTTCAAGTTGAGTAATGGATTCCTTTTTCAGGTTCCGGATCACATCCACGCCCATGTTGCCGAGCATAGCTGCATTGCACTGTTGCTCGTATTGTGTTTTCATTGGGATCACCATGAGCTTCTTGCCAAGGTAGAGCGCTTCTGACGTTGTACCAAAACCGGCCTGCGTCAATACACCGTCGCTTTCGGACATGCTTTGGGTGAATAACTCATCCTGTAGCGGAAAAACAGTGAAATTCCGATTGCGCAGGGTGCACTTGGCCCGTTTACTGAATATCTGAAAGGGAACCTTCTTGAAACCGGAAAGTTTTTCCATCACTTTGAAATCGTCGAAGGCGGGCAGGTAAACCGTGATATGGCCTCGGTTCGTTTTTTCAGCCTTTCTTACTTTTTTTCGGATGACCGGTGTATAAACATCGTCTGAAAGTGAACGGAAATGAAATCCATAGTTGAAACTCGCCTTGGCGTAATGCTTCAATACGGATTTTCCAAAGCGATCTTTTTGTTCCGGCTTAGGTGCGAGAGGATGCAAGGTAGCGGCCTGGTTGCTGAGTCCTACCGATACTTTGTTGCGTAAGCGGCAGGCCCACACCGACACCGGCTCAAAATCACTGATCACCAAATCATACTCTTCGACCGGAAGCGATTTGATCTCCTTCAATAACTTTTTTGTGTCGAGTTCCAGGTAGGTGCGTAGAATGTCCACCCCACCTTTCTTTCCAAAAACAAATCCGAGGCCCTTGTAACGGTAACGGATAGGGAAAGGCACCTTCAGCTCCCATTGGGAACTGCTTAGCAGGACATCCACATGGTGCTCTTTCTGGAGCCTGGGGATGATCTCCAGCGATCTGCTGAGATGGCCGTTGCCTGTGCCTTGAATGGCATACAGTATTTTCATGTGTGACTGACTATTTCTTCCGGATGGTGTTGAATCTCCGTAACCAACATGGCGAAAAGTGCTTTTTCGTCGAGGAGCATGGAATCATTCACTCCCTCGGATTCGGGTATTTCGAATCCTCTGGTGTTTTGCCGATGCTTGTATAAGTTCCACTCGCCTTCGTGGTATTCAAGTGCAGTCAGGTTTTCCACCCAATCGCCCGAATTGAGGTAAAGCACCTGGCCCTCGTCGGTCTCCATATGCCGTATCTCAGGCTGGTGGATGTGGCCGCAAACAACGTAGTCGTACTTGTTCTCAATGGCGATCCCGGCGCAGGTGTCTTCAAAACGGTTGATGAATTTTACAGCCGTTTTCACACTGTTTTTGATGCGTTTCGATAAGGAGATCTTTTCCCTCCCCAGTTTTTCAAGACAGTAATTGACAGATGAGTTCAGTAGGATGAGAAGGTCGTAGCCTATCGAACCAAGCCGTGTAAGCCAACGGGCATGCTGCATGGTTACGTCAAACACATCTCCGTGAAAGATCCAGGCTTTACGTCCGTTCAGGTTTAGGATGAGTTTGTTCTCGATCCGCAGTTCACCCAGTCTGAAACCGGCGAACTTGCGCAACATTTCGTCGTGGTTGCCGGTGATGTAATGCACAGGTGTTCCGCTGGCTGCGATCTTCACCAATTCCCTGATCACTTTCATATGCGGCTTTGGGAAGTACTTCTTGCTGAATTGCCAGATATCGATGATGTCGCCGTTCAAAACGAGTCGCTTGGGTTGAATACTACGCAGGTATTGTATCAACTCTTTGGCATGACAGCCGTAGGTGCCCAAGTGTACATCAGACAACACCACCAGATCAACGCTTCTTTTCTCCGGCTGGTCGGTTGCGAATGGGCTCATGCTGAAAGGGCCTGTTCTCCGCTCTCTCGGGTCATTGAAAAGGACCAACGGGTGGGTGAAGTCAATCGATACAGTAACAGAAAAAGGGTGTCCAGGATCCGGATGTAAATGGTTTGGTAACGAGACTTGTATCGCAGTTTTGTCACGATGCAATTTTACGATGGGGGTGTTACGGCTTTGTAAAGCCGGGTTGATGAAATGGTTAGGAAAAGCACTGCCTGTTCAGGAACCTACATCGCCGGCTACCATCACCTGAATCGCAGCCATGCGATGTGGGGAGCGATATTCAGCGGGTTAAGGCACTGAAAAACACGACAAATCGCATGAAAAACCCCCTAAAAATCACTACCTTCGCATTCCTTTTCCCAAAACCTTCATGCTCAGCGTATCCAACCTCTCCCTCCGTTACGGCAAACGTGTCCTGTTCGAGGAGGTCAACCTCAAATTCACCCCCGGCAATTGTTATGGGGTTATCGGTGCCAATGGAGCCGGTAAATCCACTTTTTTGAAGATCCTCAGCGGCGAGATCGATGCCACCACCGGTCAGGTGTCGATGAACCCCGGTGCCCGGATGAGCGTGCTGAAGCAGAATCACTTCGCTTACGATGAATTTCCCGTACTCGAAACCGTGATGATGGGCAATGCGAAGCTCATGGAGGTGATCCGTGAAAAGGATGCCCTGTATGCGAAGCCTGATTTCAGCGAGGCCGACGGTAACCGCGCTGCCGAACTGGAAGTGCAGTTTGCCGAGATGCAGGGGTGGGACGCGGAAAGCAATGCGGCGAGTCTCCTCAGCGACCTCGGTGTGACCGAAGATCTGCACCAGAAGAAAATGGCCGAGATCGATGGCAAGCAGAAAGTGCGTGTGCTACTGGCCCAGGCCCTGTTCGGGAATCCGGATATCCTGCTGTTGGACGAGCCCACCAACGATCTTGATGTCGATACCATCACCTGGCTCGAAAACTTCCTGGCCGATTTCCAGAATACGGTGATCGTGGTGAGCCACGACCGTCACTTCCTCGATACCGTATGCACCCACGTGGCAGATATCGATTTTGCCAAGATCCAGTTGTATTCCGGTAACTACAGCTTCTGGTACGAGTCGAGCCAGCTGGCGCTTCGCCAACGCTCCGACCAGAACAAGAAGGTGGAAGATAAACGCAAGGAGCTCCAGGAATTCGTGGAACGGTTCAGTGCGAACGCATCGAAGTCGCGCCAGGCGACCAGCAGGAAGAAGCTGCTCGAAAAACTCGTAGTGGACGAAATCCCGCCCTCTACAAGGAAGTATCCGGCCATCATTTTCAAAGCCGAACGCGACTGTGGCGACCAACTGCTGCGCGTAGAGAACCTTTCGAAAAAATCCATCGACGGCGATATACTGTTCAGTGGAATCACCTTCTCCATTGATAAGGGAGACA
>JBJOER010000086.1:0-29673 GCA_046049215.1 Bacteroidota bacterium | reverse complement strand
CAGACCGGCGACCAGTTCCTGGCGGAATAAAATAAGCGCGCATTCCGGCAATACTCTGTAAGCGCCGGATTGGATTTCGCGATGGAATCACATAGGCTAGAATCAATCAGAAGCGGGCGCTTCAGGTCTTCGGCAACAAAAACCGTATCCAAGCTGCTTTTACGCTCATTGCTCACCGGTGTGGGCCCATTGCAGGCATTCAAAAAGAAAAGCGACAGAAGAATGGACCAACCGGAACGAAGAGAAGAAAAATGTGACATGATTGTGGTTGCTTCGGTATTCACTCCCGCATACGCTGCATGATCTTGCTGGCAAAAACGAAATCATTCAGCTCCTTGTTCTCGGCATTGCGGATCTCATCGTAGCTTCCCTCCCACCAATTGCGACCCTTGTAAATGAACACGATATGTTCACCGATCTGGGTCAATGAATTCATGTCGTGCGTATTGACAACCGTAGTCGTCTTGAACTCATCGGTGATCTCACGGATAAGCTCATCGATCACTATCGATGTCTTGGGGTCGAGGCCTGAGTTCGGCTCATCACAGAAAAGGTACTTGGGATTCATCGCGATCGCACGTGCAATGGCCACGCGCTTTTTCATTCCACCACTGATCTCGGAGGGAAACTTCTTGTTGGCATTTTCCAGGTTCACCCTGCGCAGACAGAAGTTGACCCGGTCGATCTTCTCGGACGACGACATGGTCGTGAACATGTTCAAGGGGAACATCACGTTTTGCTCGACGGTTAAGGAATCGAACAATGCTCCACCCTGGAACACCATACCGATCTCCTGACGAACAGGTTTCCGCTCCCGAAAATCCATCGCACTGAAGTTCCGTCCGTCGAAAAACACTGCTCCGGAATCCACTTCGAACAAGCCTACGGTGCATTTCATCAAAACCGTCTTGCCCATGCCGCTTTGACCGATGATCAGGTTCACCTTGCCCGATTCGAATATGCAGGAAATGTCGTCGAGCACGGTTTTGCCCTCGAACGACTTGCTGATGTTTTTGACTTCGATCATGAACCTTTTATGCCAGAATGAGTTGGGTAAGGATGTAATCGAAAATAAGGATGATGATGCTGCTATACACCACCGCCTTCGTGCTGCTCTGACCCACTTCAAGCGCCCCGCCTTCAGTATGGTATCCGTGGTAGGCGGAAACGCTGGTAATGATGAAGGCGAAGACCAGAGACTTGATCATGGCGAAGAGGATGTTGAACGGCACGAACTGGTCCTGAATCCCCCTGATGTAATCGGCTGAAGGTACAGTACCGCTCATCTCTCCTGCGAACCACCCGCCGAAAATCCCCAGGAACATGCTGATCAGCACGACAAAAGGTGTAATCAGAATACCGGCGATGATCTTGGGCAGTGTGAGGTAACCGGAGGAGTTGATGCCCATGATCTCCAATGCGTCTATCTGCTCCGTGACCCGCATCGTTCCGATTTCGGAAGCAATGCTTGAGCCAACTTTGCCTGCAAGGATCAGCATGATGATTGTCGGCGAGAATTCAAGAATGATCGAATCCCTGGCCACGATCCCCACTGCGTACAAGGGCACCATCGGGTTCACCAGGTTGTATGCACTTTGAATGGTGATTACCGCCCCCATGAACACGGAAGTAAGTGCAACCAGGCCAAGAGCTCCAACACCGATACTGACGAGCTCATGCATGATCTGCCTGTAATACACCCTGAACTTTTCGGGTTTCATGAACAAGCCCTTCATGAATGACCAATATCTACCAATTTCGAACAACGTCCGCAGAAACATGGGCACCAAATTACGGAAGGCCTATGCACCCCTTTTGTGTCCATCATCTTACTTTCCAACAAATCCAATAGGAGGTCGCCGACGAAATTTCCATTGGGCTGAGTATATTTGTTTCATGGGTTCTTCTCAGCGTGTTCTCCTGCTTCTGGCATTCTTGTTTCTGGTTGTATTCTCAGGGTGTGGACTTTTCAAAAAGGGCTGCGGTGACTGTCCGAAATGGGGAAAGGCTCAAGATTCCCACTTTCCAGACAGGACCTCTTCCTAACTGCAATCGCAATTTTTCATTTATTTGATTTTCAATAATTTAAAAAATTATAGCATTTTCATATTGGGCTATGAAATTGGTGTCCCTATCTTAGCCAAGTCTTTAGAATCATTCTAAATAGACTTTCTTATGCCAGCCACCACCACCCGCCTTTCACACCTTCACCAGGGAGACTCTGCCATCATCGATTCTTTTTCAGACGATACGATGAAACAGCAGTTACTGGAAATGGGGTGCTTACCCGGTGAGACGGTGACGATTGACCGTTTTGCTCCATTGGGTTGCCCTATGGCGATCCATGTGAACGGAACCGTTTTGGGCATCCGAACGGACGAAGCGGAATCGATTCTGGTCAAACCCTTGTAGTGGCTATCCGGTTTTGAGCCCGAACTCAGGACAGCATTCGTCCCACGAAAAGCAATTGATCCGGGTCGCCCTGGCAGGCAACCCCAACAGCGGAAAAAGCACGGTATTCAACAGCCTGACAGGACTGCATCAAAAGATCGCAAACTTTCCGGGCGTAACGGTTGAGAAGAAGACCGGCTCCTGCACTATTTTTCATTCATCCACCGGTGAGGCAACGCGTTTCGAAGTGGTCGATCTGCCCGGCACCTACAGCCTTTATCCCAAGGCCCCCGACGAGCGCATCCCCTTCGAGGTATTGTGTGATCCCACCAACGAGAGTCATCCCGACCTGGTGCTTTTGATCGCTGACGGCACCAATTTGAAACGAAGCCTTTTTTTGGCCAGCCAGGTGATCGATCTGAAAATCCCATGCATCCTGGTCCTGAACATGATGGACCTCGTGCATGCTTCGGGAATGCGGATCGACATCCGTGACCTGGAAAGCCGATTGGGCGTTCGGGTCATTCCGGTCAATGCCAGAAAAGAACAAGGCATCGAAGACTTGAAGCAGGCCATGCTTGGCCCTGTGCCGGTACCCGATAAATACGTTTTTGAAACAGCCTCTCTTGCCCCCGGATTACTGAGCGGAATTCGGGAGATCCTCGATCTGCGAAGTGATTATGCTGCCCTGCAAATCGCACAACACCGGGAGTCGCTGAATGAATTCAAGTTCAATCCAGAACAAAAGAAGAACTTGCTGGAGTTGATCAACATGCCCGAAAAAGAACTTGAAAGTCTGAAGGCATTTGAGACTTTGGAGCGCTACAAGGTCATTCAGGACATCCTTTTCCATTCGGTTCACGATAACCAGGAACACCGCAAACCGGGAATCACTCAACGGATCGACCGCATCTTGATGCACCGTTTTTGGGGATATGCCATCTTCCTGTTCATACTCTTTTTGATGTTCCAGGCCATTTTCAGCATTGCCGAGTGGCCGATGGACTTCATCGATGAGACCTTTGCCGGACTGACCGATATCGTAAGAGAAGCACTTCCACCGGGTCTCCTGAACGATTTGGTTGTAGATGGCATTCTCGCGGGCATAGGTGGCATTGTCATTTTCATTCCGCAGATCGCCCTGTTGTTCGCATTCATCGCAATCCTCGAGGACTCGGGATACATGGCCCGCGTAAGCTTCCTCATGGACAAATTGATGCGCAAGTTCGGTTTGAACGGCCGCTCGGTGATTCCTTTGATCAGCGGGGCAGCATGCGCAGTACCGGCAATCCTCTCCACCCGAACCATCGGCAGTTGGAAGGAGCGACTGATCACCATTTTCGTGACCCCGCTCATGAGTTGCTCGGCACGAATTCCTGTTTATACGCTGCTGGTTTCTCTGATCATCCCACAGGAATCCGTGGCCGGTGTCCTGAGCTTGCAGGCTGTAGTCATGATGGGGCTTTACCTGATCGGATTCCTGGCAGCCATTGGATCGGCCGCATTAATGAAGCATTTCGTCAAGGCCACGGAACGAACGTATTTCATCATGGAGTTGCCGGTATACCGTACTCCGCGGTGGAGCAACATCTTCTACTCTATCCTTGAAAAGGTTCGTATTTTCCTGTTTGATGCCGGGAAGGTGATCATCGCCATCAGCATCGTCCTTTGGTTCCTTTCTTCAAGAGGGCCATCCGAAGCTTACGATACCTTGTCACAAAAAATAGAGTCTACCGAGAACGATCCCGGAGCAGACGAAGACTCCATCGCCGCGTGGCAATCCGACTTGCTGGCACACTCCTATGCAGGCCGCATGGGACATCTTCTAGAGCCTGCGATAGAGCCCCTGGGCTTCGACTGGAAAATCGGCATCGCTCTGGTCACTTCTTTCGCCGCACGGGAGGTATTCGTTGGCACCATGAGCACCATATACAGTGTTGGAGGAGGCGACAATGAAGGCCTTACTGTCAAGGACAAAATGCGGGGAGAGATCAACGCCGACACGGGTCAACCGCGTTACAACACGGCGGTTGGATGGTCATTGATGCTTTTTTATGCCTTCGCCATGCAATGTATGAGCACACTGGCTATTGTGCGCCGGGAGACCAACGGGTGGAAGTGGCCCATCCTTCAATTCATCTACCTGTCTGCTTTGGCCTACCTGAGCAGTCTGGTGGCCTACCAGCTACTGAGCTGATCGGGTTCAGCGAGGACTGCCAGACGTATTATTTTTGAGCGGAGAAATACACCCGATGTCAGACCAGGGACTTACCGCCGAGCAAGTAAGACAAAGCCTTGCAAAGTATTTGCCTGGTGAAGCCGTGGACACTTGTTTCGAGTGGATCCGTCAATACCGTATCCGCGTCCGAATCAAGCGCAGCCGCCAAAGCAAACTTGGTGATTACCGTCCTCCACAATCGGGCATGGGTCACTCCATCACCATCAACCACGATCTAAACCCCTATGCTTTCCTGATCACATTCACACACGAGGTAGCGCACCTTACCTGCTTTCTGAAGCACCGCGACCGGGTAGCACCTCATGGAGAAGAATGGAAGAAAGAGTTCAGATTCCTGCTAAGCGGGTTCCTCAACAGGAAGATTTTTCCGGAAGATGTTGCCGAAGCTGTGGCCCGCTACCTGCTTGATCCCGCTGCGAGCAGCTGTACCGACATCGGACTGGCCAAGGCTCTTCGAAAATATGACAACGAAAAGGAAGACTGGCAGCACCTGGAGGACATACCATTCAATGCCGCTTTCAGCATCCGTAACGGCCAGCGATTCATCAAAGGACATAAGCTGAGAAAAAACTTCGAATGCATCGACCTGCATAGCCGCCACAAGTATTTCATTCATCCGCTGATGGAAGTGCAGATAGTAGAAGCGCAATGAGGAATTAACTGCTCACGAGGCCCTGTTGATGTACGACTCATAAAGCAAGTGTACAATGCCGTCCGACAACCCGATTTGCGGAACGACAACCTCAGCGCAACCCGCAGCCCGCATGATGGTAATGAACACCTTTGCAGCGGGGACTATGACATCGGCGCGGTCGGGATTCAAACCCAGTTGAGTGATACGTTGCTCGACCGTAAACTCTTTCAGGTAATAGTATTGCTCCATGAGTTTTTCAAGAGGAAGTGGCCGCCCCCCTTTACGAGCCGACATCTTGTAAAGCTTGTTGATGTTACCTCCGCTGCCGATAGCGACCGGCTCTTCGGCGGGGTCGACATGCTCACGAATCCAATCCTTGAGTTTGTTCCAGTCCTCCTTGTCCACCTTCTCGTGCAACAGGCGGATGGATCCGATATTGAATGAACGTGATGCCCTGATCTTTCCCTGACGAAAAAGGGTCACTTCCGTACTACCTCCGCCCACGTCGATGTAGAGATAAGTGGTGAATGGGTCCAAGTGCTCGGCGATGTGGTTGCTGTAGATGATCTCGGCTTCGGATTTACCGTCGATCACTTCAATTTGAATACCCGACTTTTCTTTTACATAACGGATCACATCAGTCGAATTGGATGCTTCACGCATTGCCGCTGTAGCGCATGCCCTGTAACTCACCGCTCCAAAAACATTTATAAGCAAACGAAATGCATGCATGCAATCGGCCAGGGACTGCATTTTCTCATCACTGACCTTACCAAAGCGAAACACATCCTCTCCTAAACGAATCGGCATTCGCACCAATTCGGCTTTTTTGAAGATGGCTTCACCGGGCTCTTCGTACACGTTGCTCAGCAGCAGGCGGACTGCATTCGAGCCGATATCAATGGCGGCAAATCGCATGTGGATACAACTTTTTCCCGATCAGAGTTTCCTGCATAAGAAATAAGAAGTCTGACCGGGCACAAAGTTCGCGCTTATGGCGATAAAGGAGGCTTTCAAATGTCAGAATCAATCCAAAAAACTCAACAATCGTCCGGAGCCTCCAACAACCTCGCGCCATGATGTAACATCCAGCCTGATGTGTGCCAGTCCCGCAGTGGGAAGATGATTGATAACAGGTCCGCACAGGTGATTGACCAACATCGTCAGCCCGGGATTGTGACCAAAGATCATCACCCTTGTTTCATCATCTGTCAAAGTAGAGACCACCTTCATCAAGGCAGAAACATCCGCCTCGTAGATGTCGACCGAAAGTCGGATCCTGTCGGTACTGATTCCAAAAGTCAAAGCGAAGATCTGTGCCGTTGTAAAGGCCCGGATCGCCGGACTACTGACCACGAGCCCCGGACGCATGTCCAGGCCCTTCCACTGGATGGCCTTTTCTCCGGCCTCACGGTATCCTTTTGCCGAAAGATGACGCAGCATATCGTGCTGCACATAGTCCTCGTGCTCCGATTTGGCGTGCCGTACAAGTACCAGATCCATAGCTCACCTATTTTTTCTCCTTCAATAGAATGAGATAGGTTGGAAAGTGATCTGAGTACCCCCCCATGTAAATACTAAAATCGTAAGTGCGTTTGGGATAGCCTTTGTAACGTCCGGAAGTTTGAAGCATGAATTCACGCTTGAAAATTTCCGCACGTTGAAGGAAGAATCCTTTCTGGTCTTTCTCCAGGAAAGATTGAGAGACGATTATTTGATCGAATAAATTCCACGCATCGTTGTACGCCAATGTGCCGATTCCATCCTTGTAGTAAGCATTCCAGGGATTGAACAACTCGGAACGACGGACTTTTGATTGATCGGTTTTTGCACCCAGAACTTTCGTTACCGAAGGACTAACGGGATCGTCGTTCAAATCCCCCATCAGGATGATTTTCGCGTCCGGTTCTGTTTTGAAAATCGAATCGATATGGGCTCGGGCTACAGAAGCAGCGAGTGCTCTTCCGGGTGCCGAAGCCTGTTCACCTCCACGTCGGGATGGCCAATGGTTCACGAAAATGTGAAAAGACTCACCTTGAAGGAGACCATGGACATAAAGAATATCTCGGGTGTAACGCGGTTTGCCATCAGAGTCCTTCAAAGGCACATACAGCGATGCGGATGAGATCACCTTGAAGTAACGAGGATTGTAAAGCAAACCGACGTCCACGCCCCTTTCATCGGGGCTGTTGAAATGAACGACCTGGTAATTCCGCTTTTTGAGTCCGGGTTTGGCCGCCAAATCGCGTAACACCGATTCATTTTCAATTTCAGCACACCCCAGGACTGCCAGTCCGTCGGGAGATACATCCGTTCCGATCTGACTGATCACTTCTTCCAGTTTGCCCAACTTGTCGAGATAAACTGCCGGAGTGTAAAGGTTTGCCCCGTCCGGGGTAAAATCTTCATCGTTCACTTCAGGCTGGTTGATGGTATCAAACAAGTTCTCCAAATTGTAGAACCCGACCAAAGCGGGCATATATTGCTTTTGCTGTGCAAAAGAAGGCTTTGATGCAATTAGCAGTAAAACAAAGAGTTGAGAGTAGAATATTCGCTTTTTAATGCTCATGGATCGGATTTCGACCGTAAAGCTAAGAAAAGCGAGGTGGACCACTTCCAAACCAAACCAACGATTGAGGTTGCAGAGCTATCGAATTCTTTACATTTGCCTCCCGCCTAACCGCCTAACCCAATCCCATGACCTTCCGATTACTCATTGTCCTGCTTAGTGTAATGTACCCTTTGGCCAGCTGGTCGCAAACCAGCGTTGTTAAAGGCCTGCTCATGGAGGAGGGCACCCGGGCCCGCTCGTCGGGCATCAAGGTGGAAATGAAAGGAGAGACCGTACTCAGCGCATTCACCCAGGATGACGGTTCCTTTGAATTCCGTGATGTTCCTTACGGAAATTATACCATGAGTGTAATGATTCCGGAATATGAAGTCATCTCCCGTACTTTTTCGGTCGTCAAGCCCTTGACTGACCTGGGAACGACGACCCTCGTCGCCGCTGAGAACAATCTGCTGAGCCCAGACAATCTGCCGGCAGTTACACTCACCGATAATGACCTTGCCAATCAGTCATCGCAAAGCGTTGCAGGTGTCCTCTCTGCAGGCCGTGACCCTTACGCCGCTTCAGCAGCATTCAATTTTAGTGCAGCCCGTTTCCGAAACCGCGGTTATGACAATGAGAACATCACGCTGATGAACGGTATTCCGGTAGAGGACTTAAGCAGCAGCCGTACATTGTTCGGGACGTGGGCCGGTCTGAACGACGTCACACGAAGCAGGGAGTTCACTTACGGTTTAAATGCCAGCAATACGACCTACGGCAGCCTAGACGGATCTTTTTCCATCGATTCGAGGGCTTCAAGGCAGCGTAAGCAATTCGCCTTCAGTTACGCCAACTCCAACCGCACCTACGACAACAGGTTCATGGCCTCCTACGGTTCAGGCTTGCTGACCGGAGGTTGGGCATTTGCCGCCTCACTCTCCCGCCGCTGGGGTGAAGAAGGATATGTCCCCGGAACATTCTCCGACGGTTGGTCGTGGTTTGCCGCCATCGAGAAAAAAATCGGAACCACCCATTCCATCAGCCTTACACACATGGGAGCCAATTCCATCAACGGAAGGGCCAACCCTGCCGTGCAGGAAGCCTACGACCTTGTAGGTTCTAATTATTATAACCCGAACTGGGGATATCAGAACGGCGTAGTTCGTAACGCACGCATCGGCAGACAACAACAACCATTGACCATCCTCAGCCACGAATGGAAAATCGACTCCAAATCGGAGCTGGAAACTTCTGTGGGATACCAATACGGCAGTAATAGCTTGAGCGGTTTTGATTGGTTCAATGCGCCCGACCCGCGCCCGGATTACTACAGGCGTCTACCCAGTTTCGTAGATGACTCCACCTTGAAGAAAATGGTCGCCTACAAGTGGGCAACCGACGAAAATTTCAGGCAAGTCGATTGGGAAGGCATTTACAATGCCAACAGAAACTCATTCGAGACCATTCAGGATGCCAACGGCATTAGCGGCAACACCGTATCCGGAAAGCGGTCGCGATACATCATCGAAGAACGGGTCACCGACAGCAAAAGACTAAGCGTTGCACTGAATTACAACCGGGTCTTCTCCGATCATTTCATTGTCAATTCGGGTTTCGTATACCAATCACAACGTTCAGACAACTACAAGCGTGTAGCTGACTTGTTAGGTGGTGATTTCTATGTCGACCTGAATCAGTGGGCTGAGTTGACTTACCCGGATTCCGCAGAGGCTGTTCAAAACAACCTGGACACTCCCAACCGCATCGTGAAGGTGGGAGACCGCTTCGGTTACAGCTACAAATCAACGGTGAACAAAACCATGGGCTGGGCCCAAGGTCAATTCAAGTTCGACCGTTTTGACTTTTTCGCCGCATTCCACCTGGCATCCACCACATTCTACCGTACAGGTGATTACCGAAACGGGCTCTTTGCAAATTCCTCAGAAGGTGATTCAAAAAAGGAGGATTTCAACACCTTCGGAATCAAAGGCGGTGCCACCTACAAACTCAATGGCCGCAACTATTTCTTTCTGAACGGCGCCTACGAAACACGAGCACCTCTATTTGAGAACGTATACGTTTCTCCCCGTACACGCAATGATGCCATCCCTGACCTGACCACCGAAAAAATCACCTCCTTCGAAGGTGGTTATCTTCTCCGTGCTCCGCGCGTCAAGATCCGCACCACGCTTTTCTACACCCAGTTCAATGACGGTTACAATACCATTAGTTTCTGGCATGAGGATTACCGCACCTTGGTCAATTATTCACTCAGCAACCTGGACCGCCGTCACATCGGACTCGAGTTCGGTGCTGATGTAAACCTCGGTCAAGGATTCAGCGGGATCTTTGCTGCATCAATCGGCGAGTATTATTATACAGACCGCATGATTGCCGAAGTCACTCAGGACAACAGTGCCCAAGTGCTTGCCTCCAACGAAACGATTTACTCCAAAAACTTTTATGTAGCCAATGGTCCCCAGCAGGCCATGACTATCGGTATCACCTACCGATCGCCTAAATTCTGGACAGTTAACCTCAATGCCAACTACTTCGGCAACAACTATATCGACTTCAACCCCGCTCGCAGGACTGTAGCCGGCGTTGAATTATTGGAAGAAGGACCAGTACGAGAGTCCATCATCGACCAACAGAAGTCCGACGGCCAGTTCACATTGGACTTTTTCGGAACAAAATCATGGAGAATGAGTGATCTCGTGGAAGGCTTCCGCCGCAACACCTTCCTGGTGTTCAACCTTGGTGTATCCAACCTGCTGAACAACCAAAATCTGATGCTCACCGGATTCGAGCAACTCCGTTTCGACTATACAGACAAAAACCCAAACAAATTCCCGCCGAGGTACTACTACGGATTCGGACGCACGTACTTCGCTTCCATCATAGTCCGCTTCAACTGATTCCTTCGTAAAACATCACCATGAATAACATCATCTCTCCCCGTAAAAGCATTCTGATTCTGGCTCTGATAGCTTTGATCAGCAGCATCTTCACTTCTTCCTGCCGCAAAGAGGATTTCGACGAGCCACCACTGAGCGGAGCGGATCCAAACCTGACAGCCAACATTACCATTAAGGCCTTGAAGGATTCTTTCAGGTACCAGATTGTCAACCAAAACAAAATCATCCCGATTACCGAGGACTGGATTATCCGGGGTGTTGTTACTGCTGATGACAAAACAGGCAACTTTTACAAAACGATTGTGGTCGAGGATGAGACTGCCGGAATTTCTATCCGGATCGACATGACCAATTTCTTTGTCGAATACCCAGTCGGCCGACGTGTGTTTGTCAAGCTGAAAGGACTGTACCTCGGTGATTACGGAGATTTATTGCAACTCGGCGGTTGGGTTGATTCATCCAGCACCCCTGCATCCGTCGAGCCCATTCCTCTATCACTGGTCAATGATTTCCTTATAGGGGGTGTCACAGGCTTGAACCCACAACCTAAGCTGGTCACCATGGCCGACTTGGCGCAAATCGACTCCTTCGAGAACCGATTCATTGAAATTATTGATACCTGTGAATTCGATGATGCTGATACGTCCAAACCCTATGCAGATGCCGTCTTGCTGCAATCGATCAACCGGACCGTAAATAGTTGTATTGGAGGATCCATTGTAGTCAGAACGAGTGGGTACTGCAATTTCGCCAACGCCCTAACGCCAAGTTCCAAAGGAATCATTAAAGGTATTTTCACACGTTTTGGCAGCACACCTCAATTGGTCATCCGCGACACCACAGACGTGAACATGAACACCAATGTTCGCTGTAATGACTTTTCAGGTCCGCTGACCCGTGCGACCATCAGCTCCATCCGGTCGATCTTTTCCGGAAGCACGGTAGCCATCAACGGGAACTACTTCATATCAGGTGTGGTAATCAGTGACAGGAACGGAGCAAACCTGAACAGCAAGAACGTCTTCATTCAGGACGAAACCGCTGGAATTTGTGTGCGGTTTACAGCTAGCCATACCCTTAACTTGGGTGATTCGGTTAGTGTATTGGTTGCCGGTTTAGAGATGGGGGAATTCAGCGGCTTACTTCAGATCGGTGTTAACACACCCAATGTTCCATTGGCAAACGCCACGGTACTGGCTACTGGCAAATCTGTGAGTCCGCGCATCGCCACTGTTGCTGACATCCTTTCGAACATGTCGTCGACCGATTCCTGGGAAGGTTCCCTTTTAAAAATCAACAACGCCACCATTACAGGAGGAGCCACTTATTCAGGCTCAGTACAGATCACCGACCCTACCGGTGTGATGACTCTTTACACAGCCAGTGCTGCTACTTTCTCCGGAACCGCTGTACCGACAGGAACAGTGAGTATCACGGGGATCCTCAGCGATTATGGCGGAAACATCACACCTCCCAACACGAATGCACAACTACTTCTGCGCAACGCGGCGGATGTTCAATAAAACTCTGACGAATTGTTAATCCAAAGCCCCGAAATCCACGGGGCTTTGTTTTTTTAGTATGCACCGGATTAAGTCTATCTGGTGTTGAGCCCGGCAATTGGAGCTACTGTCTTATCATCAATTGAAAGTCAATTGTCGTTCAAACGCAGGTTAATCCACACCGGAACGTACTTTTGCGCCATTGAACCGCAATACCATGAACATACGCATCCAGTCTGCATTGATTTCCGTTTACCACAAGGATGGACTGGACCCCTTACTGGATTCTCTTGTCAGACTCGGAGTCACCTTGTATGCGACCGGTGGAACTTTCGATTATATCGCCAACCGTCAACTGCCCGTCATAGCGGTCGAGGACATCACCGGGTTCCCGTCTATCCTCGGCGGACGCGTAAAAACACTGCATCCGGCCGTTTTCGGAGGAATTCTGCATAAGCGGGAAGATGCAGTACATCTGGCAGAGATGGAACAGCACAGCCTACCACCCATCGACCTGGTAGTGGTGGACCTCTACCCATTCACCGATACTGTCCGCCTAGGAGGAGATCACCATGCCATCATTGAAAAAATAGACATCGGAGGAATCAGCCTCATCCGGGCTGCGGCGAAAAACCATGCTGACGTGGTCATCATCCCCTCGCGTGATCATTATGGTGAATTGCAGCGTATCCTGGATGAACAAAACGGTTCCAGCAGTCTGGAGAACCGCAAGCAACTGGCCACACGAGCATTCCAAATCAGCAGCACCTACGACCGACAGATCGCCAACTGGATGGATAGGGGAACTCTGGACGACGCCATTCAGGTCGTTTCCGATGGTCCCATCACCTCCCTTCGGTACGGTGAAAACCCCCACCAGCAAGCAGTATTTCATGGGCGACTGGATGAAATCCTCCGGCAGCTTCACGGTAAGGAACTCAGTTACAACAATCTCCTGGATATCGACGCTGCCTGCAACCTGATCGCCGAATTCGACGATCCATCCATTGCTATCATCAAGCATAACAATGCCTGCGGACTTGCGACTTCGGATAGCCTGATCGAAGCCTGGGAAAAGGCCCTGGCTGGTGATCCCGTTTCGGCTTTCGGAGGCGTCCTGATCAGCAACCGCGTTATCTCCAAAGTTGTTGCAGAAGCCATGGACCGCTTATTTTTTGAAGTATTGATCTCCCCCGGATACGAACCAGCTGCCCTGGAGCAGCTCAAAAGCAAAAAGAACCGGATCCTCTTGGAAATGCACGGTACTCCTACGCCCACACGTCTGTACCGGAGTGTCTTAAACGGTATACTGGAACAGGATGCCGATCGGAAGACTGAGCAAGTCCACGAATTCCGGATCGTCACCAGGCGAGGCTTAACCGAGGAGGAGACGCGCGATCTGATTTTCGCAAATAAGATTGTCAAGCACAGCAAAAGCAACGCCATCGTCCTCGCCAAAAATGGACAGTTGCTGGGCAGTGGGACCGGGCAGACCTCACGTGTAGACGCCTTGCAACAGGCCATTGCCAAGGCGCGGCACTTCGGGTTCAACCTGGAGGGAGCCGTAATGGCATCGGATGCCTTTTTTCCATTCCCGGATTGCGTAGAGATTTCCTCCAGTGCAGGAATCAAGTGCATCGTTCAGCCCGGAGGCTCGGTCCGCGATAGCGATTCCATCGAAAAAGCAGATGAACTCGGATGTGCTATGGCAGTGACCGGCACCCGACACTTCAAACATTAATCGGTTCAGAAAAAACACAGAATGGCCGGGCTGAGAATCCTGCGATTCCCTACCTTTCCGGGCTGATTGAAGCCGCTCAAAAGGGGATCAACAGCACCAACCAATTCAACGACCAGCCCCCACCGGGGAAAGAAAAATAAAGCAACCGCACGCATGGGACTCTTTGATTTCCTCACACAGGAGATCGCTATCGATCTGGGAACTGCAAACACGTTGATCATCCACAATGACAAAGTCGTGGTGGACGAGCCATCCATCGTTGCCATCGACCGCACCACCGGCAAGGTTATCGCCGTCGGTAAGCAGGCCATGATGATGCACGGCAAGACCCACGAAAACATCAAGACGGTCCGCCCATTGAAAGACGGCGTAATCGCCGATTTTGAGGCTGCAGAGCAGATGATCAAGGGGATGATCCGAATGATCAGTTCCGGCAACCGCCTTTTCAGTCCTTCCCTTCGCATGGTCATCTGCATCCCTTCGGGAATCACCGAAGTAGAGAAACGAGCGGTTCGTGATTCTGCGGAGCACGCCGGTGCCAAGGAGGTTTATCTCATCCACGAACCCATGGCTGCGGCTATCGGTATCGGTATCGATGTAGAGGAGCCCATGGGCAATATGATCATTGATATCGGAGGTGGTACCAGCGAGATCGCTGTCATCGCGTTGGGCGGAATCGTTTGCGACCAAAGTATCCGAGTGGCGGGTGACGGATTCACCACCGACATTTGGGACTACATGCGGAGGCAGCACAACATCCTCATCGGGGAACGTACTGCAGAGCGTATCAAGATTGAAGCCGGTTCCGCTCTGCCTGAACTGGAGAACGCCCCGCCTGATTTTGCAGTACATGGCAGGGATCTGATGACCGGTATCCCGAAGGAAATCACTGTCAGCTACCCCGAAATCGCCCATGCCTTGGACAAGTCCATCAGCAAGATCGAGGAAGCCATCTTGAAGGCACTTGAGATCACGCCTCCCGAATTATCCGCCGACATCTTCCGCACCGGAATATACCTCACCGGTGGGGGCGCCTTGCTCCGCGGCCTCGACAAGCGGATTTCCATGAAGACCAAGCTGCCTGTTCACGTCGCCGAAGACCCGCTCCGTGCAGTCGTTCGCGGTACGGGCATCGCCTTGAAAAACATCCACCGCTACAAGTTCCTGCAACATT
This sequence comes from Bacteroidota bacterium, assembly GCA_046049215.1. Lineage (GTDB taxonomy): Bacteria > Bacteroidota > Bacteroidia > AKYH767-A > OLB10 > JAJTFW01. The sequence continues at coordinate 14,523 of JBJOER010000086.1, read as the reverse complement.
GATTTCCGGCAGGGCTGACATCCATCCCACTCGATGAGGCTCCTTTTCCTGCTGATCTGGCGCAACAACTTCACGTTGTTTTTCATCTTACTGCAGGCCTTGTGCCTGTACCTGCTCGTTCAAAACAACCGTTTCCAACAGGCATCGGCCTTCAATGCGACAAATTCCGTGGTCACCTCTACCATGGAGACCGTGAATGGCGTCAGAGAGTATATCCATCTGAAGGACAATAACCGTGAACTTGCACTGGAAAATGCGCGGCTCCGATCAGAAATGGCCGCTTCCCTGTATGTAACCGACTCGGGATGGCTTGAGGTCGATGACACGTTGACTTTCCAACAATACAGTTTCCTTCAAGCTCGGGTGGTCAACAATTCGATCAACAAGAGAAACAACTACATCACCATCGACCGCGGAAGTTTGCATGGTATTGAGCCCGAAATGGGAATCATCACCGATAACGGTGTAATTGGTATAGTGCAACAGGTTTCGCCTCATTACTCAACGGTGATCTCGTTGTTGAATGAAAAATCGAACATTTCCGCGATGATCAAGCGGAACAAATTTTTTGGATCCCTGCGCTGGGACGGTAGCAATCCGTCATTCGCCACCCTTTACGAGATTGACAAGACCGTCCCGATTGTCAAAGGCGACAGCGTTGTTACCACCTCTTTCTCGGCTATTTTTCCCGCAGGCATCTTCATCGGCAAGGTGGAAAGTGTATCGGTTGAAGCCGGTTCGCCCTTTTACAAAATCCGTGTAAAGCTGGATGCCCAATTCGGCCGACTGACGCACGTTTACGCTGTCCGCAACCTCTTGAAAGAGGAACAACGGACCCTTGAATCGGCATCACAATCGAACAACGGAAGACCATGATCCGGCTGATCCTTCATTATCTTTTGCGGTTTCTTGCACTCGTGCTTGTGCAGGTTTTGGTTTTGAATCAGGTTCAGCTTGGATCGTTCATCAACCCCTTCCTGTACATTTATTTCCTGTTGGTCCTCCCGGTGCAAACACCAAAACTCTTGCTTCTTCCATTGGCATTTCTAATCGGCATTTGCATCGACATGTTCCAGAACACCCCTGGAATCCATGCATCGGCTTGCCTTGTGTTGGTTTACATCAGACCGAAATGGCTCAGTGTCCTTGCTCCCCGGGAAGGCTATGAAACCGAAGCCACGCCCTCCATTCACCGATTCGGGCTCACCTGGTTCCTGACTTATGCCGCTGTACTCGTTTTCCTTCATCATTTCGTACTTTTCTTCCTCGAACTGTTCAGACTAACGGAAATCCTATCCACGCTCTATCGAATTCTTCTAAGCAGCAGTGTAACTTTGCTGCTGATCATCATGCTTCAATACCTTGGAGTGAAGTCAAAAAACGCCTGATTCCTCGGTGCAGGATTCCATCCGGAGGGATTCTCCGGTACCCGATTCGCCCGGAAAACACAGTATCCCATCCATGTACAACCCCGGTTCCGGACAACGACTGGTCATCCTAAGCATATTCACTGCCGTTGTACTCATTTTCATCATCCGGTTGTTTTATGTGCAGGTGATTGAAGAAGGTTATACGGTCTCCGCCAACAACAATGTACTCCGTTACATGACGGATTACCCTGCACGGGGTCTGATATATGACAGAAAGGGAAAAGTACTTGCCTATAACCAGGCGGTATATGACCTGATGGTGATTCCCAAGCAAGTGACAGAGCTCGATACTGCAGAGTTTTGCCGGTTGTTGGATATCAGCAAGGAGGCATTCATTGAAAAAATACAGAAAGCACGGGCATTCTCCAGGGTAAGGGCCAGTATTTTCGAAAAGCAGATCTCTGCAGAAACATTCGCCACTTTCCAGGAGAAGCTTTTCAAGTTCAGGGGATTCTTCGCCCAACCCCGTACCCTTCGGAAATACCCGAACAACACCGCAGCCCACGTACTCGGTTACATCGGGGAAGTGAACGATGGCATGATCGCGAAAAACCCTTACTACCGTATTGGTGATTACATCGGTATAAGCGGCATCGAGCAGAGCTACGAAATCGAATTGCGCGGACAGCGAGGAGTGCGAATCGTCATGGTTGACGTATTCAACCGCGAGAAAGGAAGCTATAAGGACGGGCTGTATGACACCATTGCCATCGCCGGTAAGAATCTGGTTGCCACGCTGGATGCCGATCTACAGGATTATGGTGAACGGCTGATGCAGAACAAGATTGGTTCACTTGTCGCCATCGAGCCGAAAACCGGCGAGATTCTGGCTTTGATATCGAGCCCCTCTTACGATCCCAACCTGATGGTAGGACGTGTGCGGTCAAAAAACTATTCCTATTTAACCAAGGACCCGACGAAACCATTGTTCAACAGGGCCATGCAGGCATACTATCCTCCGGGATCAACGTTCAAACTGACGAATGCCCTGGCAGCTCTTCAGGAGGGCATCATCCAACCCGGAACAACCTACCCACACGTTTTTACAGTCGGAAGCAAGAGTGTAAAGTGCCACCCCCACCCTCCTATCGCTCTCGAAGGAGCCATACAGTATTCCTGCAATCCCTACTTCTGCAACACTTTTCGCTCGTTCATTGACAACCGCAAGTATGGTAGCAGTGAAAACGGCTACCGGTTGTGGAGAGATTATCAGATGAGCTTCGGAATCGGGAAGAAAATCGGAGTGGACATGCCCCATGAATTGAAAGGCCTGATCCCTTCTATTGAATTCTATGATAAAATCTATGGCAGCGGACGATGGAAAGCATCCACCATCTATTCATTGGGAATCGGGCAGGGCGAACTGGGTATCAACCCGCTGCAAATGGCCAATATACTCTGTATCATCGCCAACAAGGGTTATTATTATACGCCCCATGTCATCAAGAGAATCGGCAACAAACCAAACCATACGCGAAACCTGGCCGAAAAGCACTACACGAAGGTGGATCCGGAATACTTTGAGATCATACACGACGGGATGCAAAAGGTGGTTGAGGCAGGAACAGCCCGTGTCGCCCGGTTTGACTCAGTCACGATTTGTGGTAAAACCGGCACTGCGCAAAACCCACATGGGAAGGACCACAGCCTTTTTGTGGCATTTGCTCCGCGTGAAAATCCGAAGATCGCGATCGCCGTCATGGTCGAGAACGCCGGATTCGGTGCCACCTGGGCAGCACCCATCGCAAGCCTGATGATGGAAAAATACCTTACGGATTCAGTGAAGAGAACCGAACTCGAAGACCGGATGCTGAAAGGCCACCTCCTCCCTTTGCGCGAAGGAGATCCCGACCTCCGATTGAAACCGGTCGGAAACGATAGCATCACAGCCGGTCGAAAAATACCGCCTGCAGCCACCGGAAAACGCCCGAACACGGTTGCCGCCCTGATCAAAAAACAGTGAGGACACAAAAGAGCATATTCGACAACATCGACTGGCTTCTGGTCCTGATGTATCTTGTTTTGGTCCTATTGGGCTGGGTCAACATTTATGCTGCAGTTTTTAACGAAGAGCACAGCTCCATTTTTGACATGAGCCAGAACTATGGTCGGCAGCTGTTGTGGATCGGCACGTCCGTCCTGATCGGCTTAGCCATTTTGGTCATTGACGGTAAATTTTATGCTGCATTCTCTTATCCCATTTACATCGTCATCATGCTCATCCTTGTCGTGGTACTGGTCATCGCACGTGATGTACAGGGTGCTCGTTCATGGATCGAAATCGGAAGCTTCAAATTACAACCGTCGGAATTTGCCAAATTCGCGACAAGCATGGCTCTTGCAAAATACCTCAGCACCCTGGGAATTCGAATGGAGGACATGAAAACAAAAATCTACGCCGCACTTCTGATCCTTCTCCCTATGGCCATGGTTCTGCTTCAAAACGACACCGGATCAGCCTTGGTTTTCATCTCCTTCATCTTTGTACTATACCGGGAAGGCCTTTCCCAAAACGTTTTGATTTTCGGATTTTTCACAGGAGTATTGTTTGTGCTTTCGCTGATGGTTCCCAATGCCGTCCTACTCGGGATCCTCTACGGACTTGGTTTTATCGCCTGGTTGCTGATGCGGAAAACCAGGAAGAACTTTGTGGTCATCCTGATCATCACCTTGCTATGCAGTACGATAGTCCTGAGCGTCGATTATGCCTACACGCGTCTCCTGCAACCTCATCAGCGAGAACGGATCGAAGTACTGTTAGGTAAACGCTCTGACCCCAAAGGTGCAGGATACAATGTAAATCAAAGCCTGATAGCCATTGGGTCCGGAGGACTCACCGGCAAAGGCTTCCTGCAGGGAACACAAACCAAATACGATTTTGTTCCGGAACAAAGTACCGACTTTATTTTCTGCACCGTCGGTGAAGAATGGGGATTCGCAGGAACGACGGTCGTACTCCTCTTGTTCCTTGGCCTGCTCTACCGCATAGTTTTCATAGCGGAACGTCAACGATCCACCTATACCCGAATCTACGCCTACGGTGTAGCATCGGTACTTTTCTTCCACCTGATGATCAATGTTGGAATGGCCATCGGACTCGCTCCGGTGATCGGTATTCCTCTTCCGTTTTTCAGCTATGGGGGATCTTCGCTATGGAGCTTTACGGTATTGCTTTTCGTTCTGATCAAGCTCGACAGCTACCGTATGTATATCCTTCGTTGAGGATTCCTTGTCCTATCCAACCGATTGGATTATTTTATCCATTATCCGGTCCGTAGCACCCGCTTTCCCTTCAACAAATCGAGCCGCTTTTTTCGAAACAGTTTTATGTTTTTCAGCATCCTCCTCCATATCCGAAAGGACTGAAGCAAGGGAATCAACACCATCTACAGAAAAAGCACAACCTTCGCCCACCATGGCAACCGCTTCCCTAAACTTTAAATAGTGGGGGCCGAAAAACACAGGGACTCCGTAAACAGCCGCTTCAAGCGTATTGTGAATTCCCGCTCCGAATCCACCACCGACATAGGCATACTTGCCGTAACGGTAGAGTGACGAGAGCAATCCGATCGAATCAACAATCAGCACCTTGAGTCCTACCGGCATTGACCCGGCGTCGACCTTGGATAATCTGATCGTATCCGGACCGAAAACAGAACTCAATCGATCCAGTCTTTCATCACCGATTTCATGAGGGGCAATGATGAGCGCCATATCAGGAAAACGCTTGGTGAATTTGTTCAACAACTCCTCATCGGCAGGCCATGTACTGCCGGCCACCAAAACCGGTCTGTTGTGGCAAAAGGCATCTACTACCGGATGGCTGAACGGACGCCCTGCATTTTGAATCACACGGTCGAAGCGGGTATCGCCCGTCACCAACACATCCGCGATCCCGTGGGAATGAAGCAGGTGGTATGAGTCTTCATCCTGCACGAATAAACAGGTGTATCTTTTCAGAATCCGTAAAAAGAAACTCCCATAAGGACGAAAAAAAATTTGACCGGGCCTGAAAATGGCAGAAATACAGAACAAAGGGATTTTCCTTTGAAAAAGAGCCTTGCTGTAGTAGTGCCAGAATTCATATTTGACAAACAGAACACATCCCGGATCCAGTAAGTCGACGAACTCCCTGCTGGCTTTAGGGCCATCAAGGGGAAGGTAGGCGACCACGTCCGCCAAACCTGCCGCCTTTTGGTGCTTATATCCGGAAGGAGAGAAAAAAGTCAATACGATCACTTGCTCCGGATTACGCCTCCGCCAGGCTTCAAGTACCGGCCTACCCTGCTCGAATTCACCCAGGGAAGCACAATGCATCCAAAGCCTTTTGCCCGGCTTACCGGCCAATGCAGTTTTCAACCCGACCTGCCAATTGCGTCGACCAATGACCCACTCCCGCGCCTTGGCATGAAAAAGGGATGCCAAGTGGATTCCGCAACTGTACAGAACCAAAAAGATGTCGTAGATCAAACGCATCGAGGCAGGGTCAGTAGGTGTAGAACGGATCCGGAGCTTCCCGAAAAAGCGCGATAATCCAACCTGCACGCAAGCCAAAAAGCAAATCGATACGCAGGTCATCATCGGCCTGCATCGTACTGAAGTTGATATCCCGTCGAGAAGCGGTGATCGCCTGTACCGCCTCTATACCGACGAAGAAATTCACCAGGCGCCTGTTCCCTACATGAGAGTAGCCGACGAATTGCCTGAAGGCGATGCCGTTACAAAGTCGGTCATACCCTTTCAAATAATCCCCGCGAAGTGAGGGTACAGCATTCTTTTTGTCGTCGATTTTGATCTTGTGTTGCAGGAAACCCGCACCGGCCTCCACCAGGAAACCACAATTCGGATTCGGCTTTTTCACGGGAAATAGTTTTCCCAAACCCATCGTAACGGCATACCCGCGCTCAAAGACCCGGATATCCCCGTACAATCCATCCGAACCGATGATCGTACCTTCACTCGTGGTCAAACCGGTGAAGAGCCCCGGTTCATCCACCTTCGACCCGAAAATAAAAGATGCGTCGGCATAAATCGACCAACCGTTTTTCCATTTATAGGTTGCTGACAACCCTATGGACTGGTTCGTTCCGAACCGCTTTGCCAAGTCACCACCCGGAACCTGTATACCCAAATGAGGCCTGATCATCACCATGGCGACAGCTGAATCCTTCACACTGACCTGTGCAGAGGCGAACTTCGAAAAACCGGCCAGGACCAAAAGAGCAGCAAATACAGGGGTGAAGCGAACTGCAGGCATACACGTCAAAAATAGCGAATAACCAGCTGATTAGACTAGATGCAGCACCTTAAAAAGCCGTATCTTCGCGTATCGTAAAAAGCCTATCCCCGACCTCTGTATAGGGGTGCTCAAAACCCAACCGAAACGGTTCAATGGAAACCCTGCAAAAGCTACCGATGGTGGATCTCATCGGTCAATACAAGAAGATCCAATCCGAGGTGGATGAAGCGGTTCATAATGTGATTGTTTCATCGGCCTACATCAACGGACCCGAGGTCAAATCATTCGCCACAGAACTGGAACAGTATCTTGGCGCAAAACACGTGATTCCCTGCGCGAATGGGACCGATGCCTTGCAAATCGCAATGATGGCTCTGGATTTCCAGCCCGGCGACGAGGTGATCACTGCGAGTTTCACTTACGTTGCCACCGCTGAGGTAATTGCCTTGCTTCGGCTCAAGCCTGTTCTTGTCGATGTAGACCCGCACACCTTCACCATAGATTGTGACGCCATCGAGCGAGCCATTACACCCAGAACAGTGGCCATTGTTCCGGTACACCTGTTCGGGCAATGTGCCGATATGACTCGCGTAATGGATATCGCCCGCAGGCACAAGCTACACGTGATTGAAGACACAGCCCAGGCGATCGGATCGGAATTCACCATGCCCGATGGCAAAGCCCACAAGGCCGGCACCATCGGCACCATTGGAACCACCTCATTCTTTCCTTCGAAAAACCTGGGATGCATGGGTGACGGTGGTGCGTTGTTCACCAATGACGATGCACTCGCAGCACGAATCCGAATGATCGCCAACCATGGCCAAAGTGTACAATACAAGCACGATGAAATCGGTGTAAACAGCCGACTCGACAGTATGCAGGCTGCCATCCTCAGGGTGAAGTTGCGCCACCTGGACGAGTACTGTGCCGCCCGTCAAAAGGCTGCAGATTACTACGACAACGCTTTTAAGGGTCACGATGGCATCAGGACCCCCGCAAGGATGCGCAATTCCACGCATGTTTTCCACCAATACACGTTGGTACTCGAAGGGAAGTCACGCGATGATTTGCGCACCTTCCTCGATCAACGTGGAATTCCTTCCATGATCTACTATCCGATACCGCTTCACATGCAAAAAGCCTACACGGATCCCCGCTACAAGGAGGGGGATTTCCCCGTAACGGAGTTCTTGTGCAGCCACGTCATTTCATTACCGATGCATACCGAAATGTCATCAGGAGACCTGGAAAGGATCTGTTCTGCCGTTTTGGAATTCACGGGAAGCTAACTTTTCAAAACACTCCATCCGCGTCATGAACATTGCAGTAGTCGGCACAGGATATGTCGGTCTGGTCACAGGAACCTGCTTTGCCGAAATGGGCAACCATGTGATCTGCGTCGATATCGATGCTGAAAAAGTCGCCAAGATGCGACAGGGTACGATCCCCATTTACGAACCCCATTTGGATGTACTCTTCGAGCGCAACATCAAACAGGGCAGACTGACCTTCACCACCAATTTGGAAGAAGCCGTTTTGCCGGCCAGCATCATCTTCCTGGCCCTACCCACTCCTCCTGGAGAAGATGGAGGTGCGGACCTCTCTTATGTATTGAGAGTCGCCTCACAGCTGGGTCCGATGCTGAACGATTACAAAATCATCGTCAATAAAAGCACTGTACCGGTAGGCACTGCCGAAAAAGTACACGAAGCGGTGTCTGCTGCAGCCAAAGTCCCCTTCGATGTAGTATCGAATCCTGAATTCCTGCGCGAAGGCTTCGCCGTGGACGATTTCCTGAAGCCGGACAGGGTTGTGGTGGGAACCCGGAGCGAACGTGCCAAGACGGTGATGAATGAACTGTACGCTCCCTTCCTGCGCCAGGGCAATCCTTTATACTTCATGGATGAGCGTTCTGCTGAGTTGACCAAGTATGCGGCCAATGCCTTCCTGGCCACCAAGATCACCTTCATGAACGAGATCGCCAACCTTTGCGAACGCACCGGAGCCGACGTTGACGCAGTCCGCATCGGTATCGGTTCGGACTCGCGCATCGGCAAGCGTTTTCTTTTTGCAGGAATCGGCTATGGCGGAAGCTGTTTCCCGAAGGACGTTCAAGCCCTTTACAAAACGTCCAAAGATTACAACTACGACTTCCGAATCCTCACCTCGGTTATGGGTGTAAACGAAATTCAGAAGCGTTCGCTTGCGGCCAAGTTGCGTGATCACTTCGGCGGAAAAATCGAAGGACTCACCATTGCGGTCTGGGGTCTTGCTTTCAAGCCGGAGACCGACGACATCCGCGAGGCACCGGCATTGGACATCATCCGCGAGTTGCTCGACTCCGGAGCCAAGGTGAAGGCCTATGATCCCGAGGCCATGGAGAACGTAAAAAAAATACTCGGGGAGCAAATCACTTATGCAGACGACCCCTATGCGGCAACAGAACAAGCCGACGCGCTCATTATCGCTACCGAATGGTCGGTTTTCAGAACTCCTGACTTTGAACAAATGAAATCCCGGTTGCATCAGCCGCTTGTGTTTGACGGACGCAACCTTTACGACGTTGACAAGATGGCCGAAATGGGCTTTGATTATCACAGCATCGGCCGAAAGTCGACGCATGCCCAGAACACCAGAAACAAATCATGAACATGACACGGAAACGCGTATTGATCACCGGAGCTGCGGGCTTCCTGGGTTCACACCTGTGCGACCGTTTCATCGCTGAAGGCTATGACGTGGTAGGGATGGACAACCTGATCACTGGAGATCTTCGAAACATCGAACATCTGTTCAAACTACAGGCATTCGAATTCTACCACCACGACGTCAGCAAGTTTGTGCATGTTCCCGGCCGGATCGATTACATCCTCCATTTTGCATCACCGGCCAGTCCGATCGACTACCTGAAGATCCCCATCCAGACGTTGAAAGTCGGCTCCCTTGGCACCCACAATCTGCTGGGATTCGCGCGCGTAAAGCAAGCCCGAATTCTCGTGGCATCGACCAGCGAGGTTTACGGTGATCCGACCGTGCATCCTCAGACCGAAGATTATTGGGGGAACGTAAACCCCATCGGCCCCCGTGGAGTCTATGATGAGGCCAAGCGATTCCAGGAGGCCATCACCATGGCCTACCACACCTATCACAAACTCGAGACCCGAATCGTTCGTATTTTCAATACCTACGGCCCAAGAATGCGCTTGAATGACGGCCGGGTACTTCCGGCTTTCATCGGTCAGGCCTTGCGCGGCGAAGACCTTACCGTGTTTGGTGACGGATCGCAAACCCGTTCATTCTGCTACGTGGACGATCTCGTCGAAGGTATTTACAGGCTCTTGCTCAGCGACTATCCCTATCCTGTCAACATCGGCAATCCGGACGAGATCACCATCCGTGAATTCGGCGAAGAAATCATCCGGCTGACGGGCACGAAGCAGAAGCTGGTCATGCACCCCTTACCACAGGACGATCCCAAGCAACGTCAACCGGACATCGCACGTGCAAGGGAGGTTCTTTCCTGGGAGCCGAAAGTGAACCGCGAAGACGGCCTCCGCAAAACGTACGACTACTTCCGCAGCCTGCCACCGGAAGAACTGAAAAAAACCGCACACCGTTTCGACTGAAACGACATCAAGTCCACATCAGCATCCTCAACTACCATGAGTGAAAATCAACCCACAGGATTTACAGCACATCCTTCAGCCGTCATCGACGAGGGTTGCCGTATCGGACAAGGTACGCGCATCTGGCATTTCAGCCACATTATGCCTGACTGCACCATAGGGAATCACTGCAACATCGGTCAGAACGTGGTGATCTCACCCGGAGTGACCCTTGGCAACAACGTGAAAGTCCAAAACAATGTCAGCATCTACACCGGCGTCGAATGCGAGGACGATGTCTTCCTGGGTCCGAGCATGGTCTTCACCAACGTCACCAACCCCCGCAGCGCAGTCAACAGGCGCAATCAATACGCCCGGACGCTGGTGAAACGGGGAGCCTCAATCGGTGCCAATGCCACCATTGTCTGCGGACACGACATCGGTGAATTCGCCTTTATCGGAGCGGGTGCCGTTGTCACCAAACATGTGCCGGCTTTCGCACTGGTCGTCGGAAATCCTGCCAGACAAGTAGGCTGGATGAGCGAATACGGGCACAAGCTCCGTTTTGACGCAGAAGGCAACGCCGTTTGTCCGGAGAGCGGACAAACCTATCAACTCAAGAACAATACTGTCAGCCGAATCTCCTGATGAACGCCACAACGAATCAGCCGATCTGTTTCGCCGTCATCGGCTGCGGTCACATCGGCAAGCGACATGCGGAAATGATCCGCAGGCATCCCGAAGCCCGGTTGGTCGGACTTTGCGACAACCGACCCAAAGCCGAACTGGCACTTCCTCATGATCTTGAGGACGTCCCATTCTTCCAAAATCCGGAGGACATGCTGGCCGCGCTGCCTGAAATCGACGTTGTGAACGTTTGCACACCTAACGGGTTGCATGCCCGACATTCTTTGGTGGCACTGGATCATCAAAAGCATGTCGTCTGTGAAAAACCGATGGCGATCACAAGGGCGGATTGCGAAAAAGTGATCCACACCGCTTTGCAAGCTTCCAGGACCGTGTTCGGCGTCATGCAGAACCGTTATTCACCTCCATCGGCGTGGCTCAAGGAGATCATCGAAGAAAAACGCCTTGGAGAGATCTTCCTGGTACAGCTCAACTGCTTCTGGAACCGCGACGACAGGTACTACAAAGCCGGTGGCTGGAAAGGCACACAGGACCTGGACGGCGGCACGCTCTTCACGCAATTCTCGCATTTCATCGACATCATGTACTGGGTGTTCGGCGACATCACTGACATCCATGGAGTGTTCGCCGATTTCAATCACAGGGGAACGACCGCTTTCGAAGACACCGGCATCGTGAATTTCCGTTTCCTGAATGGTGGAATGGGAAGCCTGAACTACACCACATCGGTTTACGACACGAACCTTGAAAGCAGCATCACCGTGATCGGTGAGAAAGGAAGCCTCAAAATCGGAGGCCAATACATGAACGAGGTTGAATATTGTCACATCAAAGGTTATACTATGCCGGAATTGCCACCGGCAAGTCCGGCCAACGATTACGGCAGCTACAAGGGATCAGCAGCGAACCATCACTTCATCATTGAAAACGTTGTCGATACCCTGAAGGGCCGGACTACGATGACAACCAATGCACTGGAGGGAATGAAAGTTGTAGACATTATCGAACGTATCTATGCACTACGCCGGAATGAAAAACCGGAAATCCGATTGCACCATGCACAATGAACTGATTAATAAGAAGAAGAAGCTGGCCGTCATCGGCCTTGGCTATGTGGGGCTACCCATCGCCCTTGAGTTTGCACGGAAGATCTCCGTCATCGGATTCGATATCAACTCCAACCTCATCGGACTGATGCGGCAAGGGATCGATCCCAGCGGAGAATTGTCATCTGAGGTATTCCAGGGAACCGATATCCACTTCACCGACTCGCTCGATGAATTGAAGGAAGCCTCCTTTTTCATCGTGGCCGTACCCACGCCTATCGACGAACACAATTTGCCTGACCTTAGACCTCTGCTTGGAGCGACGCGCTCCATCGGACAGGTATTGAAGAAGGGCGACTATGTGGTATTCGAATCAACCGTCTACCCCGGATGTACGGAGGAAGATTGCATACCGGTCCTCGAAGAACTGAGCGGACTTAAACACGGTATCGATTTCAAAGTCGGTTATTCACCAGAGCGAATCAATCCGGGCGACAAGGAACACACCCTAGCCAAGATCACCAAAGTGGTCTCCGGCTGTGATGCCGAAGCGCTTGAACACATCGCCGAAGTATATAAAATCGTGGTAGCAGCAGGCGTATTCAAAGCCAGCTCCATCAAGGTGGCGGAAGCCGCCAAGATCATCGAAAACACCCAGCGCGATGTGAACATCGCCTTGATGAACGAACTGTCCATCATCTTCAACAAGATGGGTATCAACACCTACGAAGTACTTGAAGCCGCGGGAACCAAGTGGAATTTCCTCCGTTTCATGCCGGGCTTGGTGGGTGGACACTGTATCGGCGTCGACCCCTACTACCTTACCTACAAGGCGCAGGAACTGGGTTACCATTCACAGGTGATCACCTCGGGTCGATTTGTAAACGACTCGATGGGTTTCTACGTGGCCAAGCAAACGGTCAAGAAGCTCATCGGTATGGGCAAGGACCTGAGCAAATGCAAGGTATTGGTCATGGGAGCCACTTTCAAGGAAGATGTCGAGGATATCCGCAACTCCAAAGTCGCTGATGTGATCAACGAATTCAAGTCATACGGTGTATCTGTCGATGTGATCGACCCTCGTGCAGACAGCGAAGAGCTTGAAGCCGAATACGGGTTTTCACTGATCAAGGATCCGGGCAATGATTATGACGCCGTTGTTGTTGCAGTCAACCACTGCGAATACAAGAATCTTGAAGAAACCGATTTCCGCAAGTTGGCGCGTGAGGATGCTTTGATCGTCGACCTGAAAGGTATCCTACGCGGAAAAATCCAGAACCTGAAGTACTGGAGCTTATAACCCATCGGCATACCACCACCCCAATGGGAGATCGCAGAACCATCATCGTAACCGGCGGAACCGGGTATATCGGAAGCCACACAGTGGTGGAATTGCAGCAAGCCGGGTATCGTGTAATCATAATAGACAACCTTTCGAATTCAAGGCGCGAGGTCATCGATGCCATCGAACAAATCACCGGCGAGCGTCCTGAATTCGTCAAGCTGGATCTGCTGGACAAAGAAGGCCTCCATCAACTCTTCCGTGAAGCAAAAGCCGACGGAGTCATTCACTTCGCCGCACTGAAGGCCGTTGGTGAGAGTGTGGATATACCACTCGACTATTACCGAAACAACGTCGGAGGATTAATAAACCTACTTGAAGCCTGCAAGGCATCGGGGACAACCCGGATCGTGTTCTCTTCATCCTGCTCTGTATATGGCGAGCCTGCAGAACTCCCGGTGCGGGAAACCACACCTTTGAAGAAAGCGGAAAGCCCCTATGCCAACACGAAACGTATCGGTGAAGACATACTTCACGACTGCAGCAAACCCGATAAGCTCCACACCATCTGCCTGCGCTATTTCAATCCGGTAGGCGCCCACCCGACTTGTGCCATCGGGGAATATCCGGTCGGCGCACCGTTGAATCTTTTTCCCGTGATCACTCAGACCGCTATAGGTCTTCGGCCGAAGTTAAGCGTATTTGGCACCGATTACCCCACGCCCGACGGCAGCTGCATCCGCGATTACATTCATGTGGTGGACGTTGCGCGTGCACATGTCGCAGCTGTAAAACGACTTATGTCCATACCGGATGCATCGTCCTATGAAGTATTCAATATCGGAACCGGCAGGGGACGATCAGTTCTTGAGGTCATCAGTGCATTTGAGCGGACTACAGGCGTCAGGCTACCGGTGGAGAAAACCGATCGCAGACCCGGTGACGTGATCCAGGCCTATGCAGACACGACCCTGGCCAACGCCGCACTTGAGTGGAAAGCCGAAAAGGACCTGGACGAGATGATCCTTTCCGCATGGGAGTGGCAACAAACCCTATCAAAGAAGATAAACAGCGACCGGACACCCATCGCCTAACACATTATTGTACTAACCGCACATGGAAGCCAAAACGATCCTCATCACCGGTGGAGCCGGATTTATCGGATCGCACGTAGTGCGTCGATTCCTTCAACGTTATCCAAACTATACGATCCTCAACCTCGACAAGCTTACCTACGCTGGCAACCTGAACAACCTGAAGGATGTCGAAA
>JBJOER010000085.1:0-6380 GCA_046049215.1 Bacteroidota bacterium | reverse complement strand
TTGTACTGCACATATACCCCTACCGGATCACCAAAATGCCGAGCGGGCTTACCGTCTTCCAAAACCACGCCCAAACGGTTGAAGAACGCCCACATGCGGTCGTCGACCTTGTAACCGAATTTGTGACGGATACGCAGATGATCGCTGAACGAGGTGGTCAGGTAACTCAACATCGGATCATTCTTGGTGGGCAAGGCCATCAAGTAGGCAGGATTCGCGGGCAGGATGTGGTCAATGCACCAGTCGAGATCGTCGAGGCTGACGTCCATGTGAAGCGTTGTACAGATGTCGAGTCCGAGAGTTAATCCATGTAATTTCCCCATCACAAGATCCTCGAGGCAGCAACGTACCAGCTGCTCCTTCGTCTTGAACACCTCCGGACCGATGAATCCGGCTACATCGTTGGCGAACACCCACGGTTGTGTGGAAGTTGAATCCGGAAAGAAATCACGCTTTGCAGCCCGTATCAATCCGTATTTGCGCGATTCATGGATGAGCATATCGAAACCCGAACCGTGTCCGTTGGTTTCATCCGCACCCTGTCCGGTCTCCGCGTAGAAGCCATACTTCCCCGTTCGCGTTTGAAGATGATTGCGGAGTTTGGGAATACTCAGGTCAAAGGTCTGGTTGGCTGCATCGGTTCCGGCTATACTCTGAAACCAGATCCCCGTGGTCCCGGGCTTCAGCTTCTCCACCCGCGATTGCACATCAATATGGGCCAATACGCAATGAGGTAGTGTATCCTGCAAACCGAAGGTATCGATGATATCCTTCAGCGTATCCTCGATCTTCGAAACCTGCTCCACTTCGCTGCTGACGGGATTGGTACCCAGCACTACATCGCCCACCGCATACGACCAGGCATCCAGCACCTGCCAGAAAATATCCTCCGGGTGATCGGTCGGTGAATTGGGCTGAACACGGGCACCCATATACCCTTTGCTACCGATGTTGGAACCGGGCAAAGGATTAAAGATCTTTTGACTGAGTGCGATGAGCTCATCGTTGGACATGAGTTTGACCACCATCGCGATCTCATCGCTGGTCAGTGCATCTCCTACCCGCTTCACCTCTTCGTCTGAGGACCGCAAAAGAAAGTCTTTCAACTCACCGAATGTCTTTCCCATCAAGGATGCATCCTCCTTCACCGAATCTGCAATCAATGACGATTGGTTATCGGAGAACACCGTATGCGACCTGAGATCACCAATGCGAGTGTTGGCGATCAAAGTCCTGGCTGTCGACCTTGAGCCTTTATCGGCAGCCGACAATCCCGCAATCGCATCCCCCTCCTTGAACTCGTTGGCAGCACCAAGGATTTTACCATACAGGATCCGATCAAATCCGCCGTTCACCCGATTCAGATACGCGAACAGATCCTCTCTTTTCCTTGCACCGACAAGAGAAACACCCGCAGACAATGAAGTATCAACTACCGAAGCAGCAAGCCGGGGTGCAAGTGAAAACGAGAGTCCGAGCAGGACTGAATGTTTAAGAAAGGACCTGCGTTGCATTGTTAGTGGGAGACACATAAAGATAGTGAACCCATGGTGGTTGCCAATTGCATTGGGAAAGAAAAGGATCACCGATGCGCTCTTTCGAACGATGCTCGCCTAGAGATTGAGCCTATACTGCACGCTGCGACCGCTACCCTCCGAAATCAGCACACCCAAATCGAATAAAGCTTGCAAATCGCGCGTGGCGGTAGCTTTTGAAGTCTTGGTGATGGACACGTATTTGCGCGCAGTCATTCCGCCGACAAATCCCTCCGGTTCGGCATCCATCATGCGCCGGACGACCTTAACCTGACGCACGTTCAGTTGATTATTGTATCGATCAAAAAACCTCGACTTGCGTAAGGTGAAATCAATCGTTTTCTTCGCCCGCTTTATCGCTTCTAAAACAACACTCACAAAGTAGTTGACCCACTCCGTAATATCATTGCTCTTTTGCGCTGTTTCCAAAGCACTGTAATACACTTTTCGCTTGCCCTCGATCACCTGGGACAAACTCATCAACAGCGGACCTCCGGCCGTTTGGGCCAGTGCCTTTTCCGCTATGGCTCTTCCGATCCTTCCATTGCCATCTTCAAATGGATGAATGGACTCAAAATAAAGGTGGGCTATGGCAGCACGCAATGGAGCGTTTTTGATCTCTTTCTTACCACCAGGCGCAGTATTGTTGAACCAAGTGATGAACTTCTTCATCTCAGCCGGCACCCGTGATGAAGGAGGTGCTTCAAAATGCACCTTCTCCTTGCCAATCGTTCCTGAAACAACCCGCATGGGTTCCTTGTGACTGCGCCATACTCCTGATTGGATCCGTGAATTGTATCGCATCAGGATGGAATGCCACTTGAACAACATTGCATCACTTATAGGTTTAGCATAGTTACGGCGCACCACAACCATCAATTCCCCTATTCCCTGTGCCCTTTTGTCTTTGACCTTCTCGATTCGTTCATTCAAACCCAGATTATTCCGGATAGAGGATAAAACATCGGGTCGACTTAGCACTTCCCCCTCGATCTCTGATGTCTTCATGGCTTCGGCCAACATCATCGCAAGCAAGGTGTCCGTTTGAACCGCCTCAGGCAATGCCCTGGACATCCCGACGAGATGTGCAGATTCCGCTACAAAGGCCATGAGCTTTTCATCCAGCCCATCCGGACTATACGTGAACTTGGTCCAATCCTTCTGCTGCCAGCTGTAGGTCATGAGCCGATTAGATGAATTAATCGGCTCAAATATACTTGTTTTTTGAGCCGATTACAAGCATTATCCGGCTCAGAAACATCTGGTTTAAAGGCAAAAGGGATTCAATGCTGATCTGATTGACCGTGCTTACTCCCACCCGCTGGCCAGCACGTCGGCCAGGTGAACAGTGCGCAGGTTCTTGCCTTGCTTGGTGATAACCCCTTTCAGGTGCATCAGGCAAAGGGGATCGGCGGAGACGAGGGTATCGGCACCGACGGATTCAGCGGCTTGGATCAGCTCGGTGGCCATGCGGACCGACAGGGTTTCGTTCTTGCGATCGACACCGCCGCCCATGCCGCAACAAAAGTCTTCACCGGGCAATTCGAGCAATTGAAAGCCTCGCACCTTGTCGAGAAGGGAACGCTGGTCATCGCGCCCGTGAGTGCCGCAACAATTCTCACCCGAGCAAACCAACACAGCCTTCGCATCGAAACGCGCACCCAGTTCGCGGGCATGCATCACGTTTACGAGGAAGTCGCTGAGTTCGATGAAGTGCTTCTGAACGCTCTTGTATTCGTTGTGCAGGGCCGAATTGTGGAAAAGCGTGGGGTAATGGTTACGTACCGTATTCACACAACCGGGTCCGGGACACACTACATAACGGTCCTCCTGGAATTCCTTGATGAGCTTCTCCCCCACTTCCTTGCAGGCGTCGCGGTAGCCATCCTCGTAGGCGGGCTGACCGCAGCAGGTTTGCTCGATATTGTAATTCACCCCCAGGCTGAGGCGTTGCAGAATCTTGAGCGTGTTCCGGGCCGTCGCGGGCTGGAACTCGTCCATGTAACAGGGTATGAAGAGGTCGACGATCACGTGTTCAAATTTCAACGGCAGGACTCAGGCTTTTGCGCTGCAAGCGGACCAGCATCCAGGCACCGGCTCCGAAGAAGAGCACCAGGGCGATGATCGAGTACCGCATGCTTCCCGTCACTTCGTTCATGTAACCGAAAACGAAGGTCCCAAGCACCGTTCCTACCTTGTCGCAAACATCGTAAAAACTGAAGTACGAAGCATGGTCGTGAGTCGCCGGAAGCAGCTTGGAATAAGTTGAACGCGACAGGCTCTGGATGCCTCCCATCACCATGCCAACGCAGGCAGCGGTGATGTAGAAATCAACAGGCAAGTACACCAGGAAATACACGCCCAGGCAGATGAGTATCCACACCGTGATCGCCGTCAGTAAGGCCTTGACATTACCGAAGCGTTTCGACAGGCGTGAGAACAGGAACGCCCCTCCGATGGCTACGAACTGGATCAGCAGGATACAGACGATGAGTCCGCTTTGCTTCTCCTCCTCACTGCCCCAGGCGATCTCCTGCACACCGAAAAGGGTGGCGAGGTACATGATGGTCTGCACAGCCATATTGTAGAAGAAAAAAGCCAGCAGGAATCTCCGCAAGCGCGGCAATCCCTTCAGCTGTAACCAAACGGACTGTAATTCTTTGTACCCCTTCTGCAGGATGTCGGACTTCACCGGGCGCGACAAGGGATCCCTCGGCAGATGCCAGAAGGTGATCTGGGCAAAGCCGAACCACCACACGCCTACCAGCAGAAACGAGAAACGCATGGCGTCGCCACCGGAGATCCCCCCGTACAGTTCGGGGAACATGACCATACTGAGATTGAAAATAAGCAGCAGGGAGGAACCGATATACCCCATGGAAAATCCACGCGCGCTCACGTGGTCCTGGTCAGCCGGCAAGGCGATCTCAGGCAGGTAAGCATTGTAAAACACGATGCTGCCCGAGAAACCGATGGCTGCAAGCATGGAGCAAAGCACCCCTATCCACAACGTATCGACGCTCTCGAAAAACCAAAGGCATGAGCAGGCCGCTGAACCCATCAGACAGAAAAAAAGCATGAAGCGCTTCTTCTGTCCGCTGTAATCGGCGATGGACGACAACAGCGGCGAGAGGGCGGCGATCACCAGAAACGAAAACGAAATGGCGTACGACTGCAGGGATTCGCTATTGAACAGGCGCCCCAGGAAACGAACCTGATGATTCCCCTCGTTGGACGAAGTGATTGCGCTGAAGTAGAGCGGAAACAAAGCCGAACTGATCACCAGCGAATAGGCCGAATTGGCCCAGTCGTAGAAGGTCCAGGCGCGGACGATGCGGGGATTGGAAGCGGTTGAGTGCATGCAGATCGGAACACCGAAAATAATGAGCCGATCAATGCAAGAAGAAACGGAAAAAAGACTCTCCTAACATTTTCTGAACACAGATAGCATTGGCTTAAGATTCAATTGCCCATTCGATAACCGATGGTTCACCGTGCGGTAACATGGCTCACAGAATTTCACACCAAAATTCAAGGATCATGTTTATGAAAAACCAAACACTTATCAAGTGGACCACACTCTTACTGTGCTGTCTACTTAACAACATTGGGTTCAGCCAAACGCTGGAGCTCAGCTTCCTGGGACGTTACAGTACCGGAACATACGATGCCGGGGGATCCGAAATCTCCGCATACGACCCATCCAGCAAACGGCTCTTCTCCGTCAACGGATCAACAGGAAATGTCGATATCATCAACCTGGCCAATCCTTCGTCACCCACGCTCATCAATTCATTCAGCCTGTCGGCTTATGGCGCCGCTGCTAACAGTGTAGCCGCCAAGAACGGCATAGTTGCCATCGCTGTTGAAGCGACAGTCAAGCAAGACTCGGGCAAGGTCGTTTTCATCGATGCAAACGGAAACCTATTGAAATCGGTAACCGTAGGTGCCTTACCCGACATGATTTGCTTCAGTCCCGATGGAAACTACGTACTGGTAGCCAACGAGGGCGAACCGAATTCAACCTACACAGTCGACCCGGAGGGTTCCGTGGCCATCATCAACATCAGCAGCGGTGCTGCGAATGCCACGGTTTCCATAGCACGTTTCAACGGTTTTAACGGAAGCGCCTTACCATACGGTATTCGAATTTATGGTCCTGGAGCGACAGTAGCCCAGGACATAGAACCCGAATACATCGCTGTTTCGGCTAACTCCCAAACAGCGTGGGTTACATGCCAGGAAAACAACTGCTGGGCTATTATCGATATCGCCTCAGCTACTGTGACTTCCCTTGTTCCAATGGGATTCAAGAACCACAGTTTGGCAGGCAACGGCATGGATGCATCAGACCAGAACAGCGGTATTGTGAACATCAATACATGGCCTGTAAGAGGAATGTATCAACCTGATGCAATTGCGAGTTTTATTGTGAATGGTCAAACTTACCTTGTCAGCGCCAACGAAGGAGATGCGCGGGCCTATACCGGATTTTCTGAAGAATCACGGATCAGCAGTTCATCCTACATCCTCGACCCGGTCAAGTTCCCGAACGCAGCCACGCTAAAGAGCACATCCAATATCGGACGACTGAATGTCACCAATAAATTCGGAGATATCGACTCCGACGGAGATTTCGACACCATATACTGTTATGGTGCGCGATCCATTTCCATATGGAACGACGCGGGGGGACTTGTATGGGATAGCGGGGATCAACTGGAGCAGCTCATGCTTCAGT
Source organism: Bacteroidota bacterium (assembly GCA_046049215.1). GTDB lineage: Bacteria > Bacteroidota > Bacteroidia > AKYH767-A > OLB10 > JAJTFW01. The sequence continues at coordinate 104 of JBJOER010000085.1, read as the reverse complement.
TACAACCTAACAATTTCAATTGCTCAAACACGAATAACACCAAGAAAAACCGGAGTGACGACAAAGGACCTGAACCAGAGGCTGTAACTGTAGCCAATATCGGC
>JBJOER010000084.1:0-11051 GCA_046049215.1 Bacteroidota bacterium | reverse complement strand
AGGAAATGCTCCGGGAGCCGCTCATGCAGTCAATCTCATCCTATATGCGGTATTGTTGCAGGTGCTTTGGACGTTGTTGAACCGATTGTTTTCCGGATTCCATCCGCTGTTCAATGCTGCCGTTGTCCTCCTTTTTGCAGCACATCCGCTTCACGTAGAGGTCGTAGCCAGTGTGAAGAGCCGGGATGAACTGCTCGCTACGTTGTTCGGACTTCTCGCATGGTCGAGTAGTATCAAACTCTTTCAAAAGCAGGATTGGAACTGGAAGTTTGCAGTTAAACCGGTGCTGCTTCTGATGTTGGCGATGTTTTCAAAGGAGAGCGCCATCGCCTTCCTGGTCATCATCCCTTTGAGCATATACTTGTTTATGCGGCAGGAGATACGACCTGCCTTGCTGCTTGCCGGTGTCCTTGCTGTTCCGTGTGTTCTCTTTGTCTGGGCACGTTATACCATTGTAGGAACGGAGTTTTCATCGAACGACATTCCTGTACTAGCGAACGTATTGAATGCTGCTCCCGATCTGGCGCATCGGACCGCCACCAAGAGCGTGATTCTTTGGTATTGGCTGAAAATGGCGGTGTTGCCCTGGCCTTTGAGTTGGGACTATGCATTCAATCAGATACCCGTTGCTTCCTGGAGCGAGGCAATGCCCTGGATCGGACTGATGTTGACTTCCGGCTTGTTGGTTACCGGGGTGATTCTACTGCGTAGGCAGCCTGTGGCAGCATTTTCCATCCTGGCTTTTTTCGTTGCATCGGCTCCTACCAACAATGTGTTACTGGAACATGCTTCCACCTTCGGGGAACGGTTCATGTTCATTTCTACGATTCCATTTTGTCTGCTGTTGACATTCCTTGTTTCCCTTGCTTGCCGCTACGACAGGTCCTCGGTTTCCGGTAGTGGTTGGAGCAACTTTCGGATGTTCCTGGGCGTGATTCTATTACTTTACTCAGGGATGACCTGGTCGGCTTCCGGGTACTGGAAAGACAATTTGACACTGTTCGAACGTGGCGTGATCACATCGCCCAACAGTGCACGCACACATTACGCATACGCTTCGGAATGTATGACCCGCTCCTATACGGAAGGCGATCCGATAAAAAGGAATGCCTGGTTGTCCAAATCCCGTGAGCATTTCAATCGAAGTCTTGAAATTTTCCCTGATAACCACGAGGCGTTGTACAACACCGGCATCTGCATGGCTCTGTCCGGTGATTCCCTTGCATCGGTCCGTGCATATACGAAAGCCATTTCCCTGAACGGTTCGCTGGTGAATGCAATGAATAACCTGGGCGTGCTTTATGAGGCGATGCAGAAACCTGATTCTGCGATCCGCTATTATACGATGGCCATGAAAGTGCGTCCGGAGGAGCGTATAGCCGGTGATAATTTGTCGAATCTCTATTATAAACAGGGTTTGCTCTTCGCACAACAGGGAGAGAAAACCAACGCGATTGAATCTTATCGGACAAGTACCGTTTATAATACCGGCAATATCATGTCGTTGAATAACATGGCCTCTTTGTATGCCGGCATGCAGTCGTACGACAGCGCACTGGTCTATCTGATGAAAGCACAGACATTGGATCCGGGAAACCAGATGCTTGTCGAGAATATCGCTGCGGTGAGTTTTCTGAACAAACAATATGAACAGGCCATCCGCTTCGCTGAACTGGCCTTGTCCCGCAATCCGTCCTCGCGGAAAAGTCTGGGCGTGATGGCCGACACTTATGCGGCGATGGGTAAGCAGGATGAGTCGTCCCGCTACCGGAAGATGCAGTCCGAGGCGCGTTGATTTGGGTTAAGCTAGTTGCCCCTTTTCGCTGTCGGATATAAGTATCTGTGCGAACAGTTTTCCGATGGTATGCGGATCATTCCTATGACACATGGTCTCCAGTGCGTTTCTTTTGCATTGAGTAGCCAACTCGTTTTCACTGATCACCCTTTTCAGGTTCCGGCTTAGGTCCGATACGTCACCTGAACGGAAAAGCAGTCCATTCTCCCCGTCAACGACCGTGTCGAGATTAGGAGCAAGGTCGGATGCGACCACTGCGACAGGATAACTCATGGCCATCAACAGGACGCCGCTTTGGTAGATCCTTGTATAAGGCAATACAACGGCACGACTTACCGAAAACAAAATATCACGCTCGATGTCGGTGATGTGGCGGATCACAGTTATTACCTGGCTCTCCAGATCCAGTTCGTGAATCAGGTCTTGGTACCGTTGCCATGGCTCATCCCTTGTTTTACCGGCTATGACGAGGACGGCGTCTGTCCGCACTTCATGGAAGGCTTTGATCAGGATGTCGAGGCCCTTTGGCTTTTTGATCTGTCCGAAAAACAAGAGGATCGGTTTATCCTTCAGCACTGCGCTCTTTAGAGCAGGATGGATCTTTCCGGCTAGTTCCGCAAGCTCTTTCTGGTCGACATTCAACTTCCGTTTCCCTTCGAACAAGGAAAGGAAGTGGACATGCGGTATGATATGCGTATGTGGATCGCCGTTATCGACATATCCCAAACGCACCAGTTCATCGTAGCTGAATCGGTTGTGGACTACGCGGGTGTCGAGCAAGTGTCCGATCACCTTTTTGCGGATGCTTCCGGGACTGAATTCATCGAGACTTTCGATGTCATGGACGATCCCGCAGACCTGAAAGCCCATCGCCCTTGCCAGGCTCAGGAATACTGCGTCGGCAATACCTGCCGTGAAAACGTGCACTACTATCCAATCGACCTTTCTTCTTCTCGCCCAAAGCAGTGCTTTGACAAATCCCTTCAGTGTGCTGTAGGCTGACTGCAGTTTGCCTTTGCCGGTATTGTTGAATGTCCGGATGCATTCGATCCCCTCCGGTTCGTCGGTGAAGTTGCTAAAGATGATCCCTTTCAATCCATTCGAGGCCAGCCCCGTCGTCAGTGCGATGTCGTATTGGTCCATACCGGCCTTGCAGCCGACTGGATCAATCACAGCAAAAGTGAAATTGGAAGGGTCCTGCATCGATCAGCGTGATCTGTTTTCAGAATAGCGGTTGAGCATATACTTCCAGATATCCGTTTCTGTTCCCGTTTTTTTCAGGTTCCAGTTTTTGGCGGGATCCAGCTTGTTCTCCACTTCATAAAACGGATCCCAGAAGTTCTGTCCCGCTTCGTAGGCGAAATAGGCCCAGGACCAGCCGTAGGTGTCCATGGTTTCAATGACGTCCTTCACCCAGATATCGGCTCCATCTCCCCAGCGGACGGCCTGGAATTCACCAATGAATACCGGATAGCCGGTTTCTTTTTCGAAGTCCCTCAGGCTTGAGAACGCTTTCGCTATCGCCTCGCGGTCCCAGCGTTGGCCCTTGATGTTGCCGGGATAGGAAATGCCTTTAGGACGTTCTTTAATGCCTTGATGTGTGAAAACATCGGGCATGTACATGTGCGCTCCGTAAATCAACTTCTCGTCCTGAATGTCAAATGCTGTAAACCCGTCGAAATTGTTCGGTCTCCCTCGGGGTCCAGGTGTAAGCAGGAACCAGCGCTGTGTGTCGTGGAGGCGTATCTTTTTCAGGACTGCTTTGTAGAAAAGTTCCAGCTCAGCAGGTGCTTCCCCGCCTCCGGAGCCCGATTTGACAACCGGTTCACTCATGACCTCGTAGGCGCAGAGCTCCGGTCCACGTGTTGCGAAGCGCTTCACCATGACTTCAACAAGATCGCTTAGACTGTCGCGTATGCTCTTGTCTGACCAGAAAGCAGGCGATGTTTCGTCCCATTCCGATGCGGGATCCAGCACAAGGTGGTTGAAAGCGATCATCGAGGTGATGCCGTTCTTGGCGCATGCAGCGACCATCGAATCGGCCCATAGCAGTTCGGCTTCAAAGGCTTGCAGTGGTTTCATTTTCTTTTTCCGTGCAACGATCGGAGGCTTGATCTGGATACGAATGAAGTTCACACCAATACCCGCAAGGTAATCCACATCTTCTGCTGTGCTCTGTTCAGACTGAATACTGATTCCCCTCCATGGCCACGAGGGTGGCAGGGGCTTGTTGTTGGGCTTCGAATGGCTTTCCTGAGGCGTCACCGTATTGCTTTCTTCAGCTGAATCGCGGGGTGCATTGCAGGGTTGTCCCTGGATGCTCAGGAAAAGAAACAGCATACAAATGCTGTAATGACGGTTGTGAAAACGGAGTGGATTCTTCATGGTGTTGAAGGTAGTAAATCGAAAATAGGAAGGAAATACAAGTGCGGGCCTCTTTACGACTCTTAACGAATCACTTTTTTCAGCGAAACCTTTTTCGAAGATATTCGCCAAGTCCTTTGGTTCTGTCCAGGTTTAGCAGGAGGGATAAAATTCCTTTGATCGGGAGGCTGACAGTAGTAAAAAGGACTCCTGTAAGGGATGACCGTTTTCCGCTGAGGGAATAGCCCAATTCGGTCAGTAGCTTGCCGTTTATGCGTTCACACAAGGCGATTTCCGTATCACTAAGCTCTCCCGACGACCAGTTGCCTGTCCTTGATTTGTCGATGCCCCGGTGATCAGGATTGTCGGGTCGTGAGGAGGATCCTACCTGTGGAACATCAAGCATGATGGGGTTGAATTTGATCCCGCAGTGAATACAGGTCCTTTTTAAAACTTCCTCCGGTGACTCGATAAGTTCTTCGAAATGTATGGTCAACACAGCAGGGTGGTTTCGGTAACGCAGTCCCGCACTTACAGAGTTGTGCCATAATTTGGAAATGACCACAGGATGGTAATTCATCCGGTAACGCAATACCTCGCGGAATCCCAAATAGCTTGCACCCATTTTCCTTCTGTTTCTCCGGTTCTTTTGTGACAACAGGACATCCCTTGCGTCGCGTACGATGTGGATGATCCGTGCCTGAGGGAACTTCTCCAGTATCTGATCCAATTTGAATATATGAGCCGGTAGATCCTCGCAAGGAATGGTCTTGCCCTGCCTTCGTGATTCATCGGTGACGAAATCATGGTAGAGGTCCCAGGCGTCTTTGCCGTCTCGGTAATACTTTTCCGTTAGTTGTCGTGCCCTTTCGGCAAACAATTCCGGGGCACGTTCGGCGTGTAATTTTCGCTCGGAGACATCGGCCAGCCAGCTGAAGATCCGAAAAGCCTGATCCCGGGATTGCGGCTCCAGTTCTTTTCCATGAGGCACACATCTTCCGAAGAGATGTAGTTCGGGGAATTTCAGGACTTCATCACCTCTTCCCAACATGCGGCCAAGCAAGGTCGTACCTGACCTGCTGTTTCCGACTACGAAAATCAACCTTTCGGTGTCACTAGTGGTCATGGGTGCTATTGGGTTGGCCGGGTTGTTCGGATACAGCGGGTGACTCCGATTCGCCGGTAGCCGCTGAAGCCTGCGCTTCCATTAGTTCCGGCACATGAATGAACCTGTAATAGTACACCATGCAGAACGCGAAACTGAGTAAGCCGATGAACTTCAGGTTGAAGGCGTCTGTGAACATGTCAAAGAAAGCGAAGACAAGGATGTATTGGCACAGGGTTAGGAAATCATCGCTGTATCCTTTGATCTGCATCGACCAGCGAAGACTGAATACATAGAAAAGATAGAGGATGGCGGTTCCGATGACACCGTAAACGAAAAGGTTGCCGAGTATTCCTACATCTGAGGCATAGAAATAGCCGAAGAAGCTCGAGAAACCGCCTCTGAAGTGGGAAGTGACCACACCATTGCCGAACCAGGGGTGCTGCTTGAATCCGTCAAGGGCGATTGCGCTTTCCGCAATCCGCATGTTGGACGAATATTCCGTGGTCTCGCCTCCCAGCACCACCGTGCTGGCATTGGTGAATATTCTCAGGTAATGGTCGACAAATTCCGGACGGATCAGGGAAATCAAATTGACCAGGATGATGGCGGAAAGGATGCCGGTGAAACCCAGGACGAGTTTGCGCTGCATACGTACGTTCCGCAGGAAATAGATAAGAAGCGTGACACAGAGTGCGACGATTTGCGAACGGTCCTGCTGGTAAACCAGGAAATAGCCCGAACTCACGATGAGGGATAGCAGATGCCGGATACTGTTGTCCTGGAAAAATCGGATTGCTGAAAAAATGATGAGCGCAGAGGCGACATTGGCAGGGAATTCATAGTGCCACCCTTTGTTAGAACTGTATTCCACGAACTCGGTGTTGCTGAATTTCAGGGGGTCGATGAATACATTGAAATAGAGCATTGCGCCCATCATGATGTAGAGCGACAGAATGAACCAATCGTAAATTTGTTCGATGCGTACCCAGCCTTTTTTTAGAGCTACAACGATGAAAAATCCGGAGTAGATGATGTAAAAAGATCGCTGTGCACCGATGCCTAACAGAAATGGTTGTCCGAAAATCTGTTGGGCCTGCTGGGCTGAGATGAATGGCAGTATCGATAGGATGAAGAAGAACACATGCAGGTAATTGAATCGCGTCTTGCGGGTGGCCTGGATGACATCGATGGCCAGGATGAGCAGGCTCAAGGCGATCACAACTATGAAAAGCACCTCGAAGATCTTGATCGGATATCGGGCCAAAACACGGAATGAAAGGATGAAGAACAGCACCCATGCGGCCGGTATGAAAAAGTTTTTAATGGACAGGGAGAAGAGCCGCGGTGCTTCCATTTAATGATCGGATTCGGAATATTCCGCCGGTGTCTTTTTTCCCCAGCACGTTAAGTCAAGGCCGGTGAGAATCTGCAACGACTCTTTCATTGGACCATAGTGCAGGGTCAGCTCCCGTTGAAGTGAGTCCGAAAATTCAGGGAGCCCGTTTCTGCTGAATAGGATAGTTCTGAGTCGTTCCCGTATCCTTCCTGAAATTACGCCTCGGATGGTCTTACGAATGGTTTGGTGACGATATAACCACCGGATGACTCCGGATTTTGCGATTCCCGATACGTTTTCCAGAGGAAGCTCTTCAATGACACTATCGTTGTTTAGTCCCAAAAACGTAGCCAGTCTCGACATGGTCTTTTCCGGATGAGCACACAGATCCTCGTGCAGAAGGATGAGAATCTGATTTTTAGGAAAAACATCCAAATACGTTTTGATCTGGTCGGTGTATTCACCGATCAGGAAATATTGTTGGTAATGGTTGCCGGTAACAGGATGTCCGGCTCCGTTTTTCCAGATGGTTGAAATCGGTTCTTTCACCAGGCCCAATGCATAGTCCATGCAGTAGTGAGAGTAGGCTCTGCGTACGGGATCACGAAGGCAGATCAGTATTTTGGCTTCGGGATTGTAGTCGTGTATACGACGCGCCACATCCGGATAATAAAGGTAGGATACGCTGGCCTCGCCCAATAGCCGTGTTGCAGGACGGGTATGGAATAGGTTATGGTATTCTGATTCGGTTTCGACGTTTCTCTTCTTGTAATACAACCGTTGAGCGGCTATTTCGGAGTGGCTGAAAAAATTCGGCTCCTTCACGCTGCACATGCAGACTTCCGGCCTTCCGGATAGGTATTCATGCAAGGCCGATGTTCCTGCCTTGGCTGTACCAACGATGAAAAAGTCTGTCCGCATGTTTATTCAATTCACCGTATTGTTCATCCAGTGTCGTAGGTCCCGCTGGATCAATCTCTCGAGTTGAATGATGTCTTCCCGGTATCGGGCTGTCATCCACTCTTTATCTTCGGGGCGAAATAAAGGCTTTTCCGCCTTAAAGAAAAGTGATTTGACGGCTTCCTGACGGCTGGTGGGTAATAGCCGGAATAGTTTTCGCTTCAGCCCGGTCTGTGTGATCATTTTTATAAATCCGGGTGCACGTGGCACCCTGGCTTCGTTATGCGTGTCGGCCGTGTCCAGGTCTACTTGCGTATCGACCTGTAGGAAGTGGAAAAGGTCATTCAAAAGACGTTGCCTGTCTCGTTTCAAATCATCGAACAGTAGGATTTTCACCTGTTCTTCCGGAAAGATAGTGAGGAAGCGTTTGACCTGGTCATGGTACAATCCGAGTTCAGTATACAGGTGGGAAACGCCCCATCCATGTGTTGGCTTTGCATCATCGTACTCGATTTCCTCACGAAAAGTGCGTGTGGTACGTCCATCGCGTAGGTTGGCCTGGTAGTGCGAAAAAGCGCGCTCAGCAGGCTGACGAAGAATGATGACTATCCTTGCTTCGGGTAGAGTGATCCTGATGTTGTGTGCTGCTAAACGGGAATAGAGGTAGGAGTTACTGATCTCTCCTTTGGCTTTTTTCTGGTTAGCAAAACGAAACAACATGCGATAGTCTTCCGGGTCACGGACGTATGCACCCCATTGCTCCTGTTTCATGTCTCCGCGCACGTACGAGGGGATGTCCAGGTTCTTGCTCTTTTCGTACCGTTTGTACTCCGGGCTGAAATTGTTCGGGTCTATATCGGTGGAGAAGTGGTTCGGCTCCTTGATGGGGCTCATGTATACCTGCGGATGCTGCTTCAGGTAATGGTAAAGCGAAGTCGTTCCACACTTCGCTGCCCCGGCAATAAAAAAATTGGGCATCAAACCCCTTTGTCCTTTATCCATACACTCAGGTCTTTTCCCGTCAACGCTGAAAGCAGGGTCAGGTCTTCTGTATACAAACGTGTCAGCCTGCTTTCGGTTTCTTTACTCATCTTTTCCGCTTTGTCTTTGCTTTTGAATAACAGGTTTTTAAAGAATGATTTGATGACCCGGCTGCGGATGGCCCGGCGCACCTTGACCCTAAGATAGTCAATTCGGATGAGGCGACGTACGATGCTGTTGCGGGGAAGACTGGAAACATTCGCCTCGCGGTCGTTTTGGAAGGTGAATGGTGCGATGTCAAGAAAATCGCACACCATGTTCAGAGTCGCTTGTGGTTGTCCCCTTAGCTCATCACTAAGCAGAAACAATATTTGGTTTCGGGGGAATTGATCCAGATAACGTCGAACCTGTTCGGCATAATACCCCAACTCGAGGTAAAGGGATGCGCTGCCCCAATTTTTAACCGGTCGTTTTCGGTCCTCCTCGAGCGCCTGCTCGAAAGTTCCGGTGGTGATGGCCATCCTCTGGTCCATCTGGTAATGCGAAAAAGCCCTGTCAACAGGGTCGCGTAAGAGGATGATGATCCTTGCGTCGGGATTGAATTTATGGATTTCTGCAGCCGCTGTTTTTGAAAAGAGGTAAGAGGCACTGGCCTCTCCGATGGCCTTTTGGTCCTTGGCAAAGCGGAACAACCTCTGGTATTGCTCCCTGTCGGTGACAAAGGCCCTGTGCATTGGAACTCGCATGTCGCCCTCGATGTATTTTCCCACCTCTAAAAGCTGAAGTCGTTTTCGGGTCTCAGGCCGCAGATCTTCAATCCGGATGTCGGTGGAGAAGTGATTCGGTTCCTTGATGGGACTGAGGTGAACATCGGGATGCTGAGACAAGTATTGATAAAGGGCGGTTGTTCCGCATTTCGCGGCTCCCACGATGAAAAAATTAGGAGAAGGAGGTGTTTTGTTCATCCGCTGTTTCTGTTCGACCTGCTTCTACTTCGATGTTGTTTTTTTAAATAATCCACTTCCCGGAATATGGAGCGTGTTGATATGGAGTTTGCGGTTCACAAGCAGAGTTGCTGCCAGATTTTGAAGAGCCTTGGTTGCAGACGATGAAATTGCAGCACCAAGTATGCCGAGCAGGGGAACCAGTACAAGGTTCATGATCACACACAAAACAGATGCATAAAGGATGATGCGGTTGTACTGCTGATGGTAGCCGGTCATTTGCAGCAGGATCCCGACCGAGCCTGTCCAGGCATTGATGAAGTTTCCAACGACGAGGATGCGGACGCAGTCCGCTGCAGATGTGAATTCCGGCCCGAAGAAAGAAAGGATCCATTCCGGAAAGATGAAAAGGAAAAGTGAGATGGGAAGAGAGGTGTAAAAAAGCAACATACCCGATCGTCGTACCGATGCCTTTAGTTTCCCCGACTCCTGATTGCTGTGGTGTTCGGCAAAGCTGGGTGCCTGAATGGCATTGATGGCCATCAGGGTGATGGCAGCCATGGAGGCGATCTTGAAAGCGGAATCATAAAGTCCCACTTCCGCTTCCGTCCGGAATACTCCGATGACCAGGTTGTCGACCCAGTTCATGATGAAGAAGATCGAACCGGTGATCATCATGGGCAGGGATTCGCCGATCAGTGTTCGCCAGTGGAGTGGGGTGCCCGTGTGGTGGACGGGTACATGATGGGGATTCTTGTGCCAGAAAAAAACATAACCTGCCAGGACTATTGCGGCACTGATGACATAAGCCGTGGCAGGACTGACCTCGTTCAGGCTATAGTGAGCAACGAGCAGGATCAAAGCGTTCAGGAAGGGGATGGCGGCTTTGAAAAGGGTGAAGCCGGTCATGTTTTTGATTCCCCGGAAAATACCAGCATGTACCGTAATGAGAACCAGCAGCGGTAGGGCGACACTGATGGTTTGGAGATGGTTTTCCAGATTGGGTTTGCCGAATAAGGAAGTCGAAATGAAAGGTGCCGCCAGGAACAATGCCCCGCCTAGGGTCAATCCACTGGCCAGTGTGATTCCGGTGACGGTTCGGTAGGCCCGGGTGACCCCTTCTAAATCACTTTGTGCTTTCAACGCGGCAATCCGACGGGTGAGCCAGGTGTCGAGGCCCAGCAATGCCACGATGGAAAGCAATTGCATCACCGTCAGGCTGAGGGCGAAGCTGCCCAGGCTACCTGCTCCCTGAGTACGGGCTACCGTAAGGATAAAGAGGTACTGCATCGCTACGGCCGAGGATTTCACCATCAAGGCGATGCCGCTCTTTTTTAAAAGAAACCGTCCTTCTTTGCCCGATTGGTTGGATTTCATAGGGTAACTGCAAAATTGATGGTTTTATCCATCAATGGATCCTCCAAACCGATTTGCTTCCAACAACACGTTATGAATAAGGGAAAGGAAGCCCGGATCCAATTCGGCACACGATTAGCGCAGCCGGGATGATTAAAAGTCAGTCGCGGCTATTCCACGATGAACCAAGGGTTGAGCAGGTCCTCGCGGTTGTATTGCATGCTGATGCGGTCGACGGTTCTACTAAGGGATTTTCCGGCACCTGAT
>JBJOER010000083.1:0-3503 GCA_046049215.1 Bacteroidota bacterium | reverse complement strand
TATCTCGTCGATGAGGATACCCGTTCCTTCAACCGGATCATGGATGCTTTCAAATTGCCGAAAGGCTCAGACGAGGAAAAGAAGATCCGAAAGGAAGCCGTGCAGTCTGCCACACGTTACGCCATCGAAGTGCCTTTCCGGGTGATGGAAGTATCCCTGAAGTCCATGGATCTGCTGATGGCGATGGTGAAAGAGGGCAACCCGAACTCGATCACCGATGCAGGAGTGGGAGCTCTCTGCGCCCGCACCGCCGTGCTGGGAGCCCACATGAATGTTCGGATCAATGCGGCCGGATTCCAGGACAAGGTGTTTCTGGACGATATCCTAGCCCGGGCTAAACGCATAGAGGAGGAGGCGATCCGGACAGAACAGGAGATCATCGAACGGGTGAACCAACAGATCAACGGTTGATCCTCAAAAACGCAATCACATCCCGATAAGGAATACGCAGGGCCGTTTGTTCAGCGAAGGTTTTTGCTTTTTCCAATCGCGGATACGCAGTGTTTGAATGTGCTCGTCGGGCATCGTGAGGTCAAGGGCAAGGCACAGGCGTGTTTCTCCGCCAAGGCCATTTACCAGGTCCGTGAAAAGCGATTCGTTCCTGTAGGGTGTTTCGATGAAGAGTTGTGTTTCTTTTCGCTGCCTGGCGGTTTCCTCCAGCTTTTGAATGCGCTTGATGCGTTCGGCGCGGTCGATGGGCAGATAGCCGTGAAAGCAGAAGCGCTGACCCTCCAATCCCGAGGCCATCAGGGCCAGCAAAAGCGAGGAGGGACCCACTAACGGAACCACACGGATGCCCAGCCGGTGTGCAGCCGCCACCAGGAAGGCTCCCGGATCGGCCACTCCCGGACACCCTGCTTCGCTCATTACTCCCATGTCGTTTCCCGCTATCAATGGAGCCAACAAGGCCTCTGCCTGCTGGGCAGGATCGTGCTTGTCGAGTTCCGCTACCGTTAGATCCGACTGGGGGCAAGGCATGTCACAGGTCTTCAAAAAGGCCCGGGCTGTCTTTGCATTTTCAGCGATGAAGTGGCGAAGGGAACGCAGGGTTGCCAGTGTCTTTTCCGGAAGATAATCCGAGGCCTGGGATGAACCCAAAGAGGAAGGAATCAGGTAGAGCGTGGATTGCACGCTGTAAAACTACAAAGCGGACACGCATGCCCGATTTTAAGTCCTCTCCAACTCAAAAACCGTGATCTCCGGCCGAATACCTACACGTCCGGGGTAGCCCAAAAATCCGAGTCCACGGTTGACGTACAGGTGCTGCTGCTCTTTGGAATATAAACCCGCCCATTCCTTGTACACATACTGCACCGGACTCCACTTGAACTGGGGAAGTTCTACACCGAACTGGAAACCATGGGTGTGTCCGGAGAGTGTAAGGTGTACATCGGGGAAGGATGTGATGACCTCGCTTTTCCAATGGCTGGGGTCGTGCGAAAGCAGGATGTTGAAGGGACTGTAATCAATGCCTGTGGTTGCTTTTGGAAGACTCCCGTATTTGGGGAAGCGCATGTGCACACTGTAATTCTGCACCCCGATCACGGTGATCTTTTCACCCTCCTTTTCAATGTGCCGGTGTTCATCCAAAAGCAGATCCCATCCCATCGAGCGCTGAAGGTCGACCAGCCTTTGCAAATTGCGCTGCTTGTTCTCCTGCGATTCCCACCGGACATAATCTCCATAGTCGTGGTTGCCCAAGACGGAGAATACGCCATGGCTGGCTTTCAATTCGGAGAGAATGGCGGTATAAGGCTCAAGTTCGTCGCTGGTATTGTTCACCAGGTCGCCCGTGAACAGAATGAGATCCGGTTTCAACGCATTGATACGCTTTACAGCCTCTTCCAAAGGGGTTTTACTCACGAAGCTGCCGACATGCCAATCGGATATCTGCACGATGCGAAAACCATTGAAGGATACCGGTATGTTCGAGAGGCGGATTCGGACCTTCCGAACCTGAACATCGTAAGCACCTTTCACCATGCCATAGATCAGCGACACGAAAGGGAGGGAACCCAATACAAGTCCGGTTTTTACCAGGAATTCAGAGCGCGTTATACCTCCCGACGGTGTTATGGCAAGATCAGGCGATGGAGCAGCAGGAAACAAACGGGCGTAAACCCAGCGAAAGCCACGAAATGCATCATCGGTCACCAGGAAAAGCAGTACGAAGAGTTTGGAGAATGTGAGAATGAAAATGCCTGCTCCGGCGTAGGTGCGTAAAGCCTTGGGCCAAAGTTTGAAGTCGTAAAACAAACTGCTGATCAAAACAGCTGATACCAATCCGCTGAGGGTCCAGAATACGATTTGGATAGTCCTTTGCGTGGAGGGGTCGGTATTCCGAAATCCGATCTTGAACGCCTGAAAAACATAAAGGTCGAGCGCGAAAAGCAACAGAAGGGACGCCAGGATGCGGAAGGCCATACAGCTTAAAGGGTTATCGGATCTTTTTGTTTCGGATTGGAGGACGAATCATGGAAAAAAATCAGCCCGGGTTGCCCATCCTGAAGGAAGACGGTTCGGCCTCGATGATATTGTGGGGAGGTTTTTCAGGGAGAAAGGCGAAACACCATCCATCCTGTCGGACCGGGCTCATACAGGAATCGGTCGTGTAATCGGTTGGGTCGGCCTTGCCAGAATTCAATGCGTTCGGGCTTCAGAACAAATCCCCCCCAATGCGGAGGTCGCGGTATTTCGACTCCCTCGTAAAGACGGGCGTAACGGGCGAATTCATTTTCGATGGTTTCCCGATTCGGAACCACCGCACTCTGGCTCGAAGCCCATGCACCAATCTGGCTGTCACGCGGACGGGTCGAGAAATACAAATCACTCTCCTCAGGACTCGTTTTATTGAGCGTTCCCTCCACGCGCACCTGCCGGGACTGCTGTTGCCAGAAGAAATTCAGGCAGGCGAATGGGGAGGCTCCTATTTCCCTTCCTTTCCGGCTATCGTAATTGGTGTAGAAAATGAACCCGCGTTCATCCACTCCCTTCAACAACACAATACGCGAAGAAGGGCGGCCTTCATGCACGGTACTGAGGTCCATGGCATTGGGTTCGGGAACCCCGGCATTGATAGCCTCTTGCATCCATGTAGCGAACTGGTCGATGGGATTGGCCTGGAGGTGGTTTTCTGCAAGAATTCCCTTATCGTATTGAATACGAGTGTGTTTGAGAAAATCGTGAAGATGCTCCATGCTTGCGGAATTACCGTTTCAAAAGTAGGGAAATAAAAAACTGTGGTTCAGAATCAATGCAATCCGGTTTTGGTACCCCTTTTTCTTCTTTTGCTTAAACTATGTTTGGCCGGCTTACGTATCAGTACTAAAGCCCTTTCCACACAACCACCGGGTAAGTCAAGGCTTCGGAGTCGTGGGGAAAATGGATAAAAACAAACAGCCATGGCCGGACGTGTCACTAAAGTCAACAAGCCTAATCAAGGTAGCCTGCTCATCTCGGAACCGTTTTTGGTGGATTCCTACTTCAAACGTTCCGTCGTTTTG
>JBJOER010000082.1:0-7063 GCA_046049215.1 Bacteroidota bacterium | reverse complement strand
TAGAACCAAGCCCAATCAACAGAACTGATGAGAAGGATAAAAAAGACAACACCCAACAAACCTAGGATACCCAATACCAGTCCTACAATCGCCAGCCCCTTTCCGTTCCACCTTAAAGGTTCTTTCCTCATTTGGCGCAAGGCTATAGCACAGAAAATAATTGCCAGAATGCTCGGTATCACAAGTGGGATCAACCATCCCAATAAGCCAAGTATAAAACCAGCTTGGGCTTTGGGATGTGTCGGGGTGATACCTTCTTCCCTTAACTGTTGCAATGCAAGTTTCCTTCCGTTTGGAGGTCTTTGGGTTGAGAGCTTCTCCTTTATTGAATCAGGAAAATCCGGATGATTCCCTGATGCAAGCTGTCGGGAGGTGACTGGACCATCCCCAAGACCGTAGATTTTGGTTGAAGAAACCGCTAGGAAAGACGAAGATGATGGATCAACGCTCGTCGCTTGGCCTTTAGGCACAATTCCCTCAAAAGATTGCCGGCTGTTCCCCGTTTGGAACAATCCACCTGGCGTATTGCCCGATGGTGAAGTTGGTGGCGTATATTTGGTTTGTCCCGCCCGGTATACATTATATCCGGGGCGGTATAGACGCTTTTCCCACGTACAGGAGGCGAGTATAGATATCACTCCTATCGACAGGGCAATCAGAAGAGGAGTTTTTATCATCGCTAACCTGATATTCTTTTCGTATACTCATGTCCACCCTTTGAAACGGTTGACTTTAGATTTTTTATTGTTAAAATTCTAACGGTCAAACAAGATGGGTGTTGATTTCCTCTTCAGTTGGTCGTCGCGCCCCAGGCAACCAACAAGGCAACGCCGACCACGCCGATCATCATACCATGTCCGATCGCCTCCATGGTGATCAGGTCAGCTTTGGCTTTCTGCCTGTAACAACGCAGGTATTCGGGATCGCTGAACTGTTCCCTATTAACTGAATTTGAAAGGGTGTTCACCCCCTTTTCAGGTGTCGGTTTCGCAAGCAATGTGCCCAGCATGGCGTACGGACCGAACAGGAAGCCCAGGATGAAATGTACCTCTTTTTTTCCATGGTATTTCTTGGCATCCAGCCAGCCTTTCAGGCATTGGTCTGGATCTGTTTCAGATCGCTTCAGGTAGTCCATGTACACCTTGTCTACGGTATCGCCGAATTGAATGAAGTGGATGTCGTCCGCAGGTATTTCGTAGCGCTCTCTATCCACCTTGAAAACCACTCCGCAGTTTTTGATCCGGATAACCTTCCCCTCAAACACTTTTTCATTTTTCAGGATAAGTATGTCATCGGCATTAGCAATTTGAATGAAAAAGATGAACAGAGGTAAGAAATAAGTTGCTTTCATGCGGATGAACCGTTGGTGATGGTAGTGCTAATCATTTTTCCGGGAGTTGATCATTGGTGTGTTCTAAACTCATAGATGACGATCCGGTGAGGGTAGAATGATAGTATTCGTTTCCACTGAAATAGAGGTGTCTTTTTCATAAATGAACCATTCCCGGTCGCGTAAATAGGTTGGGAACAACATGAAGATAAGCCCGTATGCATTGAACCGTTTCTGGATTTGAAGCCCTCCCTCGGTATCGATATAGATGCGGATGCTTTCCCGTTTGAACCCCACCAATGGATCTCCACCTTTCACTTCATAGATGGTTTTGGGCAACAGCGTCAAGTGAGAGTCGTGTATCCTTATTTTCATTTTACGCAACTTTGTATCCCAACGAAAACCTTTTTTCTGTACCATGTTCCAGATTACGACGGTATCTGCGTTTAAATCGTTCACAAGAAACAACCCTCTGCTACTCCCGGTTACGACCAGGCGTGGTGTATATCCCTTGTTGCGATAGGTCAGCAGGTCGTTGGATTCTGAAATCATCGACAACTGCTTCAGCGATTGAAATGGAATTCGCTCATCCCATCGAGACTGAGTTCGTGCTTGAACCAACGGAGGCCAATAAGCGGGTCTTGATTGCCGCTCCCCAACGATGCATCCGGTTATGGCTAGAGTAAGAAAAAGGATAAAAATCTTCGCAATAGGCTGGATTTGCTTATGCCATACAGTCTCAGGTGCCATCGAATTCGTGCTTATGCGTATTTCACTACTACGGTAGGTGTAGGGCTTTCAAAAATCGGGGCAGTTGCAGAATCTCTTTGGATTTTTAGTACAATACAGTAAAGGTAAACTTGGTCCTTAATAATCACGCTGATTGGTATCAACTACTCTTCTGAGAACAGTCATTGTTAAAAAGTTGGACGATTCATGGTGGATTCATGAAGGTAAATATCCTGTTTGGGGGCAACAGTTCTTTTAAACAAGAGAGAATAGATCTAACCGTACAACTCTTCCAACTCCAGCTTTTTGATCCGCGAGCGAATAGCTCCTTGTGTGCGTCCAAATCGGGAGGCCAGTTCACGCAGCTTCACACCTTCGCAGTACATGACCGTTAGTTCCTGGTCCAACTCAGGGGTCCAGGGACTGTAAGCACCATGATGGCGCGTGCGCAGTTCCTCCACGGAGTAGCTTTTCGGCAGTTGCTGTTTCTGCCGCAACTCGCGTTTGCGTCCCTGGGGTTGCGGTGTTTCATCCTCCTCTTCATCCGCTTCCGGATCGATGATCTGTATGTTCGGTGACGGAGGAAATTCCTCGGGCAACAAGGCTTTGGGAATACTGAGCATTCCCCGTGTTCGCGTGCAGGCAACGTACAAGAGATTGATTTCCTCGTTGAGCCTTGCGCGCATCAATTCGTCCTCTCCACTTTCCTTGAAAACCTGCTCCAGCTCACGCTGGGTCATGAAGTCGTTGGTCAGCTCTACGGCGTCGTACTCCATACCCTTGCAGCGATGCACGGTAGAGAAGATCAGTCCGGCTTTTTCTTTTTCGTCGTTGAGCACCTGATAATCGCGTAATTTTTTAATGATGGAGGGTAGTCTGTTGCCGTATTTATTCACCACCTCCACCATGATTCCCAGTTGCACATCGCCCGTCTTCTTTACGTAGTCTTCCAGTTCGTCCACATCACGCATCTGGCGGATGAGCGGATCTCTGACTTGCCGTTTTCGCCCATTGCTCAGGTTCAATACATCGAAAAGCGAAGCGCCTTCACCCGAAACGGTATAGCTGTTGAAATTGCCTTCGAAATAGATCTTGTCCACCTGGTTCTTTTCGATGACGGTTTCAATAGCTTTCACCAATAAGCCGAGATTTGTCCGGGCTATAACGGCCCTGGATGCACCCTTTCCCGCCTCACCGGACCCGAGGATGCGGATATCAGGCTGTATCCCTATGGCTTTCTTGCGCTGCAGCACTTCCACGGCCAGGTTGGCGATGTCTTGCCCGAACCGGAAACTATTGCTGAGCTGATAGGTGGTGTAGTCGGCTTTCTCCAGCGAATTGACGGCATAACGCCAGCCATAAATCTGCTGGTGGGTGTCGCCTACGATCACTTTGGTGGCACGTTGGCGGAAAAACACATCCAGCATGGCGGCTGAGGCATCCTGCCCCTCATCGAAAAGGATGATATCGTAATGCAATTCAGGCTGTTCAAGCTGGAATTTCTTCAGGTAGAAGTCGTGGGTGATATCGATCTCGCCTTTGTCCATCCTGCTCAACAGCAGGCGGGTCTGCCGCTCAAGGATGTGGTAATTGGCCGCCACAAACCTTTTCGCCTCCTTGTCGGCAACCACCTCGCGGTAATCCACCTCCTGCACCCGGGCCTTATCGCTGTTGCAGAAAAGGGAGATCAGCTTCCCGATGTGATTGGCCAGGATGAATTCGTTGTGCTTCTCTCCGTTCCCCTTCAAACCCAGCACTTCCACCAACTCGTGGATCTTATAGCCTTGCAACCGGACTTTGTAACCCTCTCGACGAACGATGTACCTGAAAGCAAGGGAATGTGCGGTTTCCACCTCCACATTGTCCAGGCCTTGGTTGGCGAACTTGTTGATGGCCTCCAGCCGGACTGAGCGGTTGAAGGCCAGGTACAGGATCCGCTTGCTTTTCGGCTGTGCCTTGGCGTAGGCTATCAGAGTACTGGTCTTCCCTGCGCCTGCCACCGCCTGGATACGGAGGTTTCCGCTGCTGCTAACAATGGCTTCCTGTTCGGAGGTGAGGGTGATGGGCATGGAAAAAGTGATGCGAATGAACTTCAGAAAAGTTTTTCTCTAGTAAAGCGTCTATCCTTTCTTACTCCACATACGTTTCATAAAAAACGGCTTTTACCTTCTGTATTTCCCGGGCGGTAAGCGATTCGAATACCTTAACAACCCTTGCACGATCAATTGTCCTGATTTGATCAAGTACAATCCATCCCTTGGTGATTGCATGCTTTACCGGAATCCTTGTGGGGAATTTTTTAAGAGTACTTGTGATCGGTGCGATTACAATTGTTTTCAAATGCCTATTCATTTCATCCGGTGAAATGATAACACATGGCCTTGTCTTATTCATTTCACCTCCCATTGTAGGGCCTAAGTCAACCAAGATAATTTGATATTGACTCAACTCCATTCCTCAAAATTTTCATCCATGAAGACATCAGGTATCAGAAGCTTATCCTCTCCGTCTGCATGCATTTTCTTGAATGCCTTGTCCCAATTCTTCCTGGGCTGCCTTTTGGGTTTCAATACCAGATGCCCTTTTTCGAGAAAAATCTCTACAGAGCCCTGAATTTGGTATTTCTCTAAAATAGCCTTGGGAATCCGGATTCCTTTTGAATTGCCGATTGAAATCAATGCCAGTTCCATCGTTTTTAATTGTAATTACAAAGTTATTACTTTTTTCGGCAAACACCAAATGAATCCTGAAAAGGTGTTGCCCAAGGTAACCCGGATTCGTAAAGGGTACTGGCTGCGTTCATACTGAATAAGTTGATAATTGAATCATTCATTTCTGTGTTAAATACCATTTGGTTGAAACAACGTGCCAAAAGTAACGGCTGAAAAGCAACATCGTTAAAGGATAATCGTTTGCAATCGGATACAAATGATTACCTGATTGCTTCAAATTCGGTTAAAAGCCTTAACGGTTATCACTCAACTGTAAAGTATCTATTTTCGATGCAAGGCTCGAAAACCGCTAAATGCAACTTATTCCCAACGAAAAGCTTGAACGGTTCTTCCGCAATGGGTTCGTGTTGCTGGCTGTGCTTACGTTTTTGTCCTCGATCATCTATGTCACGGCAAGCGATATAAAGGAATGGGACGAAAGCCGAAATGGCATCAATGCGTATGAAATGCTGCAGCGGGGCAGTTGGCTGGTGCCTTATTACGAAGGAGAAGTTGATACCTGGAATGCCAAGCCTCCGCTTTTTCACTGGTGTATAATGCTTTCATACAAGCTATTGGGGTTGAGTATTTTTTCGATGCGCTTGCCTTCTGTCCTCGCCACAATGATCTTCTTCCTGGTCTTTTACCGACTGATGCGTCGTTTCACCCCACCGCTTACAGCAAGCCTGGCGTGTATGGTGCTGATGAGTTGCAAGGCTGTGCTTGGCGACCACATCGGACTCACTGCGGATTTCGACAGCCTGTTACTGCTGTTTTTGTTCCTCAGTGTTTACGCGGTAGTGATCTATCTGCAGGAGGGGAGGCGCGGCGCAATAATCGCTGCAGCGTGTTTCACGGGACTCGCTTTCTGGACTAAGGGGGCAGCAGGACTCATTCTGATTCCCTCGATTGGTTTCTATTTGCTGTGGAGTAAAAAGCAAAAGGTTGCCTCACCTACAATTGGTTCCGATTTGATTTTGGCACTTTTAGTATTAGTGGTTTTCATCAGCACTTGGATTCTGGTATCGGTCAACCACATCTCCTATGACAATCCCAGCATGTATGGCAGCAACAGTCAGCTGGAGACCATGTGGCTGCACGATGTTGTAAAACGCCTTTTCCTTGATGATAAAGGCCAATTTGGCACAGGACATACGTGGTATTTCGTTTTCTCAGCGCTGGATACTCGGATGCAGTTGTGGAGCTATGTGTTTTTTGCTGTGAGCATCTGGCTTGTTTTCGGTGTTCAAAAACAGCTGGATGCTGTACAAAAGAACTTGCTTTTGATTTCCACCTTGGTGATATTTCCACTTGGACTTCTTTTGACCTTCTCCAAAAATCAGCACAACTGGTACCTGGCGCCGGTTTATCCCTTTATTGCGGCGGTGATAGCCGTAGGAATAAATAAACTGATAGACCATCGTATGGTGTTTGTCTTACTGATGGTGGTGATCCCGTTGCAGAGCATCAGGCAAAATCACTTCCTGCTTACCGACCGAGATGAAATTCCCGTTTCACAAGGCTTCGCAGAAATCGTCAAAGACAAACCAGTGTACTACAATCAGCTGCCCCAGCACCTGATCCTGAAAATGGTTTTTATGGGGGCGCAGCCGATGAAGTGGAAAGAAGACACCAATGAAAAGAAAGTGAACGCACTTTGGATTGAATCAGAGAATGAAGCTATCGGTCAATTAGGAACTATTGGAAAATATAACCTATTGTCAAAGTAAAGACAACCTGGATTCTCAAGATCCTTGGGGCGTTGGTTTATTTTTGGAATTGCATTTATGACTTGAACACGGCTTTACTTCCGAATCACCTTGCGCTGAAAGCGTTCTATCCCGTAATCGATTTCAAGTACATATACCCCTGCGGATAATCCTCGCAAGTCAATACGGGTACTCGTAATAGTTAGGTACCCCGACAGGCATTGCCGCCCGCGCGAGTCTACCAAACGATAAGTTGCATTTGTGGATTGGGAGTTACCTTTAGGAAAATCTATGAGCAGGTGGTCCTCCGCAGGGTTAGGATAGATCTTCCATTCCGATTCTCCCATGCTGCTTAAACCTGCTGTTGTACAGCTATGCTGGGCATCAAACAAAATCTGCAGGGAGTCGATGGGCTCGATGCCGGCTCCTCCGGGGGTTTTGACTGAAACGAGGAGTGAAGGCTGTCCGATGGAATCGGTAGGCTGAGCCACTTCAAGAAACGCGAATAACGAGGATGTACCCGTGCCGTTGTTCGCGCAACGTGTATCAGCGCCTGGCACCTTGGCGCCCTGCAATGCGGCCAT
>JBJOER010000081.1:0-4849 GCA_046049215.1 Bacteroidota bacterium | reverse complement strand
TTTGAGTTCGAAATGCAGGTCCTGGACAGGTTTTCCCAACACGGTAAGCTTGCGCATCTCACCAACCGGTGCCGATCCGTCAAAACCTTTGGCCAGTTCCCAGGGGAGACCTTTGCTTTTCAACTTCGTCTGGAGATCACGCGCCGTGAAGTCGATGCCCAGCGTCACTTCATCGTAGTAACGGCGGGCGAATTGAGGAGCGATATTTTTGCCGACTTTGTTTATCCGCACAACAAGCTCGCATTCGAAATGCACTTCGTTCGAGAAATCAGGAATGAAAAAGGGCTGTGAGCCCGGGATCAAAGCCGTTTGTGGTTTGAGGAAAATCACCGGTTCCTCCTCCACGGCATTGTTCAGTTCGCGGGCATGCTCGGCGTAATTGCGTCCGACACAAATGATTTTCATGGTCAGTGATTGATTCTTTTCGGATCCAGTTCGCTGAAGCGACGTGTTTTTTTCAGGTAGTAAACCAGCAGGATGCTGCCGTTGTAAAGGCCCGGTACTTGTCTTTTTCGTGGCGGTTTGGGGCCGGAGGATGAACGGCTTCCGGAGCTGAAGGTCAGCCGGTAAAATCCAAAGTGCGCCCTGATCACGGCCCAGGTATCCTTGTGGTCGCCGTCAAGAAGGAATTTCACCCCCGCTACTCCGTCGAGAAGCAGGCGCAGCGGGATGAGCCACAAGAGCGTGCTCAGCGGTTCGTTCTTGGCCAGCATCAACAGGTTGTTGCGGAAGTTGAAAAAGGTTTTCCGGGGACTCTTCTTCGGCAAGGTTCCTCCGCCCACATGATAAACCATGCTTTGTGGAACAAAATGGATCTTTCGGCCGGCTCTTTGTAATCTCCAGCACAGGTCGATCTCTTCCATGTGTGCAAAGAATCGTTCGTCGAATCCGCCCTGGTTTTTGAAATCGGCGGAACGGATCAGCATGCAGGCTCCCGTGGCCCAAAAGACCGGGCGCGGATCTTCGTACTGCCCGGTGTCCTCCTCGAGTGTGTTCAGGATGCGTCCACGGCAAAACGGATAGCCCAGTGCATCGATGTATCCTCCGGCTGCACCGGCATGTTCAAACAGGTGGCGGTCATGGTACGAGCGGATCTTCGGCTGGCAGGCGGCGGATTCCGGATGTGCATCCATCCAGCGCAGCAAAGGGGCGAGCCATCCTTCGGTCACCTCCACGTCTGAATTGAGCAGGAGGTAGTACTCCGATGCAACCTGGTCCAATGCACGGTTGTAGCCTCCGGTGAACCCGTAGTTTTTATCCAGGACAATGATCTCCACTTCCGGAAATTCACTGTTCAGGATGGCGATGGAGTTGTCGCTTGAAGCGTTATCCGCTACGATGATGCGAGCCAGTTCTGCACTGTGGGCGATGACCCCCGGTAAGAACCTGCGCAGGAATTCCTGTCCGTTCCAGTTCAGGATCACGATGGCGATCCGCTTGGCGGATTGGGATTCAGACATGGACGGGGTGGGAGGTGAATGAGTAGTGATGGCTCAACCGGTTAAAGTAGACAGACAACGATTCTGAAATAGAAAAGATCATCTTGGATTCTGGAAGATCTGCTCGTAGTTATTGCCCCACGAACTCCGGGGTTTGGTCTTGTCTACGTCGTTCATGTTTTCTGTCCTGCGCTTCAGCATGGCCATCCACTGCGAATCGAAGATCTCACCCCGTGCATCGCTGTGCAGCAAACGGAAGTCGTTGCCGCCGATTTCCGGATTGTAAAAAACGAATTTGCGGTTGGTCTGGTTGCCCAGGGTGTAGTACTGCCAGATCTCGTAAGGGTACGAGCTGGGCTCGTTGTACATCCTGCTCAGCTGGTTGGGCGCACCGTAACGCAGGTAGACCCTGCCTCGTTCTGTAAGATACCCCTTCTTGTTTCCCGACGAGTAGTTGGCATTCACCTTTTTCACTTCTTCATGGTACTTGTCCCATGCTCCTTTGGGGTTGGAGGCGTCTCGCCTGTACCAGAAATCGTAGAAGAAGGATTGCATCATCCGAAGATCGGCGATGCCCAGCTGGTTGATGGCGAATGTGTTCTCGTTCGGGTTGCTGATGGGCCACAGGCAGCGGATGTATTCGGCCAGCGTGTCTTTGTTGGTGTAAAGAACAACAAAGCTTCCCGTGGCGTCCTTGAATCCGGCCATGGCGGCTGTCATCCCGCTATCCGCAGGAAGTTCGGAAGGGCGACTCCGCTGGAAGAAGCAGGTCTGACCGGCCAGGACCGTGTTCTGCTTGTCGCGCAATTCAACCTGTACCTGGTAATTCCCGGAGGGGAGACCGCTGATGTCGAACTCGCCGATGAAGGCACCGGCCTCCCCGCTTTTCTGTCTGCTGAATCCCGAATAGTCGTCAAGCGGACGCTGGTTTTCGTGTTGCAGAAGCTGATACCGCAGAAGCAGATCGCTTTCACCAAGCAGGGAAAGACTGTTGTAGAACTCGGTGTAGAATACGAGTCGGTTGCGTTCTTTGCCAAAGAAGTCGTCCACGAGTGGAGTCAGCAGGAAACCGTTTTTCACCCTGGGTCCTTCCGTTTCCGCTTTCTCGTAGGATTCCAGGAGGAGGATGTCCGAGAAATTGACCCGGTCGGTGGGGAACCGGAGTGCGACCACCTGGCTGACGGTCCGGGCGGGATCTCCCGGCTGGTTCCGGTCGCGGAGTTCCAGGTTCAGGGTATAGTCCCCTTCGGGCAGGCTGATGCGGTGGATGTCGCTGAAATCCTGTACGCCGTTGAGCGTGTCGGCGATCTCGGGACCGAGCAGGTTGAACTTGTCGAAATACCGGATGCTGTCGCCTTGTTTGACGATCAGGGTGGCCTCCACCGTGCTGCTGAAGTTGCCTGTTCCTGCGGGTGCGAACGAAACGCTGTGCCCGTCGATGCGGATATAGGTTTCGATGTAGGGTCCCTTTCCGGGAGCGAAGTAGGTGCCGTGCGAGAAGCGGGCGCGCAGGGACCGGGCATCGGCCGAAATGCAAGCAGCGAATATGATGAGCAACAGAAGAAGACGGGTTCGCCTCATGTGAACAGGATGGGATTTCTCAAAAATACGAAAAGCGAAGGCGGATGCCGGACGACCTGCCTGTTGGAATGAAAAAGAGCCACCCGTGGGGCAGTCATTGGCTGCAGTAGGGGGCTAAGAAAAAGGGCCACCCGAAGGCAGCCCTTTTCTAAAGATCAATGCGGTTTGATCAATCGTTGAGAATGATGCGGAGGTGATCGACCACTTCGTCGCGGCGGATGACCTGGATGACATATAGGCCTCCCGGCAATCCGAGTTGACTCAGTTGCAGTTCGGTTTTGTATTCACCCGGAGTGTCGTGTGAGATCACTCGGTCCATCACGAGTTGACCACTTGTGCTGAAGACGCGGATATGCACGTCACCGGCGTCACTCATGTGGTAGTTCAGGTTCACGAGGTCGCTGGTCGGATTCGGGAACGCACTGATGGTGTTGTTCTCGTAACCCGCGTTATCGCGTGCGCCACTGCAACCGGGTGACATGGTGATCGAAGTTTGGCTGCCGGCCGAAGGAGCATTGTTGATTTCGGTCCAGAAGCTGAATACCGGACTCGGCGAGCCGTTCACCGTGTTTCCGATCAGGGATTTGGCATCGTACTTCACAGCAATGATGTATTGCTGTCCTGCGGTGGCATTGGTGACCATGATCTGGGCTTGTCCACGGGTAGTGGTGTAACCGTCTGCCACGCGACCGCAGAACTTGTTCCAGATGGTGATCTGGTTGTCCTGGTGTACGGCGAAGGTCTGGAACCCGGCAGGTGCGGTTTGCTTGATGTCAACAGTGAAGCTGGCCGAAGGCGCAATGATGCTCGTGAAGTAGAAGAATACTCCCGGGGTGACGTTGAAAACCTTTGCTTGTTTCTTGGTGTAGCATAGGCTTGCAAGAGGGGTGGCCGTGCCACCCTTGAAGGTGCTGCAGGTGGTCTGTGTGGGGTAAATGCCCGCTCCGCAAGAGGTCGGTGCAGGATTCACCACTGCGACGGTTCCGGGTCCGGTACAGCCATCGGCATTCCTGACAGTTACAGTATAACTACCCGGAGCCAGACCGCTGAAGGTGGTGCTCGACTGGTAGTTGATGCCGTTGATGCTGTAAGTGAGTCCGGCACCGGTGGGTGCGGTCACGGTGATGGTTCCGGTAGCCACAAGGCAGGTCGGTTGGGTGATGTTCACCGTCGGAGCGGCAGGTGTGGAAGGCTGCGGGTTCACCGTGGCGGGTGTTGGGGCAGAAATACATCCTGCCGCATTCTTCGCGGTCACATTATAAGTGCCGGGAGCCAGACCGCTGAAGGTGGTGCTCGACTGGTAGTTGATGCCGTTGATGCTGTACGTGAATCCGGCACCGGTGGGTGCGGTCACGGTGATGGTTCCGGTAGCCACCAGGCAGGTCGGCTGGGTGATGTTCACCGTCGGAGCAGCAGGCGTAGAAGGCTGCGGGTTCACCGTGGCGGTTGTCGGAGACGAGATGCAACCGTCAGCGTTCTTGGCGGTCACGTTATAAGTGCCGGGAGCCAGACCACTAAAGGTGGTGCTCGACTGGTAGTTGATGCCGTTGATGCTGTACGTGAATCCGGCACCGGTGGGTGCGGTCACGGTGATGGTTCCGGTAGCCACAAGGCAGGTCGGCTGGGTGATGTTCACCGTCGGAGCAGCAGGTGTGGAAGGTTGCGGGTTCACCGTGGCGGGTGTCGGAGACGAAATGCATCCGTCGGCGTTCTTGGCGGTCACACTGTAAGTGCCGGGAGCCAGACTACTGAAGGTGGTGCTCGACTGGTAGTTGATGCCGTTGATGCTGTACGTGAATCCGGCACCGGTGGGTGCGGTCACGGTGATG
>JBJOER010000080.1:0-6729 GCA_046049215.1 Bacteroidota bacterium | reverse complement strand
AAGCCTTGGCGGTGCTGTCGGCGATGGCTTTTTCTCGAGCCACTCTGGCGATTTCCTCCAAACGTATCTTTTCCTTGGCGGCGGCTATCGAATCCAACCGCGCTTTTTCTTCCACTTTGGCAATCGAGTCTCGCACCGCTTTTTCTCTGTTTTGACGGGCCAGTTCGGCTAACCGCTCTTGTTCCTTGGCTTTCGCGGTACTGTCAGCTACAGCCTTTTCACGTGCTAACCTGGCCATTTCAGCAAGACGCGCCTCTTCTTTTGCAGCTGCAATGGAATCGAGTCGGGCTTTTTCCTGAACGCGAGCGATTGAATCGCTCACCGCTTTTTCACGAGCCTGTTTGGCCAATTCTGCAAGGCGCTGATCCTCCTTGACTTTTGCCAGACTATCGGCAACTGCCTTTTCGCGGGCTGCACGCGCCATTTCAGCAAGCCGCTGCTCCTCCTTCACTTTCGCCAGACTATCTGCAACCGACTTCTCCCGAGCTATTCTGGCCAATTCTTCCAAACGCGCCTTTTCCTTTGCCGCAGCAATCGAGTCAAGTCGCGCTTTTTCTTCCACTTTGGCTATCGAATCCCGAACCGCTTTTTCACGGGCCTCCAATGCAATTTGTGCCAGGCGCTCTTGCTCCTTAACCTTGGCGATACTGTCGGCTACTGCCTTTTCGCGTGCGGCCCTGGCCAGCTCGTCAAGACGGGCTTTTTCCTTTGCTTGAGCCAGGCTGTCCGCAACGAATTTCTCACGTTCCTTTCTAGCCATTTCTTCCAAACGGGCTTTTTCTTTCGCCGCAGCGATCGAGTCTAACCGGGCTTTCTCTTCAACCCGGGCTATCGAATCCTGTACTGCTTTCTGGCGAGCGAGTTCGGCCAACCTTTCCGCCTCCTTGACCTTGGCTATGCTGTCTGCAACGGCTTTTTCCCTAGCCTGAAGTGCAATTTGGGTAAGGCGCTCCTGTTCCTTCACTTTGGCCAGGCTGTCGGCAACTGCTTTTTCCCGCGCCTGACGTGCAATCTCAGCAAGACGATCTTGTTCCCTCGCCTTCGCCAAACTATCGGCAAGGAACTTCTCCCGTTCGGCCTTAGCCAATTGGGCGATTTTCGCTGCCTCTTGGGCGGCAGCAATGGAATCCTGTCGCTTCTTCTCTAATTCTACGGCGAGTAACCGAGCCCTTTCTTTTGCGGCAGCAAGTGAATCGGCCTTGATTTTCTCATTGACTCGTGCAATGGAATCGTTGACGGCCTTTTGTTGTGCCAGTCGCTGCATTTCCGCAAGCCGTTCGGCTTCTGCAATTGCAGCCAGTGAATCGGCTACTGCCTTTTCACGTGCTTTGCTGGCAAGATCTGCCAATCGTGCCTGTTCCTTGGCGTTGGCGATGGAATCCTGTTTTGCCTTTTCAAGTGCCGCCTTCTTGGCTGCTTCCTGCTTGGCTACATCTGCCGCGGCCTTTTGTTTGACGGCTTCCAGCTCGGCTTTGCGATTTTTTGAATAGTTGGGGTCGTAATCGAAATCTTCATAGACGTCGCTATACTGCAGTTTGGCAACCGGTGGTTCAGCTTCTTTGGGAGGTTCCTGGCCTTCTGGGATACGGAACAAATCAATTTTGAATTTGAATGAAAAAATCTGTTCCAATTGGTCGTCGGGAACCTTTGTATCGATCAAAACGGACTTGGTGACTGTACCGTTACGACTAAAAACGACTGTATAGAGGTGCCCCAGATCAAGATTGATGATGAATTTACCTCCGGCGGAACTGAGCAGATTATCTGAATTTTCATCACCTTTCAACACTTTGATCTCTGCCCCTTCGATCCCTTTGCCTTCCTGCTGTACGTTACCCAGCAATTCGAGGTAGCCTTTTTGAGCTAGTGACTGGTCTGTTTGAAGAAAAATGAAAAGCGAGCAGAAAAACAGGAATAGCCTGTTTGGGTATGCGAGGTGGGTCATCGGGTAATGGTTCGTCTTGTTGAAACGGCAGGTGTTGTGCTATGTTGCCTGGGGGCCTGAAAATACTAAATTGGCGCTTTCGAGGGCCTCTTGGAATGCCGGCAGGTCGATGCCGGTTTGAATGGACCTGCTATTGCAGTAATGCAAGAGATTTTCAGAGGCAAGGTTACCGACAAGATCGTCTTTGGCCATCGGACATCCGCCATACCCTTTCATGGCGGAGTCGAACCGGCGGCACCCCGCAGCGTAAGCAGCCTCGACCTTCGTCATCCAATTGGACGGGGAGCAGTGAAGGTGTGCCCCGAATCGTATGGAGGGAAATGCAGGTATCAGTTGGTTGAACATGGAGTGTACAGTCGTGGCTTCAGCAATTCCCACTGTATCGGCCAAAGCAACGGTGTTAACCCCGATTTTATATAGCTCTTCAATTGTCTGTTCAGACAGGTCAGGGCTCCATGGGTCACCGTACGGATTACCGAAGGCCATGCTGATGTAAACGACCAACTCCTTTTTATGATTCAAACACAGTTCCTGAAGCCGAGCTACAGTAGCCATTGATTCCGATATGGAACGGTTCGTGTTACGCATCTGGAATGTCTCCGAAATGGAAAGGGGGTAACCTAAAAAGGCTATCCTTTCATGCAAACAAGCCTCCTCTCCTCCCCTTTCATTGGCCACGATGGCCAACAACCTGGTTTTAACAGACGTATCAAGACCGGCGAGCACCTCGGCCGTGTCACGCATTTGGGGGATGGCCTTGGGCGATACGAAACTGCCGAAATCAATCGCATCGAAACCGACTTTCAACAAGCGGTTGATATACCGAATCTTATCGGCAGTGGAAATAAACGAAGTGATGCCTTGCATGGCATCCCTCGGACATTCCACCCATTCGATGCTCTCCATGGTCGTTTCAAAAAAAGGACCCGCTTTTTGGAGCGGGTCCCTGTTTGGCATTGGGTTTCTTATTTGATGATGACTCCTTCAGCTTCGAAAGAAAGTGCAATTTCCGGTTCCGTGATTTTTTCGAGCGAATCTTTACTCACACCTTCATCCTGAGCGAAATGGCGCAGGTCTTCCACACTGGTGGTATCCAGGTAGGCACGACCTTGCATGACCGCAGTCTTGCCGCCGCAGTTCTTAGGAACGAAAAATGCATAGTCCTTGAATGTGACGCGCATGGATGTACCGTTACCGCCATCGATCGTCATCCAGCAACCTTTGGCCTGGCAGGCTTTTTCAACCAATCCGGTCACTTTCACGTTTTCGACCACACCTTTTCCGGCTTCCATGCTGGATAGCAAAGAATCCATGGTGATGGCACCGGTTTCGTCGATTGCTTGGCCGAAAGTTCCGGTTGATGCGGTCGTATCCGCCTTGGTGTCCGCGGAGATTTCTTCTTGCTTGGGGGGATTTCCGCATGCGATGAACAGTGCGGAGAGTGTCAGGGTAACGAGGATGTTTTTCATGTTCTTATGATGGGATGCAAAAGTAAAAACGAAGGGCGATAACCGGAAGATTTTCCCGGAATATTGTAAGGTGGGTTTTCCGAGATTTTCCGAAAACGCTTACAGGCCTTTCAGGATGTTTTTGACAATGCCCGGTCCCTCGTAAATAAAACCGGTGTAGACCTGGATCAAGTCCGCTCCGGCATCAAGCTTTTCACGTGCATCATCCGCACTGAAAACACCTCCTACACCGATGATGACTTTCTCCGAACCGCATCTTGTTCGAAGCGCCCGGATGACCTCCGTACTTCTCTTTCGAAGCGGCGCACCGCTCAATCCTCCGGCCTCTGAAATAAGATCGGGAGGTGATAGCAACCCTTCACGGGAGATCGTGGTGTTGGTGGCAATCACACCGGTGATTCCGGATGAATTGACGATCTCAGCAATATCGTCCAATTGCCCATCGGTCAGGTCGGGAGCGATTTTCAGAAGGATGGGTTTGTTCCCCAACTGCTTGTTTCTCACCAGGAGTCGGTTCAACAACTCAGTTAGCGGCCCCTTCTCCTGCAATGTCCTCAAACCGGGAGTATTCGGCGAGCTGACATTGACTACGAAATAATCAACATAAGGGTACAATTCGGAGAGCCCAAGTTCATAATCGTCCCCTGCTTTGTCGTTGGGTGTGTCTTTGTTCTTTCCGATGTTCCCTCCAATGAGTGGTCCTCCCGGTTTCCGATTACGCAATCGATCTTTCACCTGGCTCAAGCCCTTGTTGTTGAACCCCATGCGGTTGATGAGTCCCCGATCAGCTTTTAACCTGAACATCCTTGGCTTAGGATTTCCCTCTTGTGGACGGGGAGTGACGGTTCCGACCTCGATAAATCCGAAACCAAATGCACCCAGTTCTTCGAACAACAAGGCGTCCTTATCAAACCCGGCAGCAAGTCCGACAGGGTTCGAAAAATGAAGTCCCATCACACGCTTTCCATGTTTTTGATTTCGCACGGAGTAAAGAGCTGAAATAAGTTGGCTCATTCCGGGAATACGAAAAAGCAAACTTATACTCCCGAAAACCAAATGATGGGCTTTTTCGGGCTCCATACAGAATAAAAGCGGTCGGATCAGGCGCTTGTACATCGGGCTGCAAGATTAAGGAAAAAGCAATAAATACCCATCTAATATTATTTTTAGACGAATCTAATTTATATATTTGGGTCTTCAATAAACACGACATGACAAGCTCGGAAGAAAACTACCTGAAGACCATCTACCACATTGGCGCCATGCATTCGGGTTCTGTTCTCACTTCACAGATAGCTGATCGGATGAACACCACATCGGCTTCTGTAACGGACATGATCAAGCGTTTATCGGAGAAGAACCTGTTGGATTATGAGCGCTACCGGGGCGTGAAAATGACCCGTAAGGGTGAAAAGATGGCCTTGGGTGTAATTCGTCGCCACCGTTTGTGGGAGGTGTTCCTTACCGATATACTCAACTTCAAATGGGACGAAGTTCACGTGCTGGCGGAAGAACTGGAACATGTCAGTTCGGATGAACTCATCAGTCGTTTAGACACCTATCTGGGTCATCCGCGTTTCGATCCGCATGGTGATCCAATACCTGATCAAAGCGGAAAACTGGTCCAGGCCTCCGGTAGATTGCTTTCGGAAATGGAGGCTGGAAGCGGAGTTATCTTGTCCGGTGTGAACGATCACACATCGGCTTTCCTTCGTTTTCTGGAAAAGAAGGGTCTTAAACCCGGTGTAAAGTTCACTGTGCTTGAACGCGATGAATTCGACAGCAGCCTTCTGATACGATTTACCGATGGGAACACCACTTTTTTAAGTCATCAAGCCGCACAACAAATCCTGATTCGTCATGACTGAAACAAATCATCAATCCTCGCTGAGCGAAGTTCACGGTAGTGTAAAGGTGGACAGTAAAATGGGGTTTTGGAAGAAGCTTTTCGCCTTTTTGGGTCCCGCCTATTTGGTCAGTGTGGGTTACATGGATCCCGGAAACTGGGCGACCGATATTGCCGGCGGCTCCC
The DNA here is from genome assembly GCA_046049215.1 of Bacteroidota bacterium. GTDB lineage: Bacteria > Bacteroidota > Bacteroidia > AKYH767-A > OLB10 > JAJTFW01. Next base: position 1,283 of record JBJOER010000080.1, on the reverse strand, counting down.
AATTCGGGTACGCATTGATCTGGGTGTTGCTGATGTCGAACCTGATGGCTTTGCTCTTACAAAGCCTGAGCGCGCGATTGGGCATTGTGAGGGGAAGGGATCTTGCACAGGCCTCGCGCGAGATGTTTCCTGGATTTGTCAATTACTACCTCTACGGTTTGGCAGAGATTGCCATTGCCGCATGCGACCTGGCCGAGATCCTGGGCATGGCCATTGGCCTGAACCTGCTCTTTGAGATCCCTTTAATCTGGGGCGTATTGATCAGTGCTTTGGACACTTTTTTATTGCTTTTCCTCTTAAATCACGGGATTCGAAAGATGGAGGTGTTTATAATCAGTCTGGTGGCCACCATTGGTGGTGCCTTCGTTGTTCAGATGTTTATCGCACAGCCTTCCCTCCCGCAAGTTGCCGGGGGATTTGTACCAACAGCGTTAAACGATGCGGCGCTATACATCGCCATCGGCATTATCGGAGCCACTGTAATGCCACACAACCTATACCTCCATTCGGCACTTGTACAAACCCGGAAATTCGAACGTACTGCCATTGAAACGCGTCGAGCCATCCGTTTCAATTTCATCGACAGCACAATCGCCTTGAACGCGGCGTTCTTTGTCAATGCGGCTATACTTGTTCTTGCCGGAAGCGCATTTTATTCAGCCGGATTGCACGAGGTGAGCGACATCACCGAGGCCCATCACTTGCTGGAACCTTTGTTGGGTTCTCAGCTCGCTCCTGTCTTATTCGCAGTTGCCCTGCTCTGTGCAGGACAAAGCAGCACGATCACCGGTACCCTAGCCGGACAAATAATCATGGAAGGGTATTTGAATCTACGGATCGCTCCATGGATCCGGCGTCTGATCACTCGACTTATCGCCATAGTGCCCGCCGTATTGGTTATCCATTACTATGGAGAAGAAGCCACTGGAGACCTATTGATCTTAAGCCAGGTCATTCTCAGCCTTCAACTGGGTTTTGCGGTGATACCGTTGATCCACTTCGTCAGTGACCATGAGAGGATGGGGGAATTTGTCATCGCTGCATGGACACGCATGGCTGCATGGGTCTGTGCAGGCATCATCGTCTCGCTGAACATCAAACTGGTTGTTTCTCAAATTGAGGAATGGTTGATGACCGATGGCGGTATCACTACCCGCTACCTGGTTATTCCATTCGCCATTTTTTCGCTGGGAATGCTACTTTACATCACTTTGGCCCCTATAGTACGGAAGCTGCACCATCGTGGAGAACGAATTCCACACCGTGAATTCAAAGGTTTTGTG
>JBJOER010000079.1:0-3446 GCA_046049215.1 Bacteroidota bacterium | reverse complement strand
TACGCTCCTGGGCTTCCACAGTCGATCCGCCGATGTGCGGACTCAACGATACGGCAGGATGGTTTCGGACTTCTTCACGTACAAGCGGTTCACCCTCAAAAACATCGAGGCCGGCACCGGCAACTGTGCCTTTGTTCAATGCATCAAGAAGGTCCATTTCATGGATGGCGCCACCGCGTGCGGTATTGACGACAACAACCCCTTTTTTCATCTGTTCGAATTCCCTCCTTGCAAGGATGGGAGGTGCACCTTTTGGGAAGGGCACGTGAAGTGTGATGAAATCGCTTTCCGCCAGCAGCTGTTCAAAGGGAACACACTGCATGGTGAGTACGAGGTTTGCATTGCTCATCGTCTTGAAAAAATCGATCTCGATCTTCACATCGCGGGCACGCAACTTGAAGGGCAGGATGTTCATGCCTAACCCAAGGCCCATTCTCGCCACCGCCTGTCCGATATTTCCGAAGCCGATGATGCCAAGGGTCTTTCCTTTGAGTTCGAAGCCGCTGGAGAATTGCTTCTTCAGTGCATTGAATTTCTCTTTATCCCCGCATGAGGGCATCTCACGGTTGCTATGGTGCAATTGCCTGCTGATGGTGAACAGGTGTGCGAAGACCATCTCCGCTACGCTCTGGGACGATGCTTCGGGTGTGTTGATGACCCGGATACCTTTTTCGCGGGCATATGCAACATCAATATTGTCCATGCCCACACCGGCACGCCCGATCAGGCGCAGGTTGGGACAGGTATCGATGAGGTCTTTTCTAACGGTGGTGGCACTGCGTACCAGGATCCCGTCGAAACCCTGCAATGCGGCTACCAGTTCCTCCTGCGGAACTTTGTCAGTGACCACCTCGATTCCGGCGGCTTCGAGTATCTGCTTGCCGGCTTTGTCAATACCGTCGTTGGCTAAGATGCGTGGCATGGGTTCGTCGATGTGGAACATGGTTCAGGCTGTTTTCAAGGCAAAGTCCTTCATTACTTCGGTCAGCACCTTTACACTTTCAATCGGTAGTGCATTGTACATTGAAGCACGGAAACCTCCCACAGAGCGGTGGCCTTTGATACCGACGATGCCGGCTTCCTTGGTGGCTTGAAGGAATGCATCGTCCTGTGAAGGGTCTTTCAGCAGGAAGCAGGCATTCATGTGTGAACGGTCTTCGACAGCGCAGGTCCCGGTAAAGAGCGGATTGTTGTCCACCTCACCGTAAAACAGATCGGCTTTTTGGGTGTTGATCTTCTCGATGGCATTCACTCCTCCAATCGATTTCAACCATTCGAGGGTCGCCATGCAGACATAGATCGGGAATACCGGAGGCGTGTTGTAGAGCGAATCTCCATCGATGTGGGTCTGGTATTTCAGCATCGTGGGCACGGTGCGGCTGATCTCCTTCAGGAAATCGTTCTTCACGATCACCAGTGTGACGCCCGCAGGCCCCATGTTTTTCTGGGCACCGGCATAGATGAGGTCGAACGAAGATACATCCACCGGACGACTGAAAATATCACTCGACATGTCGCAAACCACCGGGATCGGACTGGACGGGAAGGCCTTCATCTGCGTGCCGTAGATGGTATTATTAGAAGTGATGTGCAGGTAGTCGCAGTCGGAAGGGATCTCATAGCCCTTTGGCACGAAACTGTAATTCTTGTCCTTCGACGTGGCAATCACATTCACATCTCCGAATAGCTTCGCTTCCTTGATGGCCTTGTTCGCCCATACTCCGGAATCAACGTAGGCCGCTTTCGTATGCAAGCAATTCATCGGTACCATCGCGAACTGGGTGCTCGCTCCACCCTGCAGGAAAAGGATGGAGTACCCGTCAGGAACTCCCAGGAGTTCTTTTACCAGCGATTTCGTGCGGTCCATGACGGCTTCGAAATCCTTACTGCGGTGAGAGATCTCGAGGATGGACATGCCAAGTCCGTTGAAATCAAGGGCAGCAGCAGCCGATTTGTCGAGTGCGGACTGGGGCAGGATGCCGGGTCCTGCGCCGAAATTGTGCTTTCTCATGCGTAAATAGTTGATTTTTAACTTATTGTAAATGAGAGGATTCGATGCAAAGTAAGCAGGAAAGTTCGAGACTGGCAAACCTTACCGGTTACGCACATCGATGTCGCGCAGGAAGTTCCAATGCCCCTTTGCGAATTTCAAACCATCGTAGCTGAAGTCGGGGCCGTACAGGTTGTACATGCCCTTGGCTTCAGGGCGGGGATCGGAGGGGGAGAGGTGGTCCATGACCAGCATTTTCATCCGTTCATCGTAGCGAAGTGTCATGGTCGCCCGGGCGTTGTAATCGAATACAAGGCGATGCTTCGCTTTCCCTCCGGCACGGATGACCGGTGCGCCCAGCTGAATTTTCTTCTCTTGAATTCGCAACGGTTCGACCAGTTTACGTGTTATGGCTTGCGAAAGGGGCGCCCAACCCAACAGCATGTAATGGTCGTTTTTCTTGTAACGGTGGTGGATCACCGCATAGTAAATGCATCCATGCCAATTTGGTGGTTGGAGTTTGAGATTCTCCATTTCCTCCTTGGAGCCGCTTTGGGAGGCTTCCAGTCGGACTACAGTAAAAGGAACCCCGGGTTCTTTTCGGTGTAGCAGGTAGCCGTAGAACGTGTAAGATGGTTGTTCGGATTTGAGTATCAGCATCCAGCTGATCAGCTTAACTTTCCCGTCACCGGAGGCCGCTAATGAAAGGCACTCCAGATTTTTAAAAGAAAGGCCTGCTCCCCCTTCCGTGTTCAGGATGCTGTCGATCAATGCGGAGAATACCGCGTTGGCCTGGCTTCTTGCCTGATCGGATTTTCCCCGAAGTACAGAATCTCCAAGAAGTTTCAATCTGGTCAGGGCGGGCTGAAACGCGCTTGTGTCCGCATCTGCGTTGGCTTGCAAGCCGAGCGAGAATGAGAACAAGAAGACGAGGAGGGCTTTCATCGGTAAGAAGAACGCCAAAAGTAGATTGAATTGTCTCAATAATCCGTAAAAACAAAACCCCGCCGTCGGGCAGGGTTTTGTTGGTCTGAATGAGGTTGAACTCAACCGTGCATTTTATCTTTTTTGCCCATGAGGGTCTCTTTTGACTCGCGGAAGTCGGGATCATCCACGCAGCAGTCGACCGGGCAAACGGCCGCGCATTGAGGCTCATCGTGAAATCCTACACATTCAGTGCATTTGTCGGTGACGATATAATAGATATCATTCGCTTTTGGGGTTTGTGGGGCGTCGGCATCGACAGTGGAGCCATCCAGCATGGTGAAGGATCCTTTGACGGATGTGCCGTCAGAGAAACGCCACTCGGCGCCGCCTTCGTAAATCGCATTGTTGGGACACTCGGGCTCACATGCTCCGCAGTTGATGCATTCTTCGGTGATTTTGATAGCCATAACAGGGGTTTTAAAACGGTATTTTTGCGCTTGTTGAACACAAAAATAGCCACAAAAGTTTC
>JBJOER010000078.1:0-3231 GCA_046049215.1 Bacteroidota bacterium | reverse complement strand
GTCCGGCCGGCGTCATAGTCCAGGTTTTTCCTGTCATGTCCTCATCGAGCGTATTGGTCACGTTTTTGATATCGTAGATGATGGCTTCCGATCCTTCTGAAAGAAAAACACTTTTACCTTCTGGAACCTTCAGCACGAACCGCACCTCTTGTCCGCGGTAGAGTGAACCTTTGGGTATGTAAAACCCATCTGGAAGCTGCAGTGTTGCATCCGTTTGATTGATATAGACACCGATTTCTTTGATCCTGCTATGTGCAGCTTTTGCTGTTTCTCCTTTCGCAGAGCAAATTCGGATAAGTTCAAACTCGTTTCCTGCTGCGCGTTGGACATCTACTCTCACATCGTAAAGAAGCAGACTGTCCCCGGATTCCGTGATTTCGAAATCTTGTGAACTTGAAATAACCATCACCGAGTTTTCTCCATGCGTTGAAAGTACACTCAATTCCAGGGTGTCGCTCACGGGTTGCTGGATCGGTATGGAGGTTTTTTGAAGGGTGGAATTTCGGAAGTCAAGCGTAACTGAAAGTGTTGTGAAAAAAGCCATGATGACTCCGAAAATCCAAAGGCTGATAGCGGTCAGGCGAACTGATTTGGGAAGTTTGGGCGTCTTGAAAAGGCGGTGGATCAGTTTGTTCAATAGCAGGAGCAAGGGGATGCCCAGTACGATGCCTACGGAGAAAATGCCCGCATTCAAGTGAACCGGATCGAGGAAATACTTGGTCAGAAATACGGGTACATCTGCTCCGGGCAGCCATCCCGCCATGGCCAACAATACAAAAAAGAGCGCAACCAGAAGAAGTCCGAGTGTAAAAGTGAAAATAGCACCAATGAACGCGACGAAGAACTTGATTCCCGCGATGAGGATGGCGCCTAACGCATCGAAAAAGTTGGAAATCGCACTCCGGCTGTTTCTCGGTTTTTCACCCGACAGGCGCGCTTTGATGTCGAACACCTCTTCTTCGATGGTCTCCTTGATGTTTTTAACGGTGACGGGTTGACCCTTCATTTCCAGCTTTTCAGCTGTCGTTCTTGCTTTTGGAAGGATGATGAGTAGGATGATATACAGCCATAAACCTGCTCCCCAGATGAAGAATGCTGCTGCGAACGCCAGCCGGAGCCACATCGGATCGATGCCGATGTAGTGACTGATACCGCTGCAAACACCCCCGATGACCTTATCGTCCGCGTCGCGGTAAAGACGTTTATATCCTTTGGAAGACGAACCTTCAGCTTTGCCGGTTTCTTCGTTGATCTCCGTACCTGCGACTTGCTCGGGTCGTCCCATGATCTCCATGGCCTCGCTGACTTGTGCTTGGGTGATTACCTGCCGGGCATGTTGAAGCTTTTCATTGAACATTTCAGCCAGTCGGCTCTCGATGTCCTGAAGTATTTCGTCTCGGCCTTCGCTTCCGCTGAGTTGGCGACGAAGTGCATCGAGGTACTGTTTCAGTTGTTCGTAGGCGTGTTCTTCGATGTGAAAGACGCTTCCGCCGATGTTTACGGTGACGGTTTTATTCATGGCTTGGAGAATGGGATTCAGGTGTGGTCATTTGGACGGCGTCGCGCAGTTCGCGCCACGTTTGATGCAGGGCTTCAAGAAAATCCCGGCCCACATCGGTAAGGGTGTAGTATTTACGCGGTGGTCCCGATAAACTTTCTTTCCAGGTGTAAGCCAACAGGCTTTGGTTTTTCAACCGGGTCAGCAAAGGGTAGAGGGTGCCTTCCACCACCACCAGTTTCGCCTCTTTTAGCTTTTGGAGGATATCGGATGGGTATGCTTCTCCCTGCGCGATGATATTCAGGATGCAATACTCCAGCACACCCTTGCGCATCTGCGCCTGCGTGTTTTCGAGTGGATTCAGTGGAGCCATGTTGTTAAGAAGTGTACAAGTTTGTAATCGACACGGCAAAGCTAATGTAAAAACAAGGTACTATGCAATACATAGTACTAAATTAATATGCAAATACCTAATAATCAATTTAATGAATTTAGTAGTCTGCGGATGTGGGCTTGGAAAATCGTCGGAATTGGCGTTGATGAGTTTGGTTCACGTGGGAATCAAAAAGTGTGTTGAATGGAACGGAATCTTGATTTTACCCCGGAATGTAGGCATTTGCATTCCGTAAATGCAACGGCTACCTTTGTTAGGGTTGTATTTATGCCTGAATCAGTTTTTCACTTCAAGCAGTTTTCCGTCCGTCAGGACCTGTGTGCCATGAAAGTAGGCACAGATGGTGTATTGCTCGGAGCATGGATCAAACCTCCCGCAGATGGAAAAATTCTGGATATCGGTACCGGTACCGGTCTGATCGCCATGATGGCCGCGCAAAAGTCGGATGCTTTTATCGATGCGATCGATATCGATCGGCAGGCTTGCGAACAAGCCGTGGAAAACACAAGGCAATCCCCCTGGGAAAACAGAATTCGGGTAGTGCATTCATCGTTGATGGATTTCCGTCCGGTGCACCGTTATGATCTGATCGTGAGCAATCCGCCTTACTTCATAGACTCTTATGCTCCCGAAGACGAGGCCAGGCACCTTGCCCGTTCAGCAAGCGCTTCACTGAATCAGGATGAACTGATCAACGGAGTGGTCCGACTTCTGCATATTACCGGTCGCTTTTGTGTGATCCTGCCTCAGCGTGAAGGACAAATCTTCCTCGAAAAGGCGGAGCAGAACGGTTTGTTCTGCAATACGCAAGTGAATGTCCGCACGGGATTGGACAAACCGTGCAAAAGGGTGTTGATGGAATTCAGTCGTCAGGAGGATGAGCCCGTGATCGAAGAGCTGGTACTGCACACGGAAGGGCGGGAATTCACCGACGAGTACAAGCAATTGACCCGCGATTTCTACCTGGCATTCTGAGCCGGCGACTCAACCTTCGGTTTCGGTAAATAAAATGCCTTCCTGGCTGAGTCCGTTCAATACAGGTGTATAGATCTCTTCATTCAATGGCAGGCAAACACCACGCTTTGATATCCGGCCCTGAAGGACCTCCAATGCGACAATCCCGAGCGGGAGTCCGACTGTCCGGGCCATGGCCGTTTCGGTGTGGTTGATTCCTTTGACAACGAGTGTGCTGTTCAACTTCCTGTCGGTGCCGTTCAGTGTGTATTCAAATTCATGTTGCATCACCACCATGTCGAGGTCGCCCTCTTTCAGTACCCATTTTTGTTGCAAGAGGTGTTGAAGGATCTGTGCAGGCGTGGCTTTTTGCAGACCGATGGGA
>JBJOER010000077.1:0-3621 GCA_046049215.1 Bacteroidota bacterium | reverse complement strand
GGAGAAATTCACCAGAATGTTGTCCAACTGATTGGCATTGGCCGGATCTGTAAAATTGATGTTAGAACGCTGATACCCCTTGGTCGCTTCACCAACGGGAAAATCGTAAGAACCGGTAGGATTGAGGTGCCTTCGCAGGTTACCTTCGACGTAACTGCCTGTGTTTCCCGTTGTCACCGATGAAGGCGCACGGTTCAGTACAACTACTTCGTTACCGGCACCCGTTATAATCTTTCCGGAAGTGAGTGTAAGTACGCCACCACCACCCAAACGCATGAATGAAGACAGTGACACCCCCGGCCCACCATGCAACATGTTGACGTTATTGAGGAGCTGACTCCCCCCATAGGCATTGAAGTAGGACTGACCTGATGTTCCATTGAAGATCAACGTACTTGTTCCTGCGTTGTAGATACCGTTGTTCAGGAAATTACCGGAAAGGCGATGGGTGAATCCGTTTGCACTCACCACTGATGTGGCGCTTAGGATGGAGAAATCCCCGCTCATCTCCGTATTCGTATTCAGAGAGAGACTTCCTCCCGTCTTGGACACCTCCACAGATCCCAATTCATTGGGGGTGATGACCATGCCATTGATCGATTGCATCACAGAACCGTTGGAAAAGCGAATGATTGAAGTGGGATCGGCGTTCAGCACTCCCGAGTTGGTGAAGTTCCCACACACCTCAAGTACGCTATTGGGACCCAGTGTAAGAGACGCACCCGGCTGGATGGTGATGTTTTTGCAATTGAAGGTTTGGCCGGGGGCGATGTAGGGCTGATTGGTAGGCCCTCCATAGATAACCACATCCTTCGCGCAATCGGGGCTCGCGCAGCCACCCCAATTTCCGGATAACGACCAATCGGTATTGGAGCCTCCTGTCCATGACAACTGACTTCCGGAGTTGTAATTCAGTGGTGAACCGAAAAAATTAAGAGAATATCCCACGTAGGTTGTGGAGAAGTTACTGATCACCAGAAGAAAGGTCTGACCAGCTGAAGCACTGATGGCAGAAACGAAACCATCGCCATTCGCAGCTTCGCACTGATCCATAGCGGTTGTATTAAGACCTGTATTCGAAGCCAAGAATGGAGCGGCATAGCTGCAACGGATGGGAGGAAGCGTACCTCCTGAGATGGATGCACAGGGATTCGTTAATCCGGTCACATCCCACATGGCGAAATCGTAATCGACTCCGTTGTTTGGTGTCAATGTGAACTGGATCGTTCCTGCCGAAGCAGCAGAAAAAGAATACCAGACGGCATTCCGTTCCCCAGATAGGAGACAGGAAGGACAGCCTGAACCAGCAGAAAAGTCGCAGTTGTTTCCGGAACCAACGAAGCCGGGATTACCGACCGTGAAATTCGGGGAGCAAACAGAGAAGGTGCTGTTGCAGTCCTGCCCGAACACCGTGGGCCAGGTAGTGTTCCCGTCAATGGCTGTCAATGTGAAATCTCCATTCAAATTCTGATAGCCATCGACCCTAACGAAATAGGTTAACCCCGGTGTTAGCCCGGTAGCAATGATCTCAGACCAGAACTGGGTGCTTCCACAAGACGTAATATCGTTGTTGCAACTCAACAAGGTCAATGCTGAGCAATTCCCCGAGTACAATGCTATCTGTGTGTTGGTGAGCGTTCCAAGGCCGGTCCGCAAACTGATCTTGCCGCTGGGGGGGCAGACGACTGAATACCATACTGTGTTCAACGAACCATTCAACCAGCAGGAAGCCCCGATTGGTTCATTCACGCCGGAAGCACATGCCGTTGTACCGGTGATGGTGCTCCCCAATGCGATCGGAATGGCATTGGTGCATAAATCGTTTGAGGGAACTCCGCCAGGGCACGCCGTGGAATAGAAACACAAATTGAACGTTCCGAATGTATTTCCACCGAACTCCCAGAATCGGACCCATATCTGTGTGCCGGGTAAAAGCGTTGTCAAATTCAAGTAAGGCATCAATCCGTTCGCGCTACCGTCGTCGTCGCAGGCCACCTCGGTGAGGTTATTTGTATTCGGGCCCGTGTAAACAGCCATGGCACCGTCGGTGATAGCACCGATATTGGCATCGATGATCAACTGCCCGGAAGCAGGGATCGTGGTGGTGAACCAGACATCTCCTCCGGCATAACTGCCGCAAGAAGGATTAGGGTAGCCGGTGGAAGGCGTAGCTCCGGTGTTGTTGTATGTAACAAAATTACACGTCGAACCCACGGTCACAGGAGTGGCGCCGCATGGCTCGTCATTGGCCAAAGCAGAAAAAGCTGAGACCACCTCGATATCGTCAACAGCAATTGCCGGCTGACTTCCATTGGATGCATTGTTTATCCACGAAAAAACAAGGCGCTGGGTCGTACCTGCCAGGTTTCCGGGCAATTGAATGGTAACGAGGGTACAGTTGTTGCTTGAATAATAACCGGCAGCTCCCACACCACCGGCTGATAATGGTGTACCGGCCACTGGTGAAGTTGTTACAGCCACAACTGACACTGCCAGGTAATCAAGCGGTGTACTACCCTGGCTCTGCCCACCGCCCTTGAATCTAAAAGTGAGTGTGATATTGGTCTGGCATGCAGGAAAAGTCAGATCCCTATAAAAGTGAGACACATTGGCAATGGTCCTGTTGTAGTTGTTGGATGTTCCGGCTGCTGAGCTGTCGATATAGGCACCATAGCTACCCGTACATTTTGACACACTGCCTACGAACCATTTGTTGCGCGTGTCATTCACCACCGTCCAGCTATTGGCACCAAAGGTTGCACCCGCCTCGAAGCCACCCTGTCCGGCCGGAATCAAAGATTGACCATGAGAACTTGACGACCAAAAAACGGCGACAAGAAAGAAAAACAAAAAAGAAGTTGAACCGTATTTCAAATTCATCTTGAGGGTAAGGTTGATCATTTCAATGGTTCATTTACTAAAGTTTTGTCTTGAGCCAACAAAAATTTACGCCCATTGGAAATAAAATAAGGGGAAGGAACACCTTCCATCTCCATGACCTGGAGTAAATCCTCTTCCTGCAACTTGCCATCCTGAAAATGGACCAAAACCGCCTGGCTATTTGCGGGAATCCCGTTGACATTGACAATCTTATCGTGGTACTTATTCAGAATAGCTGCAGCCCAGGTTTGATTCGAAACAAACGAACCCGAATCCCATTGAATAATCAGTTGCCGCGCCGACAAATTCACTTGCGGCTGAAAAGCCTGATCCACTCCTGTGTTTGATTGACCCTTGACCATGGGGGCAAGCAAACAGAAATAGAGGCTAATTGCCTGAACACGAAACATTTTCATGTAATTTCTAATGCTTTTTTACTAAAAATCAATGATTTCCGTCATAAAAGTACACCTCTTCCCCCATGCAAGTCAAGTAAAGAGTGTTAAGTTTTCAACCTAATTAAGATTTCACCAATAGCATTTTACTTTTCGCCATATCAACTGTATGTATTGCATTTACAACTTATTCGATATTATTGAACCATGCGTTTATTGTTTCTGTTGACCATTCTGGGTTGTGTTATGGTTGAAAACTGTGATGCCCAATCCTTCAACTTAGAACTGCATGGCGGGATAGCCGGCACCCAAATTTCGGGGGACCTGCTGGGTGGCTTCGACAAGC
>JBJOER010000076.1:0-5939 GCA_046049215.1 Bacteroidota bacterium | reverse complement strand
TGCCCAAAGCCATTCAGTCCGTTGCTACTCGATACATCCCCGTTCTGTTTGAATCTGAAAGCAGGCGGACACTCAGCCAGGATTTCAGTTTTCAGGTTCAACTTAAAAATACAGAGAACCTGACCAGTGTTTTCCTGCCGCAATTGAAAGTCGCACGCGGGACATCGCTTGAAGGTAGGATGGATACCGATTTGAACGAGGTGGACCTTCATCTGAAATCAACCGGTATCGTTTATGAGGGTGTGGCCCTTGACGGAATCAACATAGATGGTTTCTCAGAGCGGGGTAACCTGAACTTCAATGCTGACCTGGGCGGAATAGCCTTTACTGACAGCGTCCGGGTCAACCAGTTGAACATTCAGGGATTCACCAACCGCGATACGGCATCCGTCATGATCGATTTCAACGGACTCGATTCGTTGAAATCAGAGGTGACTCTAGGGATCAACGCCAGTTTCATGAATGCGGGCTATACCAGCCTGCATTTCAACCCCAGTAAGCTGAGGGTGGCCGGAAGGGATTGGTCGCTCGACAGTACCAATTTCATGTTGGTGGACAGTTCAGGTGTTGTGTTTAAAAATGTCGTTTTCAGCACCGGAGACCAGGAAGTCTCTTTCGCAGGTGTTTTGGGCAAATCGACATCTACCATTTTGCGTGTGGGGTTTCGCTCCTTCGACATAAGCCAGGCCAACCCGTTTCTTTCCTCATTCGGTGTTCAGACAGGAGGCATACTTGATGGTGAGGCATCATTCGCCGGCGCATTCGATCAGCCCGGAATGAATGCTGACCTGGCCATTCAAGGCCTTCAATGGTTCGGAGATACCATCGGTAATGCCGATATCCTGACGCAATGGAACAGTATTCGGAAGCAGATAGATGTTATGGCTATCGTGACCAGGGGTGGGAACGAGAATATTGAGGTGAGCGGTCACTACCGGGACAACGGGAAGGAGGGTGAGCTCGATTTCAAAGCTGTATTGAAGAAGACTTATGTCAGCACATTCGGTGTCTATCTGAAGGGACTCGTCAGCGGATTGGGTGGAGTGGCTAGCGGAGAGTTGTATTTAAGGGGTACGCCAGTCAAGCCGGAACTCACAGGCAAGCTGTTTCTGCAGAAAATTTCCTTCACCATCGATTACTTGCAAACCTCCTACAATCTATCGACGGATGTAACCATTGAATCCGACAGGTTCGTTTTCAAAGATGTCATCATCAACGACATCAATGGAAATCAAGCCGTCCTCAACGGGGATATCCGTCATAAACACCTCGATGATTTCCGTTTCGATCTTGGCATAGCAGCCAAAAGGGTTCAGGTGATGAACACTTCGCACACCGATAACTCGGTGTATTACGGCGAGGCTTATGCCAGTGGGACAGTAGGAATCAAAGGCCCTCTTGACTATATCGTCATGAACATCGGCCTGCGATCCGAATCCGGTACTCGAATCCTGTTGCCTTTGAGCAACCCCGAAGAGGTAAGGAAAAGCGGATTCATCACATTCGTGAGTCACAGCGACTCACTGGCCACGTCGCGGGAACCCGATGGACCGGACCTGAGCGGTGTCGAACTCAACATGGATTTGGAAATCACTCCTGAAGCCAGGTTTGAGCTCATTTTCGATTCAAAGATCGGCGATGTCATCAAAGGGTCAGGCTCGGGCAATATCACCATGTCCATAAGTCCCAAAGAGGATCTGAGCATGCAGGGTGAATTCACCATAGAGAACGGTGACTATCTTTTCACGATGCAAAACATCATCAACAAGAATTTCCACCTGAAGAAGGGTGGTAAGATCCGTTGGACTGGCGATCCCTACGATGCGACCATCGATCTTTCGGCGGTTTATAAGTTGCGTACCGGTTTGTATGACCTTTTCCAGGATAGCTCCTTCAGAACCCTCGTGCCTGTCGAACTGCACCTGGGACTCAAGGAAAAGCTGTTCAATCCCACCATTATTTTCGACATTGTGGTATTGAACATCGACCCCAATACGGAGAACCAGGTGAAAAGGCTCATCAATTCAGAAGAGGAAAAATACCGTCAGGCGGTTTCCCTCCTGGTCATGCGGCGATTCACAGCCCCCAGTGAGATCGCCAGCCGCGGTAGTACAAGTGGTGCTTCTGTGGTCGGTGTGAATGCCTACGAAATGTTAAGCAATCAATTGTCGAACTGGGCCTCTCAAATCAGTAACCAGGTGAATGTCGGTGTGAATTACAGACCGGGAGACGCCCTTACCTCCGAGGAATTGGAAGTGGCACTCTCCACAAGCCTTTTCAACGACCGGGTGACCATCGATGGCAACGTCGGCATGGCCAACGCCGCCAACGGAACAAATCAACAAAATACATCGAATCTGATCGGGGATTTCCAGGTGGAGGTGAAAGCAAGCAAAGACGGACGTATTCGGTTGAAAGCATTCAATAGGTCCAACAACAACTCACTCATTAACAACCTCAACTCGCCATACACGCAGGGTGTTGGTGCTTTTTACCGTGAAGATTTCAATTCATTTGGGGAATTGCTACGACGCTACAGGAAAATCCTGACCGGAAGCAAGCGAAAAGCCCAACTGCAATAAAGTCAAAAAATACAGGAAGAGGCGTAGGGATTTGTAGCGTGGGGGAGGGTCGAACTCCCGACCTCAGCATTATGAGTGCTGCGCTCTAACCAGCTGAGCTACCACGCCAAACAATTTTTAAAACCCCTTGTAACTGGTTTGGGGCTGCAAATGTAGTAAAAAAACCATTGGAATACACATTCGGCTTTTTCGAATCGACTTCAATTTCAATGGTTTGTGAGTGCAGACTGTGCGATGATACTTTCAAAGGGGATCGGAATGCAACATGGGCATCTGCCCGTTTGATTTTTTTCTTGCATTGCACGACAGGATTCAGTAACTTAGGAACTGTAAATCAGCAAGACATTTATTCATGAATTCGGTTCGACCGCCCCTGACCGGTTTGGCCTTTTGGGCTTTTTGCTTGCTGTTTTTGGTATTTTCCTCTTCAAGCGCTCAGTCGGGTTATGTTTTTAGCCAACTGTCCCAGACTTACACCCCTCTTACTTCGGGAACAACCCTTATTACTGCGAATTCGAACGGAACGACGGGTACCGGCACCCAGACTTTGGACAGTTATGTCGGAACATTAACCCTCCCTTTTTCATTCACCTACAATACCGCATCTTATTTAACTGTATTCCCTTCAAGCAATGGGTTTCTGACTTTTGGTACGGCACCATCCACCACCAATGTCAATCCCATCGGCAGTACCGCGACTTATGCCGGGGCTATTTCAATTTTTGGCGGGAATCTCATAGGAACCTACAGAGTGGCCAACCCGGCAGATCCTGACACAGTTGCGAGCATCAGGTCTGCCACCATCGGGTCAGCGCCTTCCAGGATTTTTGCAATCGAATGGGTCAATTTCCGCCCAAGTAACACCACTGCTGCAGGGGCGGGACCTGCCATGAATTTTCAAATTCGGCTACACGAGACTACTAATCTTATCGAAATACAGTACGGCACTTTTGAAGGCTCCTCTTGGGTCAATGGTACTGCGCAGGTCGGAATCAGGGGTGGAGCCAATACTTCCTTTTTGAATCGCGCATTGGCCTCCGGTTCGGCTTGGACCAATACCTCCCAGGGTGCGACCAATACATCTAACTGCGCCTACACAGCCACAACACTGCCTGCAGCTGGTTTGACCTTTCGGTTTACGCCTCC
Organism: Bacteroidota bacterium; assembly: GCA_046049215.1. GTDB lineage: Bacteria > Bacteroidota > Bacteroidia > AKYH767-A > OLB10 > JAJTFW01. Next base: position 2,211 of record JBJOER010000076.1, on the reverse strand, counting down.
TTGTCCACAACCCACCTCCTTGTCGGTGTTGGATTTGACGGCATCGACCGTGAAGCTTCGCTGGAACAGCGGTGCCGGAGCTGCTCCCTCCGGAACCACTTACAAAGTGGAATGGGGTGTGACCGGTTTTACATTGGGAACAGGTAACCAGATGACCACAGCGGATACGTTTCTGAACCTGACCAATCTTGTTTCGGGATCTTCATACTCCTACTACGTGCGTCGCGATTGCGGAAGTAACAGCCTGAGCGCCTGGTCTGGTCCGAAGTCATTTACCACCGGTCAGCCCGGTGAAGATTGTGCGATGGCGAACCTGATCACGGTTGCAGCCAGCCAGGCGAACTGTGTATCGACCTCCGTTACCAGCGGTCAAAGTCAGAATGGTCCCGATGCTCTATGCTCTGACGGATTAGGAGGCAACATACCTGATGATGACCGGTGGCTGATGTTTACGGCGCCATCCAACAACAAAAAGCTCATCATTCAGGCCACAGCCGGTACGGTTGCAGACTGGGTGATGGAGGTCTGGAGCGGTTGTCCCGGAAATGGAGGTCAGTTGATCGAATGCAGCGATGATGTCAATGTAAGCATGCCCCAAATCACCTTGTGCCAGAACCAATACGTAGGGGGGCAGACCTATTACATCCGGGTGTGGACGTACTCCATCGGCCTTTCCGGATCGATGAGCCTTTGTGTCTATGAGGATGCGGCCTGTCCCATTCCACCTGCATACGACGAGTGCATCAACGCTGCATTCTTTCCGATCAATCCTGTGCAATCCTGTCCCGGGAATACGCTTTCGTTTACAACACTTTTTGCAACACCATCGGGTTTGGGCGGCGCAAACGGGGCTACACCCTCCTGCGATGCCACCACAACCATTAACGATATATGGCTGGGCTTCAATACAGGTAATACAGGGGATTTTACAGTGACTTTTTCCCTGGGTACTGCAACCGCACTCAAGGCACAGTTGCTTTTTGAATGTGGTGGAGGTGGGGTGGAGTTGATGTGTATGAGCAATGCAGTAGGAACCTGGACATTCACCGGATTGAACCCTGTCGCCAATTATGTTCTCAGGGTTTGGTCACCGGTAGGGCAGGAGGGTACCTTCAATGTGTGTGCACAAGACCTTTGTGATGATGCTACGGCTGTGATCTCCGGGTCGGCTACGATTTGTTCTACCGGGGTGGCTCAGCTAAGGTTTGACCTTACCGGACTCGCTCCATGGACCGTTTCCTACACGAACGGTAGTAGCGTTTCTACATTTACCACCAGTACGACTCCCTATTTCCTTTCCGTTTCACCTACAGTCACCACATTCTACAACCTGGTCTCAATCAGTAGTCCTGTTTGTTTTGGGACTGTCTCCGGGGTTGCAAGTGTATCATTGATACCGCCTCCGACGGTTAGTCTCGCCCCATTCACATCTCCTGTATGCTCCAACACCACGGTCCAACTGTCGGGAGGTTCACCTTCCGGTGGAACCTATTCAGGTTTAGGAGTTACCGGAAATGTATTGAATGCCTCAATAGCAGGTCCCGGGGCCAATCCGATAACCTACACGTACGGTTTTGGAAACGGTTGTCAACGAACCGCTACGCAAAACATACAGATCATACCCGGTCCTGTAATCGTGTCCTTCAGCCCTGTAAGCGGCCCTGTCGGTACGGTGGTCAATCTGACAGGCTCCGGCTTCAACAGTGTGTCGTCGGTCAAATTCAATGCAGTGAGTTCATCATCAATTCAGTCCACATCCTCTTCTTCGGTATCAGCGACGGTGCCCTCCGGAGCAACATCCGGTTTCATTTCAGTGACCAATGCCAATGGATGTACAACCCAAAGCACTTCCGGGTTTGCAGTGACCGCAGCAACGGTTCAGATCCTGATCCGGGCTTTCGTCGAGGGCTTATACCTATCCAATGGAGTTCAACAAAACGTTTTGGTAAACAATCCCAATTCCGCCGACAGTTTGACAGTCACTATCCGTGAGTCGGTATCACCCTATGGGATACTTATTACCCAAAAAGTAATTGTCGGGACCAATGGCTGGACTCCTGCGATTTTGCCACCGCCATCTCTTCTTAATTCAAGTTGTTACGTCACTGTACGGACCCATAATTCGCTGGAAATCTGGACCAAACTTCCCATATCGCTCGCTCCGGGTATTCAAACCATCGATTTTACCTCTTCGGGAACCTCCGCTTTACG
>JBJOER010000075.1:0-3345 GCA_046049215.1 Bacteroidota bacterium | reverse complement strand
CCAATCCGGAAGGGGAGCAACGTGAATTGGCATTGATTTACATCGCCAAGGGAATTGATCCGGAGAAAGCCCACCAGATGGCGGCCGAGATCATGACGGACAAGACCAGGGCACACGAGGTGTTGGTTAGGGAAGAGCTCGGAATAAATCCGGAGGAGTTGAAGGGTTCAGCCATGGAGGCTGCGGTCTATTCCTTCATACTGTTTGCCATCGGGGCCATCCTACCTGTTATTCCATTCTTTTTCCTGACCGGTACTACAGCCATCCTCTCCAGTGCCGCAGTAAGCGCGGCCGGACTGTTCCTGATCGGTGGAGCCATCACGTTGTTCACCGGAAAAAGTGTCTGGTATTCCGGAATGCGTCAGGTTCTTTTCGGACTCGCCGCTGCTGCAATCACATTCGGTATCGGGAAGTTGGTAGGAGTCAGCATTGGTTGATGCCCTGCACCGCCACCATACATTTCGATGGACATTGCCTGTTGTGCAGCAGAACGGTCCGTTTCATTCTTCGGAATGACAGGAACAGAAAGTTTTGTTTCGCCATACTTCCTGAATCCGAGCTTATTTTAAAGGAAGAGAATCCTTCGATAAAGAAAACAGGAGGATCTGTGCTCCTTGTAGAAGACGGGATCACTTACCGTGAGTCGACAGCGGTTCTCCGCATTCTGACCGGCCTCGGATTCCCGTGGAGTGTGTTGGGCGTTTTACGGCTGATTCCCACAGTTCTGAGGGATCCATTCTATCGATTGATAGCTGCAAATCGATACCGTTGGTTCGGCCGGAGTGCTTCCTGCTTTTTGCCGGATCCGTCCTTTGCCGACCGTTTCAAATGAAAAAAGCCCCTGTTGGAGGGGCTTTTCGGTTAGGATAGTGAGGGATCTCAGACAGTAGTGGTCATCTTGTCGAGTACGCTCATCACTTCTTTCACAGCGACAGATGAATCGTTCAGCAATTTTGATTCGTCGCTGTTCAGTTGAAGTTCGATGATTTGTTCTATACCGTTCTTGCCCAGTTTTACAGGCACTCCAAGGTAAACGTCTTTCATGCCGTATTCGCCTTGCAGCCATGCGCAACAGGGGAAGATGCGCTTCTGGTCGCGAACGATGGCTTCAACCATCTGAGCGGCTGCAGCGCCGGGTGCATACCATGCTGATGTTCCCATCAGGTTCACCAATTCGCCTCCGCCCACTTTGGTACGTTGCACGATGGCGTCGAGTTTATCCTTTTCGATCAGTTCAGTAACCGGGATTCCGGCTACTGTGGTGTAGCGTGGCAAGGGAACCATGGTATCACCGTGTCCGCCCATCAATACCGCCTGAATGTCTTTCGGAGAGGTATTGAGCGCCTCTGCAAGAAATGCACGGTAACGTGCCGTGTCGAGGATGCCGGCCATTCCGAAAACTTTGCGCGAATCGAAGCCGGAGGTCAGGTATGAACAGTAAGTCATCACATCAAGTGGGTTGCTCACCACGATGATGATCGTATTCGGGCTGTATTTTACAATGTTTTCGGTCACCGATTTTACGATGCCGGCATTGGTTGCGATCAAGTCATCACGACTCATGCCCGGTTTGCGCGGCAATCCGGAGGTGATCACCACCACATCTGATCCGGCGGTGGCCTGGTAGTCGTTCGTCACCCCTTTGGCACGGGTATCGAACATGTTGATGGGAGAGGTTTGCCAGATATCCAGGGATTTGCCTTCTGCGATTCCTTCTTTGATATCGACGAGGATGACTTCATTGGCCAGTTCGCGGTGTGCGATGACATTGGCGCAAGTCGCGCCAACGTTTCCGGCGCCTACGACTGTGACTTTCATTTCGGGTTAATAAAATGGTGGTTAGTATGGGGTGATTGTGATGGATCAGGCGTCCACCTTTGCGTATTTGGCGTTTTTCTCAATGAACTCACGACGCGGGGGTACGTCATCTCCCATCAGCATGGAGAAAATGCGGTCGGCTTCGGCAGCACTCTCGATGGTCACTTGACGCAAGGTCCGCGTATCCGGGCGCATGGTGGTCTCCCAAAGCTGTTCCGCGTTCATCTCACCAAGACCCTTGTAGCGTTGCACATTGACGCTGCTTTCTTTTCCTTCACCTGCTATGCGTTTGATGGCTTCGAGTCGCTGCTCGTCGTTCCAGCAGTAGACCTCCTCCTTGCCTTTCTTTACGAGGTAAAGGGGAGGGGTGGCGATGTAAACGTATCCTTGTTCGATCAACTCCTTCATGTGACGGAAAAGGAAGGTGAGGATAAGGGTGGTGATGTGGCTGCCGTCCACGTCGGCATCGGTCATGATGACGACTTTGTGGTAACGGAGTTTCTCGATATTCAAAGCGCGCTCGTCTTCAGCGGTGCCCTTGCTGACTCCCAAGCCGGTGAAGATGTTGCGGATCTCTTCGTTGTCGAAGATCTTGTGGTCCATCGCCTTTTCGACGTTCAGGATCTTTCCGCGCAATGGAAGGATCGCCTGGAAGTTCCGGTCACGGCCCTGCTTGGCGGTACCGCCTGCAGAGTCTCCCTCGACGAGGAATATTTCACATTTTGACGGGTCGCGTTCCGAACAATCACTGAGCTTGCCCGGTAAGCCAGTGCCGGTGAATGCACCTTTTCGCTGCACAAGTTCACGTGCTTTGCGGGCAGCATGGCGTGCTGTTGCCGCAAGAATGACTTTGCTTACGATGCTGCGCGATTCTTTGGGATGTTCTTCCAGGTAATTGTTCAGCATTTCCGCCACAGCCTGGTCCACAGCCCCCATCACTTCATTGTTGCCGAGCTTGGTCTTGGTCTGGCCTTCGAACTGGGGTTCCGCGACTTTGACGGATATCACAGCGGTTAGACCTTCACGGAAATCGTCACCGCTGATATCAAATTTCAGCTTTGACAAAAGACCTTCTTTGTCCGCATAGTTTTTCAACGTACGGGTCAGCGCCCTTCTGAAACCGGCAAGATGGGTTCCTCCTTCGTGCGTGTTGATGTTGTTCACGTAGGAATGAACGTTCTCGTTGAAGGAGGTATTATAAGACATGGCCACTTCCACAGGTGTGCCTGACCGCTCCCCTTCCATGTAGATCACGTCATCGATCAGTTTTTCACGGGTGGCATCGAGGTATTCCACGAATTCAACCAGGCCGCGCTCGCTGTAGAAATGATCCCTGTTCAGTGGCTGTGACTGCTCGTCGACCTGACGCATATCCGCAAGGTCGATGTGGATGCCTTTGTTAAGGTAGGCGAGTTCGCGCATGCGGGTCGCCAGGGTGTCGTAAATGTATTCGGTGGTGATGAAAATGGAACTGTCGGGCTGGAAGGTCACTTCTGTTCCGGTACGGTCGGATTCACCGATCACTTT
>JBJOER010000074.1:0-11854 GCA_046049215.1 Bacteroidota bacterium | reverse complement strand
CCTATCCGGAGTTTGTCGTCGGATCGTCGAACAAGTACAATCTGGTTCCTTCAGGAATTGATTGCGAACGCTGTCACGGACCCGGAAGCATCCACGTTCTGGAGAAATCGATGGGGATCTTGATCGATACGGCGAAGGCGATCGATTATTCAATTGTGAATCCCGCTAAATTACCCATCGACTTGCAGTTCGATGTTTGTCAACGTTGTCATGTCCAGGGGAATGCAGTCCTAAAGGAAGGGAAGTCCTTTCTTGATTTCAAGCCTGGCATGCGACTGTCCGAAGTGATGAATATCTACATGCCGGTATATGATGACGACGGAGAGCAGCACATCATGGCTTCTCATGCAGAACGTCTCAAAATGAGCAAGTGTTTTATCGAAAGCGCGCCTTCCTCAAGATCCGAATCTGAAGCCCTACGGCCCTATAAGAATGCTCTAACTTGTATTACCTGCCATAACCCTCACGTCTCTGTGAAAAAAAGCGGCCGGAATCTTTTTAACGCGGCATGCATGGATTGCCATGGTAAGAAAGTAAAAAGTCTATGCACGGAGAAGGCTGTTTTGCGTACGAAATCGGGTGATGATTGCGTTTCGTGTCATATGCCACTTCATGGAACCGTTGATATTCCACACGTCAGTGTGCACGATCATAGGATCGGCATTCACCGGATGGATGCCGGTGATGAGTCGGGTGCCATTCGCAAGCTGAAAGGGATCATTTGTGTGCATGATTCCGATCCCCCTCGGGAATCGACCGGAGAAGCCTATGTCAATTACGTTGAAAAATTCGGTTTTTCAATTTCACTTCTTGATTCTGCCCTGAAATACATCCCTCACCATACCAAGGATGAAAAGCGGAAACAATTCCATTCACTCGTTCGGATTGCTTTTTTAAAGAGGGATGTCCATTCGTTAAATCAGCTGCTGATTGAACTTCCTGATATTCGGAAAGGTCTGAATAAAATGGATCCTGAAAACAGGGATGCCTGGACTTCCTACCGTATCGGGGAATTGTTATTGGCCGGTGGAACGACCAATCCGGGTAAAGGTGATGTGCAAGATCCACTGCCGTGGTTTGAAAATGCCTATAAACTAGCTCCGCTTGATCCCGCTTTTGCCAACAAGTACGCTACATTATTGGTCAATGCCGGTCGGGCGAATGAAGCCGGTAAAATTTGGGAGTTCATGGTCAAGGAACATCCGAATTATGCACCCGGTTTTTGCAATTTGGGCTACCTCGTATTGCAAAGGGACCGGAATACAGTACGAGCACATCAATTGATCGATCGGTCCATCGCTCTTGACCCTGACTATGAGCAATCGTATATGAACAAAGCTGCAGTTTGTATTCAGGAAGGCGATTTGATGGAAGCGGAGCGGTTGTTGAATGTGGTGATGGAAAAGAATCCCCGGCAAGAGCAAGCCCGTCGTGCACTTGCAGCTATCCGGTCTGAAAGGAAATTGAGATGAGTAAGACGAAAAATAGAAAATCTAGTTCGGGTGTTGCAAAAAAGACGATTTTGGGATTGGCTGCGATTTTCGCACTTTCCATGCTTTTTTACGGCATCGTGCTTTACAAAAGACTGTTCACCCCCAATACTGCACCTTTTCAAGATAAGTCCTATCTATTGATTCCCACCGGTTCCGGTTTTCCTGACGTTGTCCAATTACTTGAGGATGGGGGATACATCAAGGATGTAAAGAGTTTTGAATGGACAGCGAAGCAGATGAATTATCCGGAGCGGATCATGCCGGGACGCTATAAGATCAATGCGGGTATGGGAAACCGGGAACTTGTCTCCTTGCTCCGATCGGGAAAACAAGACCCTGTAAAGGTTGTTGTTCGTAACCACAGGACGATTTTCGAACTGGCGGGGTCGGTAAGTAAGAAAATCGAGGCTGACTCAGCCTCGATCGTATTTCTGCTCAGGGACAGGTATTATCTTGAACAGAACGGCATACGCCCGGATGCAGTTTTGGGCATGTTCATCCCCAACACCTATGAGTATTTTTGGAACACCTCTGCTGAACAATTTTTCAAACGGATGTTGGGTGAGTCGAAGAAGTTTTGGACCGAACCCAGGCGGGCAAAAGCAAAGTCGTTAGGGTTGACGGAAATGCAGGTTGTTATCATCGCCTCGATAGTGGAGAAGGAGACGAACAGGAACGATGAGAAGGCCCGGATTGCAGGTGTTTATCTAAACCGTTTCAGGAAAGGATGGAAGCTGGAGGCTGATCCAACATTGGTCTATGCAACCGGTGATTTCAGTATCCGCCGGGTGCTCGACATCCACAAGGAGATAGATTCTCCATACAATACGTATTTGTACACCGGGTTGCCACCCGGACCGATTTGCATCCCGTCCATTTCGTCGATAGATGCAGTGTTGAACGCTGAGAAACATGATTTCATGTTCTTTTGCGCCCGCGCTGATTTTTCCGGATACCATTCTTTCGCGAAGACCTATCAGCAACACCTTGTGAATGCCAGGCTTTTTCAGAAGGAGTTGAATAAACGCGGGATACGGTCTTAGGAGCTGCTCGCTTCCTTCAAGTGTTTTTTTCATTGCTGAATCGGTACCTTTGTCTACTATGACGATTGGTATCATTCGGGAAGAGAAAATGCCTCGCGACAAGCGCGTGCCGTTTACTCCGTTGCAATGCAAAGAACTATTGGATCTGTATCCCGGGTTGAATATCCTGGTCCAGCCATCCCCACACCGATGCTATTCCGATGCAGAGTATGCGTCGCTTGGAATCTCATTGCAGGAGGACCTAAGTCAATGCGACGTGCTGATGGGTATAAAAGAAGTGCCCGGGGAAAAACTCATTTCAGGGAAGAAGTATTTGTTCTTTTCCCATACCATCAAGAAGCAGCCTCACAATCGTGATCTGCTCAAAACGGTCCTGCAAAAAGAAGTTCAACTCATCGATTACGAATGTCTGGTGGATGAGCAGAACAACCGTATCATCGGATTTGGCAGGTATGCAGGTCTGGTAGGTGCCTACAACGGCATCATGGCTTATGGACTCAAGTATGGTTTGTTTGAGCTGAAACCGGCGCAGTTGTGTCACGATAAAAAGGAGTTGTTCGCCGGCTTGGATCAGATCAGCTTGCCCAATATCAAAATCATCGTTACCGGAGGTGGACGTGTGGCCAATGGCGCATTGGAAATCCTCGGAGTGCTGGGGCTCAGGAAAGTGACGGCGTATGAATTCCTGAATTACTCCTTTAGGGAGCCGGTTTATGCGCAGCTTCATTCCGAGGATTATCACCGGACCAAAGACGGATCGCCCTTCAGCAACAGCTTGTTTCACGAGCATCCCGAGTTGTTCGATTGTACTTTTGCTCAAGGGCACTCCTTCGCCTCCAATTGCGATCTGTTGATTCACTGTACTTTTTGGAATCCTGCAGCCCCGGTCCTTTTCACCAAAGACCAGATGCGCGATCCCCGATTTCGGATTTCGGTTATCGCTGATGTGACCTGCGATATCGACGGCAGTATTCCTTCGACTACCAAGGCATCTACGATTGAGGATAAGTTTTACGGCTACAATCCGAATACCGAGCAAATTGACGAGGCTTTCGCGCCATCCACCATTACGGTAATGGCTATAGACAATCTCCCATGCGAATTGCCTAGGGACGCCTCAGAAGGGTTTGGTAAACACCTGATTGAGCGTGTAATGCCCTCGCTGCTTGTTGAGGACAAAGGCCTCATCGATCGGGCGAGCATTACCAAAGACGGCGGGCTTACCGGCAGGTTTACGTACCTGTCTGATTACGTAGCCTGATAGACTTTGTAAACGGGAATTAAGCCGGTTGGGATGTGCAGTCCTTCAAAAGTGAAATGACCTCTTGCGGGTGGGTAGACGAAAAAACAGTGTTGCCGGCTACCAGGATGTCTGCACCGGCCTCCACCAGTTCACGGGCATTCTTTAAGTCCACACCTCCGTCGATTTCAATTTTAGCGGATGAGTTTTTTTGAAGAATCAGATTCTTCAAGTCATCGACTTTGCTCAGCGTATTCTTGATGAAACGCTGCCCACCGAAGCCGGGATTGACCGACATGACCACAACCAAGTCGATGGATGAGATCACCTCCGATAACAATGATACCGGCGTATGTGGGTTGATGGCTACTCCCGCCAGTACACCCAGCTGGCGCATGGACTGGATGGTTCGGTGTAAATGCGTACAGGCTTCCAGGTGAACAGAAATGATCGAAGCACCTGCGTCGGCAAAGGCTGCCAGGTACTTGTCCGGTTCAACAATCATCAAGTGCACATCCAATGGCTTCTTGGCGTGCTTTCTCAAAGCGCTCATGACGGGAAATCCAAAGGAAATATTCGGAACGAATACGCCATCCATTACGTCGACATGGAACCAGTCGGCACGACTTTCATTGATCATCTTGATGTCTTGCTGCAGATTGCCGAAATCTGCGGAAAGGACGGATGGGGCGATAAGTACGGGCATGGGCTTTTTTCGAAACGTAAAGTTACGCCATCTGGCCGTTTTTCCGGTGATACCCGCCTAGGGGTCTAAAAGTGTACACCCAATCCGAACATGAAAAAGAGGCTATTCAGACCGTTCGTCCGCTCCGGCATGACCAACTGGTCTCCGTCGAAAAAGCTTGTGTAGGTCTTGGTTGGAATCGCCTCCCTGTAAAGCGTTCTTCTGTAGGTGACTTGGGGTAAGATCAAAGAAAAATAAGCTGATGCATGCCATTCAAAACGAACGCCCGCCTCCATCGAGTACAGGTCGGCAAACACGGTTCGAGAAAATTTCTCTTTTTTATATTCGAGGGCACCGGTTGAGCTGTTTTGCATCAAGTCGGTCTGCATGGTCACCTCTTCCTTTTCACTTAGGTGAGTGTATATCAATGAGCCTACAATATGGATGGAATAACCCAGGAAATGAGCCGTATTGTATTCGTGAAGAGTTAGTGCTCCAATGACATAGACCGACTTTAAATCGTGCGACATGATGATTGACTCACCGATGTATTCGTTTTTGAAAATTCCTTGTTGAATCTTTTCGACATCGAGAAAACCGGATTGACTGAATTGAAATCGTTCATAACCGAGTCCGATCGACAGGGGTGATCCTGCGATTTTAAGCTTCGAAAAGTCAATTGACATTTCGAAGGATGGCTTGTCTGAAAGTATACCGTAAGTCTCTCGGTCGCTTTCTGTTTCGCTACCGAAAATGCTAAAGCCTAAGTCCATTTCAGGTTCTTTGATCAACTCATTCAGCATGAAAATCCGCTTGTTCCATCTGGTTGCAATAGTGTAATAATGGACAGTTGTCCTTTCTTTTAGCGGGTTGTAAACCACAATTGAGTCCGGGTCTTCCGAAAAGTTGATGTGTTCGGTCTTGGAAGCAAACTGCCCGCCCTTCGAAGGGTCCGAAAGGGTGACCAACACCAAGGTCAGGATGATGCTGATTGAAATGGAGGTGTGCTTGAATGTTGTCATTCTTTAACCCGATTTGAACATACGGTTTGGGTTGGTCCGTGTTTTCAATAAACCTTCATGGATTTTTTAAAGGTGAATTCCGACTCCAACCATTATGAAAACCCCATGATAACTACTCCTACGCTGATTTAGATCGATTTCGTCTCCATCGATTCTGCTTGTGTAGGTGGTTGAAGGAACTGCTTTACTAAACAATGTACCCCGAAGGGTTATTTGTGGAAGTATTATGGATAGGAAACGGCTTGCATGCAACTCCAAGCGGCCCCCGGCTTCAATGGCAAGTTTGTCGGCAGGCATTGATCTTTGAAAGGTCTCGGATTGATATTCCATTTGACCTGTAGTTCCATTGATATGGTAGTTGCTTTGCATGGTTACCCGTTCGGTTTCCTGAATATCAAAATACCGAATGGCACTGAACACACTGATTGAATAACCGAAAATACGTTTTGGCACAAAGGGTTTCACATTCAATGAACCGATCAGCGAAATGGAATTCAAGTCGGTGGTGTGAACCAAATATTCTCCATAATAGGTTTCGCTAAGCCAGCCGGATAGGATTTGATCCACATCTATGAATCCGCCATATTGATATTGAAGTTTTTCAATACCTGCGCCCAGCGAAACAGGATTGCCACTAATTTTCAATTTCGGAAAAGTAAACGCTAATTCGTAGAATGATCCGGTTTCCCAGCCTATAAGTTCGGTTTCTCCAATATCACCGAACAGACTGGGGCTATCTGTTGTATTTATAGTTTCGAATCTTTTCCCTGACCAAAACTCGTATCCGGCAGTGAAATGGGTAGAACTAGAACTATAACTATAACTATAACTATAACTATAACTATAACTATAACTGCTCTGTTGAGATGTATCTTTTTGAATGTACTCAGCTTCTGTAGAATGCAAATCCAGTGGTTCGGATTGAAAAAAGTAGTGGGACTTTGCCGTTTGTGGGTAGATCACAGCAAGCACTAAAAAGCAAAAGGAAAGGCGGTTAAGGTAAGTCTTTGGGATCATAGGTGTAGGTTGAAACCAAATAAGAAAGAAAATCTATTCAAGTTGTTTGACCTTGCCGGGAGGGCCAGGACATCTCCGTCGATAGAGCTTACATAGCGTACGGATGGAACAGGTCTCAACTCGATACTATATTGGTAACTGATTTGCGAGATCAGGATACTGATGTGTTTGCCTAAATAGACGTTCCACCTTAGGCCTGCTTCAAACCCGATTTGATCCGTGCGCATGGATCTGGATAGGAATTCGTTTTGATAACTCAGCGTCCCGGAAATGCTGTCTTCAACATAGCCTCCGTTCATCTTTAAGTTTTCACTTTCCTTTACGAAAAGATAGCGAATGTCAGTAAACACTGAAAATGAAGATCCGACTCGCTTTTTTCTGAGATATGGTTTTAAAATGACTTCGGAGCCAATACTGATTGTGGTAATATCGTGCTTCAACTTCATCTTTTCACCTAGGTAATCGCAGTTGAACCAAACGCAATTCCAGTATTCGATGTCAACAGTGTTCTCCTGCTCAAAAACCAACCTCTCAATTCCGATTTCAGTCCGGATTTCAAGCGGAGAGTGAACAAATCCTTTGGGAAGTGTTTTTTGAATCCAGAAGTTCTGGGATGATTTTAAATAGGGATTGCCATAATACGAATCGATTTCAGGCATGTATCCATCCCGCATGCCTTCGAGATCAACAACCCGCAGTCCTAATCCGGCATGCCATCCTGTCTGCCAAAATGTGGATACTGAATCCGGTGAAAAGGCAGTAGCGCAGGTGGATTTGAATAAGGACGTCCATACCAAAGCAAAAACCAGAACGGCATGTATTGATTTCATGACGACGAAGTTGGTCCCGATTTAATGTGGACTCAATGACTTTCATCTTGATGGTAATTGTATTTTGTCATAAAAAACCAAAAGCCCCGGTCAAACCGAGGCTTTTGTATAAACTTTCGACCTGAGCTTATCCTAGATAGGTTTTAAGGATCTTGCTACGCGATGTATGCTTCAATCTGCGGATCGCTTTCTCTTTGATCTGACGTACGCGTTCACGGGTGAGTTCGAAACGTTCTCCGATTTCTTCAAGGGTCATAGGGGAGTCGTTCAGGCCGAAATACAGGCGGATGACGTCGGCTTCACGCGGTGTGAGCGTGAACAGAGCCCTTTCGATCTCTCTGCGAAGCGATTCGGTAATGAGGTTGTTCTCCGGGGAGGGTGTTGAATCTTCACCGGGCATTAGGTCCATCATTGTGGAGTCCTCTCCCTGGATCAGCGGGGCGTCCATGGATACATGTCGTCCTGATGAACGCATCGTATCGAGTACATCATCAACGGATATATTCAGAACTTCCGACAATTCTTCGTTGGTAGGTTCACGTTCGAACTCCTGTTCGAGCTGAGCGAAGGCCCGGTTTATCTTGTTGATGAAACCGATCTTGTTCAGAGGCAAGCGGACGATGCGTGCTTGTTCTGCCAAAGATTGAAGGATGCTTTGTCGAATCCACCATACGGCATAGGAGATGAATTTGAATCCCCGCGTTTCATCGAATCGTTGAGCCGCCTTGATTAAACCCACATTCCCTTCATTGATCAGATCACCAAGGGTCAATCCCTGATTCTGGTATTGCTTGGCCACGGAAACGACAAAGCGCAGATTTGCCTTGGTGAGACGTTCTAGAGCCTGCCTGTCACCTTCTTTTATACGGCGAGCCAGTTCTACCTCTTCCTCGGGTTTGATCAAGTCCACTTTCCCGATTTCCTGAAGGTATTTGTCTAGCGATGCGGTTTCGCGATTGGTAACTTGCTTGGTAATTTTTAATTGTCTCATGTTTGCTATAAAGAATACAAAGCCCCTTAACGGCTTGTATTGGAAGCAGGTTGCAGCTTCACAAATTGCAACCGGTTTGATGATGTAAGATTCCGGTGATTCTGGTCGGTAATTGGGCTGAAACGATTCAAATCGGCAGTTTTTCGATCAAATAAAACAGGGCTTCTTGACTATCCAACATAAAAAAAGCCTGTTGTAAACAACAGGCTTTCAAATACTTAGTGTATTTCCGAATCAGTTTTCCTCTTTGGGGGCTACTCTTTCCGGACGGTTATTCAACAAAACCTTACGGGATAACCGGTATTTGCCGGTTTTCTTATCGACTTCAACCAGCTTCACTTTAACGATTTCTCCTTCTTTAAAGACGCCGTCCATGGAGGCCAGTCTATCGTTGGAGATTTCGGAGATGTGGAGAAGTCCATCCTTACCGGGCATGAATTCAACGAAGGCACCGAACGTGGTGATGGTCTTGACTTTTCCTTCATACACTTCACCGACTTCAGGTTCGGCGACGATTCCTCGTATGCGAGACAGCGCTGCATCAATACAAGCCTTGTCGGGTGAAGCGATCTCCACATGTCCTTCCCCACCGATCTCTTCGATAGTGATGGTGGTGTTGGTGAGGCGTTGAATTTCCTGAATGATCTTTCCTCCGGGTCCGATGATGGCACCGATATAATCTTTGGCCACACGGATCTTGACGATGCGTGGTGCATGGGGTTTGTAATCTTCGGCAGGTTGGGAGATGGTCTTGTTCATCTCATTAAGGATATGCAGACGGCCTGCACGCGCTTGCTCAAGTGCTTGAAGCAGGATGTCATATGGGAGTCCATCCACTTTCAAATCCATCTGGCAGGCGCAGATCCCTTTGGAGGTTCCGGTCACTTTGAAGTCCATATCGCCAAGGTGATCTTCATCACCCAGGATATCGCTCAGTACGGCGAAGTTTCCTTTTCCATCGGTGATCAGACCCATGGCGATACCGGAAACGGCAGCTTTGATCTTGATGCCTGCATCAAACAAGGCAAGGGAGCCTGCACAAACGGTGGCCATGGAACTAGAGCCGTTCGACTCGAGAATATCGGAAACGATTCGAATGGTATAGGGGTTGATGTCTTCACCGGGCATCACCTGGCGCAATGAGCGCAGGGCCAGGTTGCCGTGCCCCACCTCGCGGCGACTTTGTCCGCGGTTGGGCTTCACTTCACCCGTACTGAACCCGGGGAAATTGTAGTGAAGCATGAAATTGTTAGTGCCCTGGTACATGGCCTGGTCGATGATCTGCTCGTCGAGTTTGGTTCCCAGGGTTACTGTGGTCAGGGATTGTGTTTCACCGCGGGTGAATACGGCCGATCCGTGAGCTGAAGGCAGGTAATTCACTTCAGACCAGATAGGACGGATATCGGTGAGGCCACGTCCGTCGAGTCGGATACGCTCCTTAAGGATCATATCGCGCATGGCATCGTATTCCACATCGTGGTAGTACTTCTTGATCAGCCCTTCTTTCTGGGCCCGCTCTTCTTCGCTGAAAGTGGCGAGGAACTCCTCGAGTACCTGCTTGAAACCTTCCTTGCGTTCTTTCTTGTTCGGATTGCAACGACGTGCTACGGCGTAGACTTTGTCGTAGGTTTCGCGATTTACTTTTTCGCGGAGTTCCTCGTCGTGTACTTCGTGACTGTAGTCACGCTTCTGGATCCCACCAAGCTTTTCTGCAAGTTCCAGCTGGGCTGCGCACTGTACCTTGATGGCTTCATGCGCGGTACGGATGGCCTCAGCCATATCGACTTCCTGAACTTCATCGCATTCTCCTTCGACCATCAGGATGTCCTTGGCTGTTCCGGCGACGATCAGGTCGATGTCTGCTCCTTCGGCTGATTCGATACGTGGGTTGATGATATACTCTCCGTTGATACGGCAAACCCTGACTTCAGAAACAGGTCCGTTGAAAGGGATATCGGAGATGGTGACTGCTGCTGATGCAGCCAGTCCGGCAAGACTGTCGGGAGCGACATCCTTATCGGCTGAGATCAGGAATACCTGAATCTGGATGTCTGCATGGTAATCGGAAGGGAAGATCGGACGCAACGCCCGGTCGATGAGACGGCAGATCAGGATCTCCTGCTCGGTAGGCCTTGCTTCACGACGGAAAAAGGATCCAGGGATTCGACCGGCGGATGCGAATTTTTCCTGGTAATCGACAGTGAGCGGCAGGAAGTCAACTCCTTCCTTGGCCTTCTCAGATGAGACCACAGTGGCCAGAAGCATACAATTGCCTTGACGGACGATAACGGAACCGTGGGCCTGTTTGGCCAATCGGCCTGTCTCGATGACAATCTCCCGTCCGTCGGGAAGAAGTGATGAGACAGTGGTTGCTTTTGGTTGCATTTTGGACAGCTTTTTTATTGGATCTATATGATATCGATAAGAAGTAGAACCCCGGAAACAGTATAGACTGTATTCATGGGTAGAAACGAAAAAAGGCAATTTTTGAATTGCCTTTTTTCGAGTTGCATGCTCCGGGCATGCTTATTTGCGGATACCCAGTTCGCTGATGATTGCCCTATAACGGGTGATATCCGTTTTATGAAGGTAATCCAGTAGACTGCGACGCTTACCGACAAGCGTGATGAGCGCGCGTTGGGTGGAAAAGTCTTTGCGGGAGATTTTCAGGTGGTCTGTAAGGTGGTTGATGCGCTCAGTAAAGATGGCGATCTGGGCCTCAGCTGAGCCGGTGTTCGACTCAGAGTTTCCGTGTTTTTTGAAGAGGGCTTTCTTCGATTCAGCAGTTAACAGCATGTTCTTTTCAGCAGAAATTACTTTTCAGGTCGGCAAAGATACAAAACGTTGGTTGCCAAACCCAAATATGATTAAAATAAAATGTAAAGAGCCTTCAAGGGAAGGAGTAGTCGCTTTTTGACCCAAATGTGAATTTACTTCATCATGAAGCCGAACAATTGACCAATCTTGGTTTTCAGGTCTTTACGCTCTGCAATTAGGTCAAGGAAGCCATGCTCAAGGACGAATTCTGAGGTTTGGAACCCTTTTGGGAGGTCTTTACCGATAGTCTCCTTGACGACCCTGGGTCCCGCGAATCCGATGAGTGCTCCGGGTTCAGCCATATTAATGTCACCCAACATGGCGAAGGAAGCCGTGACTCCACCGGTAGTGGGGTCGGTCATTAGTGATATGTATGGCAAGCCTGCATCAGCAAGCCGGGTGAGTTTAGCCGACGTCTTCGCCATTTGCATCAGTGAAAAAGCCGCCTCCATCATACGCGCGCCACCCGATTTGGAGATGATCATGAAAGCAGTCCGGTGTTCGATGGCGTAATCGATGGCACGGGCTATTTTTTCTCCCATCACCGATCCCATGGAACCTCCGATGAATTTGAAATCCATGCAAGCGATGGTTACCGGGATACCTTGAACTTCACCGGATGCAGTACGAATAGCGTCGTTTAAGCCGGTTTTTCGGGTGGTGTCCTGCACACGGTCGGTGTACTTTTTGGTGTCTGTGAACTTGAGTGGATCCCC
>JBJOER010000073.1:0-4295 GCA_046049215.1 Bacteroidota bacterium | reverse complement strand
TGCCCGGTTCGAATATACCAATGATCCAACTCACGAACGAGTAGAAGGCAATCACCATCAAGACAGGCACCAAAGCAGTAGCTACACCCTTTTTTGCCTTGATGAATTTGGAAATGCTGCTTGAATTGATAGTCCTGCCCGGGGAAGTGACATATGTTATGTTTCGTTGAACGTGAAACAAATAGATGAGGTAAAATAACAAGGCCGATGTGATCAGGTCGTAAGTAAACTGCAAATCATTTTTTATAGAAAACCAATCAGGGGAGAGGGAAAGTTCCGAGAGGTCTTTGAATAAGCGTCTGATAATGATCAGCGCAATGATTTCATATTGCTTTGAAATGTAGGTGGAAGTCGATTTCGGCAGATAGTAGATTAGAAGATATACTTCATAAACCAGTATGAACGAGAAAGGCGTATAAATAGCCGCAATTGGATTTTTCAGTAGGTAGGAAGGCTCATCGATTGAAATCAGATTTGCGTTGATCAATGCGATGATTGATAAGTGGATAAGGAAACTTACCAGGGCAATCCAGAGGACAATCTGTTCACTTCTTTTTTTTGTATTTTCCGAAAGTAGTATTTGATAGAGGCCCTTCAATTGATAGGATATTTGCATGACTTGCGAGTGGTATAGGCCAATATCAATGTCGATTGGCATTGGTGACATCGGGAATTGATGATGCGTGCATTCGGAAACAGTTCCATCTCAGGACACATCAACAACTTTCACAGGGCACGGTAATTCCGAATACCTATCAAATGTAATCCTTTCCTTAAAAGACTGATTTTTAAAAAACAAGACTCCAGGCCCGAAATTGAGTGAATGTCTCGGGGCCTATGCACTTTCATAACTACGAGCTGTACCAATTAGTACAATTGTCGGTTTGCACGGTTCGTGGCGGTTGCCTCCTTTCATATCGAGCAGGTTGAGCTCGAGCAAGCTCGGCTCCACCATGAACCGAAATGATGTTTTGAGGATTGCCGGAAAGCGTGTGGTCCCTTCGTTACCACCCTGCCTCCCGGCGGACCTCTGTGGTGGGGAACTAAAACCCAGGCAACCCCGAACCGCCCTAAAGCAGAACAACTGAAGGGTTGTACGCTACAGGGCGGTTCTGGTGTTTTGTGTTCACGGTGTTCACCCGAGCAAGCTCGGCTCCACCATGAACCGAAATGATGTTTTGAGGATTGCCGGGAAGCGTGTGGTCCCTTCGTTACCACCCTGCTTCCCGGCGGACCTCTGTGGTGGGGAACTAAAACCCAGCAACCCCGAACCGCCCTAAAGCAGAACAACTGAAGGGTTGTACGTCACAGGGCGGTTCTGGTGTTTTGTGTTCACGGTGTTCACCCGAGCAAGCTCGGCTCCACCATGAACACAAAACCCCGGCATTGCCGGGGTTGCATTGGTTTTGTCGGGGTGAGAGGACTCGAACCTCCGGCCTCCACGTCCCGAACGTGGCGCGCTAGCCAACTGCGCTACACCCCGAATCTTCCTTTCAAACGGGAGCAGGTGAAAAGAGTTCCGTGAATCGCCTGAAAGAGCGGGCAAAATTAACGAAATGCGCTTGGAAAATACTTGACAACACCCTGGTTTTTGAAGTACTTTTGCCATGAAGGCTCCATTACCGGAGCTCTTTTAATTTAAAGGTGAATCCTATTGCGTCATTGCCCCGTTAAAAGGTTTAGTCCCACAGGTCTGCATCGCCCTCGAATTCAGGGCTTGCAGGCATACCTCTAAAACAGAATATGGAACACACTCCCATCGATCCGGAGAACACAAACACCCCGGATAGCACGGAATCCCAAGTCGATTCCACTCCTTCCCAAACTTCTGAAGCCCAAGCAGAAGAAACTCAAACCCCTGAACATGCTACGGAGCAGATCGTTCCCGTTGTGGAAGCAGAACCGGAGCCGGAGGCATCGACACCTGAAGTCGCAGAGAAAGCCCCTGAATCCACGGCTGCAGTGCTGCAGTTGGTAGCTGAAGAGGAGGAACAGGCCGGGTTGACCACTTTGCCGGTTCAGGAAGAGGAGGTCGATGTAGAACCCATTGAGCATTTCGGGCAAATGGGAAAGGAGGAACTGGTTCAACGTATGGAGCAGTTCAGCAAGGAGGGCGATGTGAACCAGGTCAAAAACCGGGTGCAGGCTGCCAAAGAGGCATTCCAGGCCATTGCTCAACCCGAAAAGGACCAAGCCTTTGAGGCCTTTATTGCCGCCGGTGGAGTCAAGGAGGATTTTGAATACAAAGACCCGCTGGAAGAGCGGTTTTTCAGTGCCTATAAGCATTATCAGAAGCGGCGTACGGATCACATCCAGGGTCAGGAAAAAGCCCGGTCCGAGAACCTGCGTCAGAAGAATGAGATCCTCCATCAAATGAAAGATATCCTCCAGAAAGAGGAGGATATGTCGAAGGCTTTCAACGAATTCCACGATTTACAGGCCAAGTGGAGAGGCATAGGTCCCGTTCCGCCGCAGAATGTAAACGACCTGTGGCTGACCTATAAACTTTACAGTGACCGTTTCTACGAATTCATTCGTCTGAACCGCGAGTTGCAAGACCTCGAGATGAAGAAAAATCTCGAGATGAAAATGCAGTTGTGTGAACGGGCGGAAGAGCTCCTTCTCGAATCTTCATTGAACAAAGCCATGCAGGAGATGCAGGGCCTCCAGAACAAATGGAGGGAGATCGGTTCTGTGCCGCGTGAAAAACGTACGGAGATCTGGCTGCGTTTCAAGGCCGCCGTGGACAAGGTTTACGAAAACAAACGTTCTCACCTGGATTCACAGCGGAAAGTACTGGAGGAAAACCTCACAGCAAAAAACGCCCTGATCGCCCAGGCGGGTGAGATCATTGCTAAAACCTATTCGCGTCATAACGAATGGCAGGAAGGATTGCAGCAGTTGCTGGAGGTGCAAACAGCATGGAGGAAGATCGGTCCTGCCCCAAAGGAGCAGAACGACTCCATCTGGCAAGCATTCAAGTCCACTTGCGACCAGTTTTTCCGCAACAAGGACGCTTTTTACAAGCAGAAAAAACAGGAATACTCGGCCAACCTGCAGGCCAAGACCGAATTGTGCATTCAGGCGGAAAGTCTGATAGAAAGCACGGATTGGAAGAATACCACCAATACCTTCGTTCGCCTTCAGCAGGAATGGAAAAAGCTGGGACCCGCCGGCGAAAAAAATGAAAAAGTGTGGCAGCGATTCAAAAAAGCGTGCGATGCTTATTTCGAGCGCAAAAACCTGCACTTCGCCGACCAGGACCAGGCCCAGGGAGGAAACCTCGAGGCCAAGAATGCCTTGATTACAGAGGTGGAACAGTACATCCGACCCTCGGATCCCGGCGAAGCCCTGGAGCAGCTCAAGGCCTTCCAGCGTCGCTACACCGAAATCGGTCTGGTGCCCATGAAAAACAAGGAGGATATCCAGCAGCGTTTCCGGGCCGCCATTCAATCGCACTTCGATGCCTTGAAGTCTACCCCCGAATACCGCCAGTCCCTTCGCCAGATGCATGGGCAAAATGAACGCAACGATAGTCGTCCATACCGTGGCGGTGACCGTCCCCAGCGCAGCAACCATCAGCCGGAAGCCGGTGGCAGCGACGAACAGCGTCAGCTACAAACGAAGATGACTAAATTGACCGGCGAGGTGCAGTTGTGGGAGAATAACCTGGGATTTTTCGCGAACTCCAAAAATGCCTCCTCACTCCGTCAGGAATACGAAGCCAAGATCCAGCAAGCCAAAGATGAGATCCAGAAGTTAAAAGACCGGCTGAAGGAACTGAAGAGCGCCACCTGAACCGTCATTCGGATGTAAAAAACACCGCCCTCTGCTATCGAACTTGGCAGAGGGCGGTTTCTTTTTGAAAGCCTTCGGATTGGCTGTCAGGCGGATTCGTATATTCGCCTTCCCCAAACCAAAATTTGGCGGGAAGCCCAATACGCCGGTCTTCCATCCGTATATTCGTAAAAGAACACCATAACCATGACCATCTCTACCCGAATTCAGCGATTACTGTTCATTCTCGTCCTGTTCGTACTAGGTGCTGTATACCAGGCTTCTGCTCAAGAAAAGTGCCTTAGTGAAATCCTTTTTCAGGAGGAAGCCCGCAAGAACCCGGCTTTGCTTCAAAATCGCGAGAACCTGGAACAATTTACCGAGTCCTTCGCTGCCCATCATCCCGAACACAATGCACAAAACCGGTCCGCAGGCGTCACAAAGATTATCCCGGTTGTAGTGCACGTCATCCACTATGGTGGAATTGAGAATATTTCCAAGGCGCAGATCATTGACCA
>JBJOER010000072.1:0-4749 GCA_046049215.1 Bacteroidota bacterium | reverse complement strand
GCGATCAATGTCTACGACCGCGCGAACATCTTTTACATCGACCGTGTCCGAAATCAACGCGTCGACCAGCTGCCCTTCCTGCCATCTGTGGGAGCGAGTTTGACGTTTTGATCCGTTCGTTTTAAATCGCCCGAAATACACTCGTTGGTTGAACATTCCTAATTCACCGTTGACCAATCGTTTTTACGGGTTTAATCAGAAAAAACAAACCCACTTAAGGCCCTTCGACAAGCTCAGGGACCAGAAATGGGTTTGCTGATTTTTAGTGTAACGTATTACCGTATCGTCACCATCTCGCGGTATTTCGGCAACGGCCACACTTCATCATCGATGATGAGTTCGAGCTTGTCGACGTGGTAACGGATCGGGTTGAAATGCGCCTTGACCTTATCGCAATAGGCGATGGCACGGCCGCGGATGTCATCATTCGCATTGGCCCGCTTGCGCTCTTCGATCATGGCATCCACATTGGTCTTGATGACGCCGATGTGCGTTGAGATCTCCTTGATGATGTCCACCTGGGTTTGATAAACGTCCTTGGGCAAGCCGATGTCTTTCATGCCCTCCACGTTGTTCACAAGCAGATTCTGGTATTTGATGGCAGCAGGCAGAATGTGGTTGATGGCCAGGTTGCCCATCACCCGCGATTCGATCTGGATCTTCTTCACGTAAGTCTCGAGCATGATCTCGTGACGCGCCTCCACTTCACGGTGAGAATAGATATTGTTACGCTCAAATAACTCGATCGACTTTTGGGTGACGAATGCATCCAATGCAGGAGGTGTGGTGGTGACATTGCTCAACCCACGCTTTTTGGCCTCTTTCTTCCACTCTTCACCGTAACCATTGCCTTCGAAACGGATCGGTTTCGACTCCACGATATACTGGCGCAGTACCTTCAGGATGGCTTCGTCGGTCTTCACGCCTTTCTTAGCCGCTGCCTCCACAGCGTGGTGGAATTTGGTGAGCTGATCAGCCACGATCGTATTCAATACGGCCATGGGATGCGCACTATTGGCGGATGAACCTACCGCGCGGAATTCGAATTTGTTTCCGGTGAAAGCAAAAGGCGATGTCCTGTTGCGATCGGTATTGTCAAGGAGGATCTCCGGGATCTTGCCGATGTTGAGCTTAAGAGCGGTCTTTTCTTCCGGCGTCATCTTCTTGTCCTTCACGGCCTTTTCGATCTCGTTGAGTACGGACGACAATTGTGCACCAAGGAAGATCGACATGATGGCCGGAGGAGCTTCATTGGCTCCCAGGCGGTGATCGTTGCTGGCAGAGGCGATAGAGGCGCGGAGCAGATCGGCATGCTCATGTACCGCCTTGATGGTGTTCACGAAGAAAGTAAGGAACATGAGGTTGCTCTTGGGCGAATTCCCCGGAGAGAGCAGATTCTTCCCCGTGTTGGTGGTCATGCTCCAGTTGTTGTGCTTGCCCGATCCATTGATGCCGGCATAGGGCTTCTCGTGCAGCAACACCTTGAAGTGGTGGCGGCGGGCAACCTTATCCATCACATCCATCAGCAGCTGGTTGTGGTCGACAGCCAGGTTGATCTCTTCGAAAACAGGAGCACATTCAAACTGGGATGGAGCTACTTCGTTGTGACGGGTCTTCAGAGGAATACCCAGCTTCATCGATTCAACCTCCAGATCCACCATGAACGAGTTCACGCGATCGGGAATGGAACCGAAGTAGTGGTCTTCAAGCTGCTGTCCCTTGGCCGCCTCAGCGCCGAACAGTGTACGACCGGTCATCTCCAGGTCGGGGCGCGCATTGTAAACATCAATGTCTACCAGGAAATACTCCTGCTCGATACCAAGCGTCGCCCACACGTGGTTGACATTCTTGTCGAAATACTGGCATACGGGAACAGCGGCCTGGTTCAATGCATGCAAGGCCTTGAGCAGCGGAGCCTTGTAATCGAGTGTTTCACCGGTGTAGGAAACGAAGATGGTGGGGATGCAGAGCGTTTTTCCGGAGGGACTGTCCATCAGGAAAGCCGGAGAACTCGGATCCCACGCTGTGTACCCGCGCGCTTCAAACGTATTGCGGATACCGCCGCTAGGGAAAGAGGATGCATCAGGCTCCTGCTGCACCAGAGCGCTGGAGCTGAAGGCTTCGATGGCGCGTCCTTCGTCACTCAACTCAAAAAACGCATCGTGCTTTTCGGCAGTGGATCCCGTTAGGGGCTGGAACCAGTGGGTGTAGTGAGTGGCTCCCATGCTTACCGCCCAGCTTTTCATGGCCGCTGCCACAAGCTCAGCCACTTTGCGGTCGATGCGTTGACCGGTATTGGTGGCTTCGATCACCTGCTTGTACACCTCCTTGCTCAGGTACTTGTGCATCTTCTCTTTGTCGAACACATTGGTGCCGTAGTAGTCGGACACCTTTGCGGAAGGAGGCGTTACCACCACCGGAGTACGGTTGATGCTGTTTTGAAGGGCGCGGAAACGAAGAATGGCCATAACGGGTGGATTTTTTGAAGATTTTGGGCAAAAGTACCCCGATTTTCAGGGGGCAAGCAAGAAAAAAAGAGCTTTTTTTATGAACACCCCCTTGAAAAACAAGGGTCAGATCTCAAAAAATGGGATTTTGATGCTCATCCCCCCTAAAAAAAGCATAAACACCAGAACAATGGGAATAAACATATGTACCCCAACAATGCATACCCAATGGAAGGATCACTACAACAGCCTGAAGCCCTACGGCCTACCCCACCCTCTTCAACCTCAAATCCTCCACCGGCCTTACCACCAGCGGAACCTTCTCAACGGTAACGGAACTGGTATCGAGTCCAAAAGCCTTCTCCTCAGGCAAAGCAAAACGCTTGAGAAGGAAATAAATGTCCATGATGATCTTCTGCAGCCAGGGCAGTTCATTGTCGATACTCAGGAATTTCTCCATCACCACAAAGCGGAAATCACCTGTGCGTTCGCGCTTGCTGAGTGAAGGATACCGGCTGAGAATGTCGACCTCCTTGTTCTTTACCAGTTCCTCCACCACGTGACGGAACATGAGGTTGATGCGCGGGTCGATGCGGAATCCGATCCTGAAATCGACACGAATCAGCTTCCCTTTCATCAATTCCGTCACCTTGTATTCTAAAGTGTGAGGCTCGTCCAATACATCCACGTGAACGAACCAATACATGTCGGCACGCTTGGGTTGTTTATACAGGATGGAGTAAATCACCTTTTCCTCGATTTCTTCAGCATAGTTGGCGCTGGTAAGGTAAACCAGGTGGGTGGCGTATTTGGGAATCGAGGTATCCTTGCTGAGTTGATCGAGCAAGGGAAGATGTTCTTTGATCTTGACGAATTCCACCAGCCTGTTCCGGATCTTGCGCGAATAGTACAACACGATCATCACCGTGATCAGCAGACTGGCGATCAGGAAAGTCACCCAGCCACCGTGCGTGAACTTGGCCAGGTTGGCCGTCATGAAGCACGATTCGATGGTGAGGTAGACCGGCAGAATGAGGAAGGCCAGGATCTTGGGGTATTTGTATAAGAGCAGGTAATTGGTCAGGAGGATGGTCGTCATCAGGAACGTGGTGACGATGGCCAGCCCGTATGCCGCTTCCATCCTCGACGATTCTTCAAAATAAAGCACAACTGCGACGCAGCCGGCAAACAGCATCCAGTTGATGGAGGGGATATACAACTGCCCGCGAAGGTTAGTAGGGTAAATGACCTTCACCTTGGGCCAGAAGTTGAGGCGAATGGCTTCGTTGATGAGCGTAAAGGATCCACTGATCATGGCCTGCGAGGCGATGATGGCTGCCGATGTAGCGATGCCGATACCGAAAGGCAGGAACCAGTCGGCCATGATGAGATAGAAGGGGTTTCCACCGTCAAGGACCTCTCCGCTACGGGAGATCAGGTAGGCCCCCTGTCCGAAATAATTGAGCAAGAGGCAGGCCTTTACAAAACCCCAGCTGGCACGTACGTTTTTCTTGCCGCAGTGACCGAGATCGCTGTAAAGGGCTTCCGCACCGGTAGTGCAGAGGAAGACCGCTCCCAGCAGCCAGAATCCCCCGGGGTGCTTTGTAAGCAGATCGAAGGCGTATCCGGGGTGGATGGCTTTGAAGATGGACAGGTTGCCGCCGATGCTGATGACACCCAGTACACCCAGCATGGAGAACCAGACGAGCATCAGTGGACCGAAGAACTTGCCGATGAAGTCCGTACCGAAACGCTGAATGACGAACAACAGGGTGATAATTCCGAGAACGATAGGAATGGTCGGAATATCGGGATTGATGGCCTCCAGCCCCTCCACTGCCGAGGCTACGGAGATGGGCGGTGTGATGATGCCGTCGGCAAGCAACGTACTACCTCCGATCAACGCGGGAAACACCAGCCAGGGCGTTCGACGGCGGCGGACCAGCGCGTACAAGGAAAAAATCCCGCCTTCGCCCTTGTTGTCGGCACGCAGGGTGATGATGACGTACTTAAGAGTGGTTTGGAGGGTAAGTGTCCAGAAGATGCAGGAAAG
Organism: Bacteroidota bacterium; assembly: GCA_046049215.1. GTDB lineage: Bacteria > Bacteroidota > Bacteroidia > AKYH767-A > OLB10 > JAJTFW01. The sequence goes on along the minus strand of JBJOER010000072.1, from coordinate 249 downwards.
TCCGCCCAGGATGACGGAAGCATCAATGGGCTGATCCCCGGCGATGGCCTTCATCACGTACAACGGCGAAGTGCCGATGTCGCCGTAGATGATGCCCAGCGTGACCAGCAGGCCCGCAGCCGTAATTTTTTGATGGGAGGATTGGGAACTCACGCCACACGAACTCGCACAAATGTATCGGAAAAAGCATGTAGGAATGGCCTTAGCGAATGAAAAAACTCCTGCACGTTGCCCTCCCGATCCGCAAGT
>JBJOER010000071.1:0-7719 GCA_046049215.1 Bacteroidota bacterium | reverse complement strand
CAGGAACTGGTCGCCGGTCTGGTATGGATCGGACTCCTGGCGCGAACACGCTGCATTTCTGATGCAGTTGGTTGGAACATCATCGCTGGAGGGGATAATCGATACGTTTCCGGCTTTGCTCGAAGTGCAGAACGATATGTCCCGATACACAGGAATGGGAGAATTCAATGCCCGGTTGGACGTCATGCTCACCTCCGCTTTTTTTTGGTATGCAGAGAAGGCATGGAATGGATTGCCGGAGAAAACCTCGCGGGCGTTGGATTGGTTTCTACCCAGGTTGCACAAGGATTCACGAACATGGCTCGATTCGGCATTGACACAACAACCGGATGCCGGTTTGTTGTCCAAGGCTGTTTTCTCACAGTATTATCGGCTACGTTCCGAAATCCAAGTTTATGACAGCGTGAGAAAAAGTGGAGGATGGCCGACCCTTGACCCCGTTAAATTGCCGTTGTCCTATGGCGATACCGGTTCGGACGTCATTGCATTGAAGAAAAGCCTGTTTGGGCATGGCGATTTAGTGGAGTTTCCAGATGACGACATTTTCGATTCTACCCTGACCGTCGCATTGATTCGTTTTCAAGAGCGACACGGGTTGAAGCCGGATGGGGCATGCGGTAAAAAGGTGGTGAAAGCACTGAATGTCCCAGTGGAAGATCGCATCACACAAATGCTCCTCAATCTGGAAAGGTGTAGGTGGATGCCAAATGCTCTACCCGATCGATTTCTGTTGGTGAATATCCCCGAGTTCACGCTTCACCTGATTGATGACCGTGTTGAAAAGGAGGTGATGCCGGTAGTAGTTGGAAAGGATATACACCAAACCGTCAGTTTCAGCGGATCTATGCGAACGGTGGTATTTCATCCTTACTGGGTTGTTCCGAGCGGAATTCTCTACGATGAAATCATTCCGGCGGCGATCAGATCCACCTCATATATCAAAAGGAATAACATGGAAGTCGTGGGTGGTTCAGGAGTTAAAATCCCTTCTTCTTCAGTCAATTGGAAGAATTTCCGGAAGTCGGGTTTTCCTTATACGGTTCAACAACGTCCGGGCCCTGATAATCCCTTGGGCGAAGTCAAATTCCTCTTTCCGAACAACTACAGCATCTATTTGCACGATTCTCCTGGCAAGTCTCTCTTTGGAAAGGAGAAAAGGACATTCAGTCACGGGTGTATTCGTGTTGGCGATGCCAGAAGGCTTGCGGAATTTGTTCTTGCGGATGAAGGCTGGTCAGTACAGGCGGTCGATTCGGCTTTTAAAACCCGCAAAGAACGGTGGGTGAAATTAAAGCGCGATCTCCCGGTGTATATCGTGTATTTCACTTCTTGGGTCGATCAGAAAGGCGTATTGCATTTTCGCGAAGACATTTACGGACGCGACGAAAGACTGCGAACGGAGTTGTTGAAATGATGAGATCCTGAACCTCAGACTTCCGTGCTGGATGTGCTGATCCAGGTGATGATAAATGCCAGAAAAAAAACCAGGACGAAAACGGCACCGATCAATCCGGCAGGCACAAGGTACAAGAGGATGAAAAGATCAGGAACTCCATGTGTGAAGAGTGATTTCAGAAACAAGAAAAGCGAACCGGTGATCAATCCCCATTCCATTGGGAGAAAAAGATAACGACGCAGCGAACGCATGGCTGCGAAAGTAGTTTTGCGGGTGATGGCGATTCAAGAATAGGTGGGAAAGTAATGGACACTGAGGTGTTGACAACACACTACCCGGGTGATTAGACAAAAACCGGCGAGAAACGGAATCCCGATCCGTCAAACAAACCCTTGTCGCTGAGTTTTAGCTGCGGAATGACAAGCAATGCCATGAACGACAGCGACATGAAGGGAGCTCTAAGCGATGAACCCATCTCCTTCGCCTTTCTGTCGATCTCAGCATAGGCGCGGCCAACGCTCTGACCGTCCAGGTTACTCATCAATCCTGCCACCGGCAAACCAAGTGCCATTGAGCTTGAATCATCAACTGCACTTAATCCACCTTTGTTTTCCATCACCAGGTTGACGGCTTCGGCCAGGAACCGGTCGTCGGTGCCGACAACGATGATGTTATGGGAGTCGTGTGCAACGCTGGAAGCGATGGCCCCACTACGTATTCCGAAATTCCGGATGAAGGCGGTTGCCGGCGGGGCTTCATTGTACCGGTTGACAACGGCTATTTTCAGGAGGTCTCGGGTAGGGTCGGGAAGGGCAAGTCCGTTTTCAATCAGTGCGGGCAGGATGCTTTCCGAGGTAACAAGCTGGCCGTCGTGTGCATCAATGACCCGGATATTGGTTCCCTCCGCTTTCAGCTGGAAGTCCGAGGGAGTCATCAGGCGGCTGGCGAACCGGTTGATGACGGAATGTGTTTTATCGGGAATTGTGCATCGACCGTTTTCTGCTACACATTCGCCATCGATGAAGGTGTTTTGTACTACAAAGTCGACCAGGTTGTTTACGACGATGAAGTCGGCCGGATCACCTTCCCGCAGCAGTCCGCTCCTCAGCGAATAATGCATGACGGGATGGACACAGGCGGCCTCGAGAACATCGAATAGGTCGTAGCCGTTTGCAATGGAGCGTGCGACCAGGCGGTTGATATGCCCGAGCATCAGTTCGTCAGGGTGCATATCGTCGCTGCAAAGCATGCACGATTTCGGATGACTGCCCAACAAGGGGTGAAGCGCATCGTAATTCCTGGCAGCCGATCCTTCCCTGATCAGGATTTTCATGCCACAGGAGATCTTGTCCAATGCCTCGTCAAGGGTGAAGCACTCGTGGTCGGTGGTGATGCCGTGCGAAGCGTAATGTCGTGCTTCCTCCCCACGCAATCCCGGTGCATGCCCGTCGATGGGTTTGCCTGAAAGGCGCGCGACTTCCAGCTTCCGCATCACTTCCGGATCCTTGAATAGAACACCCGGATAGTTCATCATTTCGCTCAGGTAAAAGATGTCTTCCCTGGCCATCAGCTCCTTGATGGCTTGGGAGTCGATTTCTGCTCCTGCAGTTTCGAATCCAGTCGCAGGAACGCATGAGGGTGCGCCGAAGTGGAATTTCAAACGGGCATCCCGTGCATTCTCCAACATGTAATTGACACCATCCACGCCAAGTACATTCGCTATTTCGTGAGGATCACTGACCGTTGCAATTGTTCCATGAGGAAGAGCGAGGCGTGCGAACTCATAGGGTACAAGCATCGAACTTTCAATGTGGATGTGTGCATCGGTGAACCCCGGTAGAATAAAGGGGCCATTGTTGTGGCTGTCATTTTCGATACGGACTATAGTGCCGTTTTCAATGATCACTGTGCCGCCGAAAACGGTCCTATTGAAGATGTCGACGATTTGTCCGCTGACGGACACGGTGTTTTTTTGCATGAGGCACAAGTTACGGATGCGAAGTAGAAATACGGATTTTGGTGATGTTTAAATTGAACGGTTCAAACTTACAGATTCGCGCTTCCAATGGGGAAGTGGATCCTTATGCTCTTTGAAAATTTACCAAAAATTTGCAAGGAAAGATATTTGATTATCTTTGTTTTTCATCATTATCCATTCAATTCAATGAAAACAGGCAAAGTAAAGTTCTTCAACGAAGCCAAGGGCTATGGCTTCATTGTAGAAGATGAAACCAACAAAGAGATCTTCGTTCACCACAGCGGCCTCACTGATAAGATCCGTGAGAACGATCTCGTCAGCTACGAAGTCATTGAAGGCCGCAAAGGTCTCAATGCAGTGAACGTGAAAAAAGTGCAATAATCAGGTACTTTTCAAAAGCGTTGAAATCCCGCTCCGTGCGGGATTTTTTCTTTTGCTCGGGTTTGGATTGTCAACCTCTCTTCGAAGCGCCGCTTGCTTATTTTTGTTGTCAATGCAGCGCGCCGATTTCCTGAATACGCCCATCGAATACCTGAAAGGGGTGGGTCCTCAACGGGCAGAATTGCTGCGCAAGGAGCTTGGTGTATCAACCTTTGGCGATTTGTTGCGTCATTATCCTTTTCGGTACATCGACCGTTCATCGTTCCAGACCGTTTCCGTATTGGATGAGGACATTCCTTATGTGCAGTTGAAGGGAGTGATCAGCCGTCCTGCTTTTCATGGAGGGAAACGCATCACCCGAATGACAGCCACCTTTACTGATGGTACAGGGCAGATGGATCTGGTCTGGTTTCAGGGTATCCGGTGGTTGAAGGATGCGATCAAACCCGGAGGCGAATACATTGTCTTCGGCAAACCGGGTTTCTTCAATGGTCGATTCAATATCGTGCATCCTGAAATTGAGGAGGCCTCCAAGGCGGAGAAGTTCACGGGTCCTTCCCTTACCGGAGTGTACAGCACTACTGAGAAATGCAAATCGAAAGGGTTGGATAGCAAGGGGATTCAAAAGTTGATTCGCACGCTTGTCCAGCAGCTCCCCGATTTCATGGCGGAAACACTTCCTGCCGATATCATCCTTCAGCATCGTTTGATGTCATTCCGTGCTGCGGCATCCTCCATCCATCTTCCTGCTGATGAGCAGGCCATGAATGCGGCGATCTTTCGTCTGAAGTTCGAAGAGCTTTTCTATGTGCAGTTGCGCTTGCTCCGCGCAAAAAGCATTCGACACGCTTCGCTGATCGGCAAGCCGATACCAAAGATCGGGGAACTGTTCAATGGTTTTTACAACAACCATCTTCCGTTTCCGCTCACCGGTGCGCAGAAGCGTGTGTTGAAAGAGATTCGCTCCGACATGGGCAGTGGCAAGCAGATGAACCGTTTGCTGCAGGGTGATGTCGGAAGTGGCAAAACCATTGTCGCATTGTTGTGCATGCTGATGGTGATGGATAACGGTTATCAGGCCTGTTTGATGGCACCAACCGAAATCCTTGCTCAGCAACACCACCGTTCCATCTCCGAGCTGCTCGTGCCGATGGGGCTACGCGTGGGACTGCTGACGGGTAGTACGAAGACCGCGGAAAGAAGGATGTTGTTTGAAGCCTTGCAGACGGGTGAATTGAAGATCCTGATCGGTACGCATGCGCTGATTGAGGACCGGGTGTCATTCCACGACCTGGGCCTGGTGGTCATAGATGAGCAGCACCGCTTTGGTGTGGAACAGCGGGCACGCCTATGGAAAAAGGACGAGGCCGTTCCTCACGTGTTGGTGATGACCGCTACTCCCATTCCCAGAACGCTTGCCATGACGTTGTATGGCGACCTGGACACATCGGTCATTGACGAACTTCCCCCGGGGCGTAAACCCATACGGACCATCCATCGCTTCGAATCAAACCGTCTGGCCGTGAATGGATTCATCCGGGATGAAATTGCGAAAGGACGTCAGGTGTATATCGTCTACCCGCTCATCGATGAGTCGGAAAAGTTGGATTATGCGAATTTGATGTCGGGTTTTGAGGCCGTCTGCCGGGATTTCCCTCCACCGAATTACAGGGTTTGTGTGGTTCATGGAAAAATGAAAGCCGCCGAGAAGGATGAAGCGATGCGGATGTTCAAAGAGGGAATCATGAACATCATGGTGGCCACGACGGTGATCGAAGTGGGGGTGAATGTGCCGAATGCCTCGGTGATGATCATTGAAAGCGCTGAGCGTTTTGGTCTTTCACAATTGCATCAGCTTCGTGGGCGCGTGGGGCGAGGAGCCGACCAGAGTTATTGCATCCTGATGACCGGGGAGAAGCTAGGCAGGGAGGCTCGTTTACGTATGAAGACCATGTGCGAAACCAACGACGGTTTCAGGATCAGTGAAGTGGATCTTGAGCTGCGTGGTCCGGGAGATCTTGCCGGAACTCAGCAGAGTGGAGTCCTTGATTTGCACATTGCCTCACTTTCAAAAGATCAACGCATTTTGGAACAAGCGAGGGAAGCGGTGATCGGGCTTTTGCAACGCGACGAACAAATGATCCTTCCGGCTCATGCCATGCTATTGCAGCAGTTGAAGCGGATGGACGAAGCCGATGCCAACTATAGCCGGATCAGTTGAGCGGCTGGTGAATTCCCGAATAAATGATCAGGCTTTGTGGATCAGGCAGACCGCCTGTGCCGCGATACCTTCTTCGCGACCGACATACCCCATCTTCTCATTGGTGGTTGCCTTGATCCCGATGTCTTCGATGGAAATACCCATCACCGAGGCCAGGATTTCACGCATCCGGTCGATGTGAGGCTTGATCTTGGGCTTCTCCAACAACAAAGCCACATCAACATTGCCGATCCTGTATCCGCGTTCGGTGATGAGGTCAACCACGCGACGCAGGAGAATCGTGCTGTCGATATTTTTAAATTCCGAGGACGTGTCGGGGAAATAAGTGCCGATGTCTTTCAATCCTGCAGCACCCAGCAAGGCATCGCAAATGGCATGAATCAGGGCGTCAGCGTCGGAATGTCCCAAAGCGCCCTTCGAATGAGGGATTTCTACACCTCCGACAACCAATTTGCGCCCCTCAACAAGTTGATGGACGTCAAAGCCGATTCCTACACGAATATTCAAAATGGAACCAGGGATTACTCCGATTCCTCACGGTTCTGTCCGCTGCCAAATTCAGCGAAATCAAAAGTCAACGTGAAGTGGAGGGTGTTCTCAAGAGGATTGCGTTGGTCGGTAGGGATCAGATAAGCCAGATCGATACCGAAGACATTGTAACGTAGACCGGCACCCAAGGTGAAATATTTCCGGTTTCCTTTCAGTTTGTTCTCGTAAAAATATCCTCCACGGAAGGCAAACTGCTTGTCGTACCAGTATTCCATACCGAATCCAAGGTTGATTTCCTGCAACTCCTCCTGGAAACCGTTTGGAGCATCGGAGAATGATTGGAAAATACCCTGTGCTACGCTGACGTCGGGGTTTTGACCGTACAGTACGATGTTTTCGGCACTGTTGGCAGAGTCTTGAGTGTAAATGGGAGGAGTTGGGACAAGAAGCTTGTTGATGTCAAGCATGAACGACAGGTCGTTGTATTCGTTCAGGTTTATTTTTAAGCCTGGACCAAGCCTGAGGTTGGTGGGGATGAAGTTTTTGACTCCCGATTCCGTGTAAGAAATTTTAGCACCGATATTCGAGATGTTCAATCCGCTCATGAACACGGCATCCTTGTTTCCGAGTTCAATCTCTTTTTGGTAATACACAGAAACGTCGGCCGAGGCTGTGTTTCCTGCTTTTGAATCCTGGCCTTCTACCTGGGTTCCACCGGTAAGATTCGAGTGGATGAACCGTAACGTGATACCTCCAGAGAAATTTTCACTCAGTTTGCGGGAGTAGGCCACATCGAAAGCGAATTCATTGGGTTTGAAATCGCGAATGGTGTTCCCGTTGACGTCTGTGAATGTGATGTTTCCAAGTGAGAAATAACGAAGCGAACTTGCAATGGTCTGGTCGCCTTTCAATTTAGTGTATCCGGAAAGGTAGGCGATGAACATATCGTTTACCAGCGCACGAAGCCAGGGCGTGTAGGATACGCCAAAAGCCACCTTGTTTTCGGCAAAGGCGAGCTTGGCGGCATTCCAGTGGATGGAGTTGACGTCCGGTGTTGAGGCAACTCCCTGGTCACCCATGCCTCCCGCTCGTGCGTCCGGAGAGATCATGATAAAAGGAACTGCTGTAGTGATGGTGTTGATCTGTCCGAGCAGATTGGTTTGTTGAGCGCTTGAGCTGATGGAGATCAGGAACAGGGCCGATGCAAAAGAAAGGTACTTGAACATAGTGGGCATCACTGAAGGTTTCTCACCG
>JBJOER010000070.1:0-10818 GCA_046049215.1 Bacteroidota bacterium | reverse complement strand
TATCGATTTGTTTAAAAGGATGGAAATTGGCAAGAAGCCGTAAACCATCGATTTAATGGATTGGTCCTGCAAAGATAAACAAAGCCGATCTGGAAACGGTTTGGTAACGGTTTTTCGGATTTCAGATTAAATGGCACCCTGCATAAGCCGCATGACCTCAGCAGAAATGGACTGGATGACAGATTCCTGTTGTTCCTTGTTGTTACCTCTGGTCATCAATGTAAATAAAAAAGGCCTGTTTTCGGAATAAACGATCGATGTCTCGTGGATCTCATATACATCGGTACCAAGCTGACCTCGTTCACCGAACTTGCTGCAAATCGGAGTATTGGCAGGAGCAACGGCCCGAATACCATCTTTGAATTGAGTTTCACTGAGCAATACAAGAGCGAATTCCGACAGGTCATTGCGTAAGTAGGTGGAATTGTAAAGCAACCGCATGAATTTGCTGACATCAGTAACCTTCAGGAACACCTGGTTTTGCTGTGGAGATGGTTCAGGGATTCCCAGGTCGGAGAAGATTTTTTGAACAAGTGTCGCATTGACAGCCTGGTTCAATAGCGCATTGGCTTGATTGTCCGACTCAACGATCATGAAGCGGAGCAACTCCCGCACGGTGTAGGCCTTTCCGATCTCGATTGTTTTGCCTTTGATCGTTTGAGAAGGCATTCCCGTCATCGGTGAACCCAGACGGTATTGCCTCATCAGATGACCTGGTGTCATCTCCTCCTGCTTGAGGTGAGCGATGAGAATGGGTAGCTTCATGATACTACCGGGGTCAAAAGTGCCGTCGGGGTTTATGGTGAACCAATCCCCGTTTTGAAGATCTTTCAAATACACTCCGGCATCAGAAAGTTGTCCGGTCGATTTCGCCCGGTTGATCTGGGAAAAAACTTCACTCTTGATCGCTGAAAGATCGCCGTCCTCGGTGTCAAGTTCAGCCATCAATAAGGGTTTCGTGAACCTGTAATCCTGAATACGAAGAGAATGGATATGTGACTGGCTGCGTTTGACTTGTTGGTTTTCCGATTTACCAGTATGCTTATGGCAGTAATCGCTGAGTGCAAAGGAAGCCAGTGCGGTGATCAGACAGGCGACAATGGTGAGTAACCAGTTTCTTGAGCTCTTGGTTGTTTTCGACATGATTTTGGCGCGTACCTACTAACTATTGCAAGTATACGAAAACTACATGACGATTCAGTTAAAATTGCATGGGTACATTCATTCCCTTGAAAAAATCTGACTCGGATTAAACCATTGTAGATCCAAATCATCGAGGTTGATTTCAAGTCTTGTTAAGCTATATCCATCTAAATTAAAGTGTAGGAATTTGCCTGGAACGTATGCGCCATTCTTTCGGATAATGATTGGACCAATGTTTACCACTATTTTTTATCCATCCGAGTGCTAATCCCTGGTGTTTGACCAAAACGATTTCATGTACTTCTTTGCTGTTGTAAATCATGGATTCGCCTTGCAGAAATCGGATGGCTTGTTCCTTATCGGTATTCAATACATGGACGAAACTTGAAGAGTTAACCGATAAGGCAATATCGATATCCGGAATGAATGACTTGCCTTTCATTTCACCCGCTTTTAGTCCGGCCCTTTGTATTCGACAAGTTCTTTCAAGACCGCCTACAATATGATGAATGTGCTCAGGAATTATCCATGTGTATCCTTTCAGTTCAATAGTGACGAAAACATCATTTTGCTTCAGGTATTCCAAAGCCGGGGATTTTTGATTTTTAAGTAATTCGAATTTCTTGTTTTCCATCTTGCGGGATGGTTCAATATGCTGGTCAACCGGTTTTCTTAAAAGCGTGCACCAAAATCCTTCTGATTTCACCAGATGCGGAAAAGCCTGCCATCCACTTCGTGTACGCCGGATACCATCTGGAACTTCAGGTAGAACAACTTTTAAACCGAAACGATCAATCAGTTTTTCAATTTGCTCATCGTTTTCAACCGGTGAATACGTGCAGGTGGAGTAGAGCAGAAATCCTCCGGGCTTCAAGGCGGGAACAATATCTTCAAGGATCTTTTTCTGTCTCCTTGAACAAGCGTCAGGGGAGCCCGGATTCCATTCCAAACAGGCGTCCGGATCCTTTCGAAACAGACCCTCTCCACTGCATGGAACGTCTGCTACGATCAGATCGTAAAGCAATCCGGAGTGCATAATTTCTGCTGGTTCGTTTTGTAATACAACAGCGTTAGCATATCCCCATTTGGATATGTTCTGCTGCAGGATGCGGTTTCGGGATGAATTGATCTCATTGCTAACCAAAGTGCCACGTCCGTCGAGGATGGATAAGATGTGCGTGGACTTTCCGCCTGGTGCGGCGCAGAGATCCAATACGAGTGGATCGTCGATACCATTCAATGCTTGTCTTACCAACTGGTCGATAAGCATGGATCCCGCTTCCTGTACGTAATAACCACCTGCATGAAAAAGCGGGTCGAAAGTGAATGAAGGGCGTTCAGGCAGATACCTGCCATGCTCACACCAGGGGACATTCGCTAACGAATCAATTGAAAAATAAGCGTTCCCTTTTTGGGGATGCAGTCGGATCGAGGTCGGGGAAGGACTTGACAAAGCGGCGATGAAATCTTCAAATTCATCACCGAGATGCAATTTCATCCGCTGAAGGAACTCATCCGGAAAAGCACGTTTAGCGTTCAACGTAGTCGAGGTTTTTGCCGAAGGTCTCAGGAAGGTAAAAGACTGAAATCAAAGCAGCAAACCAAACCAGCGTTCCGGTGATGGCCAGGCTTTCCACAAGTCCGGTGTCGAATTGGGATTCAATCCAGATGTGGAAGGGTATTAAAATGGTTACGGCACCGCGCATGAAATTGGTGACAGTAGATGTGACAAGCACCCGCATGTTTGTTCCAAAATGCTCGGCGGTTGAAGTCACGAATACAGAGAGGTAGCCGCAGCCGATGCCCATCAAAAGGGATGTGAGGTTGAGTCCCACTCCGGAATAGATCAAACCAAAGTGAACCACGGTTGCCACCAGGGCGAAACACATGTAGCCGATGAGTACTTTTTTTCTCGATTTCAACAATTGACTTACTATTCCGCTGGAAAGGTCACCGAGAAGGATGCCTGTCTGAAAAAGGATAAAACAAGTGCCCAATTCAAGTCCGGCTATGTTTTTCAATCGGGCGATTTCCGGTGAAAGTGTGATGAGCAGCCCCACGCTATACCAGATCGGGACTCCGGTCAAAATACAGGCAAGGTAAGTGAGGGTTCGAGTGCGATTGGAAAACAAAAGACGGAAAGAGCCGCGCCTTTCATCCGGCTCCAGTACCTTCTGTTTGAACATTGCGGATTCCATCGATTTTACCCTCAGCAGCAGTAGCAGCAATCCGGCACATCCGGCAATGAAAAAAGCAGTCCGCCAGGGAATGATATTCCCGATCAATCCGGCACTTACGGCGCCTGCGGCCCCAAGACTGGCGACGAGGATCGTTCCATATCCCCGGTGTTCGATAGTCATACTTTCGCTGACCAGCGCTATACCTGCTCCCAGCTCTCCGGCAAGTCCGACTCCTGCCAGGAACCGGATGACGGCATAGGATTCCACATCCTGGACGAAGGCATTGAAGATGTTACAGAGCGAATAGAGTAGAATGGATCCGAAAAGGACTGCGACCCGCCCCTTCTTATCACCGATGATTCCTGTTAAAATTCCTCCGGTGATCATGCCGGCCATCTGGATGGCCAGCAATTGCTCACCTGTACGGGTCAGTTCCTGGCCGTCCAATCCCAATTCTTTCAGACTCGGGATCCGGTAGATATTGAACAGAAACAGGTCGAAGGCGTCAATAAAAAAGCCCAGTCCTGCTGCAAGAACGGCCAGGTTGAAGGGAGATCTCTTCAGGGTCATGGTCAGCGAATTTAGGTTTTCCGTGAATTGAAAGCCTGCATGAAACACATTTCGTCTTGAAAAAAAGAGGATTTTTGTGCCCCGGCCTGAACAATGGGTTTTGGTCGGTGTTCTAACAATCTAATTCCTCAAAACCATGAAAAAAAGCCTCATTTTAACCCTGCTTTGTGCTTCACTTGCGGGTTCATCCTCTGCTCAAAGCCTGAAGGTGCCTGCACCATCGCCTTCGCAAACCATCAAGCAGGATTTCGCGCTTTCCAACATCGAATTGTCCTATTCGCGTCCGAGTGTGAAATCCCGTGTAATTTTCGGTGATATCGTTCCCTTTGGCAAAGTATGGCGCACCGGAGCCAACTCCGCGACTACGATCACCTTCGGTGACACGGTGCAGGTCGGTGGTTCACGTCTGGTGCCAGGAAAGTATGGTCTCTTGACAATACCCGGCAAGGATAGCTGGACGATCATCATCAGTAAGAGTACCACTACCACCGGCCCCGAAAGCTATAAGCAGGAGGACGATGCTGCACGGGTGGAAGTCAAGCCGATCGCGCTCAGCTCTGCGGTTGAAACCTTTACGATCCAATTCGCCGACATGAAGTCCACTTCCTGCATGCTGCAGTTGATGTGGGACAGAACCCTGGTTCAGCTTCCGATCCAGACAGAAATCGATGCCCGAATCATGAAGGACATTCAGCGAATGGTGATCAACGATAACCGTCCGTACTCAGCTGCTGCAAACTACTACCTCGAAAATGGTAAAGACCTGAAACTTGCACTGGAGTGGTTTGACAAGGCCATCGGTAACAATCCAAGTGCTTACTGGACCATCCATCAGAAGGCCAACTGCCAGGCCAAGCTCGGCATGAAAAAGGAGGCCGTTGAAACCGCCACTAAATCCATGGCGCTTGCAAAAGAAGACGGGGATGATCACTATGTCAACCTCAATCAGAAATTGATCGACTCACTGAAATAATCAGCGGTCAAAACCAACCTCTTGAAACGGGTTTCGAAAAATTTTCGGTGCCCGTTTTTCTATTTATACTGTTTTTAGAGAGCTGGTCTATGACCTTGCAAACTGTTTTTGTAGGACTGGATAAGCAGAGAAATGAAGATGACGCCTGCACAGCCGATCAGATTAAGCCATAAAAACGATACAACATCCGTAATAAATACAAAGCTTACGAGGACTTCCGTGGCCAATGCGGCAATGAAAACGGCGGTTCCTTTGATCTGTTTGAAAAACAGGGCTACCACAAAAATGCCCAGAATGGTACCGTAGAAAAGTGATCCAAGCACGTTCACCGCTTCGATCAATGAGCCCATTTGACCGGCCAGCATGGCCACTGCGATTGAGAAAATTCCCCACCCAAGGGTGTAAAGTCTGGATAATTTCAGGTTGTGATGGTCCTCACGGTCTTTTGGGCGTAAGCGGTGATGCCAGTCGATGAGGCAGGTGGATGCCAGTGAATTCAAAGCGGCTGCTATGGAACCCCAGGCCGCCAGGAAGATGATGGCGATAAGCAGTCCGACCAATCCCTTCGGAAGGTGATGTACCACGAAGTGAAGGAAGATGTAGTTCGTGTCGCTGCTGTCGCTGCCGGGAACCGACTTTTTGACGAGAACCGCGGCTTCTTTTCGAAGGGAATCACTCGCACGGGTCAGGCGACTCAATTCGGCCTTGGCAGCAACAGCAGCGGTTTCATTCTCGGTATTCCGTGCCTGAAGGTAGGCGCGTGAGGTTTCTTCCTTGATACGGCTTTGTTCATGGAATGAACTCTCCACTTTTTCAATTTCGTTTTTGTAGGTTCCGGTTTTCGCTTTTTCGAGGAGCGATTGGTTGAAATACACCGGAGCATTGAAGAAGAGATGAAAGCTGAAAACCAATGCCCCGCAGAGCAAGATCAAAAACTGCATGGGGATCTTTACAAAACCGTTCATGATCAGACCCAATCTGCTTTCTTTCTCGCTGGAAGCAGTAAGGTAACGGCCAACCTGTGACTGGTCAGTGCCGAAATAAGAGAGCGCCAGGAAAAACCCGCCGATGATTCCACTGAACAGATTGTATTTGTCTTTCCAATCGAATCCTTCCTCCTTGAAGCCGGTGGTGATCACGTTGAGTTTGCCGGAAGCCCCAGCAAGATGAAGAGCATCAAGGAAGGAGTATCCATCGGGCAGTAGTCGAACGGCCATGAATCCGGCGAGGAACATGGCGCTGAAAATGATGAGCAATTGCTGGGTCTGGGTAAAGGCGATGGCTTTGGCTCCACCGCTTACCGTGTAAATGATCAACAATCCCCCCATGAGAAGATTCGTGAGCTGAATATTCCATCCCAATAGCGACGAAAGGATCAGTGCCGGGGCGTAGATACTGATGCCTGTGGATAATCCCCGCTGAAGCAGGAAAAGGAAAGAGGTCAGCAGCCTGGTTTTTTTATCGAAACGGCGCTCCAGTAATTCATAGGCGGTGTAGATCTTCTGCGCCTGAAATGCAGGCAGAAAAAAGAGGCCGATAACGATCATGGCTATGGGCAAACCGAAGTAGTATTGCACGAAGCGCATGCCGTCCGTATAAGCCTGTCCCGGTGCCGACAGGAAAGTGATGGCGCTTGCCTGAGTGCCCATGATGCCGAAGAGTACCAGGTACCAGGGCATGGACCGGTTGCTCAGGAAGTAGGACTCCAGGTCTCGCTGTCCGCGGCTTTTGTAGACACCATAAAGGATGACTACGGCTAACGTTAAAAGGAGAACAACCCAGTCAATGGAACTCATTGGAAATAGTTGCTGAACCAGGTGTAGAACAGGATTTGAAACACCAGGAAGAGGATAAGCGGCAAGTAGGGCTGAAGGTGATTTCTGATAATTCGCATGATCACTCGGTGTCGGATTTTATTCGCTTAGCAGGTTGACAAATAGCCTCAGTGCTCCCGGATTGCCTGCCGGTAGCTGTCTGAAGAAAGCCAGACCGGTATAAACAAAACGTCCTTTGCCGTATTCACATTGGATAAGACTTCCCCCGATCGGATCTTCTCCTTTGTCATTCATGAGTATCAGGTCAGTATATGCGCTATCGAGGGATCCGGCATAATACAAGCCGCGTTCCTGCACCCAGTTCCTGAAATCATCCTTTGTGATTGGATTGGGTTTATTGAAGATCGGATGTTCAGGATCGGTGAATTTGACCTCAGCATCTTCCTCTGTCGTACGGTTCCTGGTGATGGAGAATGGAAAAGGTGCCATGATTTTACCGGGATGCAGATTGGAATTAGTGTTGTATTGAACAACCATGCGTCCTCCGTTTTGTACATAAGTCATCAGCTTTTTATGCATTGAAGCAAGACCCTTGTCCGTATTGAAAGCCCGTATCCCGGTCAAAACGGCATCGTATGTGTTCAGATTCAGCGTATCCAATTCGTTGGAGGATACCTCGGTGACGGACCAACCCAGTTGACGCAGGATCGGAGGGATCCCGTCGCCGGCACCTTTGATGAAGAGGATCCGTTTCGAACCGGTTCCGGCAATCCGGACCGAACGGCATTGGAGTTCAGTTTTTGGAAACGTGGTGATTTTCGGTATGTGATCGTAGGTTAATTCGCGAATGGAAAGCAGTTCGTATGCAGCTGTTGGGTCAGCGGTAAGGCTATAGTTGAAACCGATGTCAAAAGAGTGGTCGCCTAACCGATGCGGTCCAGCGCTGAAAAGCATTTCTTTTTCTTCGCCTCGTTCAGTGAAATGAATCACTGTGTCACGAAAAGAAACACTCCAGGAGGAGTCTGGCATCTCCTTGATCCGCAGCCGGATGGATTCCGGGGTGTTTCCATGATGGGTTAGCTTCAATTTGAACTTTCGCTCGCCAACAGAAGGGAAAACAGAGAGACCTGCAGAAAGCTGACCCGTAAATCTCGGAGTGACGATCAGCGGATTAACGAGCTCTCCTTTCACAGGATCGGTTGATTTGTGCTCAACCGGTACACTGTAAAGAATCCGTTGATTATTTATTTTGAGAACAACCGGGATCTCGATCGCTGGGGTTGGCCACGGTAGAATAGAGGACTCAACAGAGTTGCCATTGGGGGGTGGATTGTCGAGCCAAGAAGGCTGTGTGATGGATGAGGGTGCAGTTCGAATCAATGCCGCAGAAGAAACGATCTGCTTTTTCAATTCAAGTGTCTGAACTGAATCGCCCGGTCGTTCGGGTTGAATGTCGATCAGTGCACCCGGATGATTCCTGAGGATGGCCTGCAGCTGGATGTGAAGGGTGTCACTTGCGGCTACCCGGTCGGAGTAGCTATAAGCCGACAGCCATAAACCTGCACAATCTGCTATTAGGTTTTCGACTTCGGCTAACTTTGATGGAATCCATGGAATATTTTCTACATCCAGGAGCAAATGGCGCAGCTCAAGCAATTGTGGAATGGTTCGCGCCGGATCCCTGAAGTCGAAGCGGTTCATGCATGCCTGAATGGTAGAAAGGATTTTGTTCCCATCCTTTAACGTAGACCATTTTGAAGGGAGACCATCGAATGGAGTCGGATGAGTCGTATCACCGGCTACGGGACTAAAATACTCGGTAAGGGTGCCCCGTTGTAGAGCGACACCGAAGCCCTGGCTTTTGTGCTGAGAACGACTCCTGGCAGCGATTTCACCGTTACTAAACCCGGCCACCGGATCGAATCCTCCGGCTTCAACGTGGGGCTGATCGTCCTTGATGGTGTTGTTGCTTCCGAATCGGTACGTGTTCCAGTAGAGCGCACGAGGTTTCCAGACACCGTATTTCACAGCTGAGGGAGGGAAGCAGGTGCTATCGGAGGAGCATTCAAAAGCCTCCTTGGCAAGAATAGCGCTTGATGCATGATGACCGTGACCTGCACGGGTGTCTGGAGGAAATCTGCAGATGATGACGTCGGGTCGGATCAAACGGATCACGCTCACCAGATCATCAAGAACTTCCTTTTTGTTCCATTTGTTCAGGGTTTCCTCCGATGTTTTGGAATACCCGAAATCGGCTGCACGTGTGAAGAATTGCTCCCCCCCGTCAATTTTCCTTGCCGCGATCAATTCCTGGGTACGGATCAACCCCAATTCCGGTCCAAGTTCAGGGCCGATCAGGTTTTGGCCTCCCTCGCCGCGCGTGAGGGATACATACGCTGTTCGGAAACCCATCTCGCGCGACATCCAGGTGATCAGCCGGGTGTTTTCATCATCGGGATGGGCAGCTACGTACAGTACGGTAGTGGTCACCTCCAGCTTCCGCAATCTTCTGTATATGTCGTCGGCCGATTGGCCGAATGCGATTGTGCCACACAATGCCGAAAAAATGAAAATGAGTACAGAAGCCAGTTCCCGGCTGAAACACGAATTGGTTTTCATAGTGCTTCAAAGATAACCCATGCGCCAGGTATCCCTGATTCCGGCTCAAATCCCGGTGTTTATCAAAAAAACGACCTTTGCGGGACCATTGACCATGAACACGTTCCTTGCTGCCTTCTTCTATTATTTGATCCTGCTTCCGGTTTCCGCATTGCCTTACCGGGTTCTTTATGGTCTATCCGATCTGCTGTTCTTTCTTTTCTATCGCATTTTACCGTACCGAAAAAAGGTAGTCCGCGGAAATATCCGCAACTCTTTTCCCGACCATTCACCGACTGAACAAGAGGCTATCGTCCGTGAATTCTACCGACACCTGTGCGATCTGATCGTAGAGAGCATCAAGGTTTTCACCATTAAGGCAGACCAGGTCGATCAGCGGATGCATTTTCGAAATCCGGAGGTCATTAACCGGTTCTTCGACGAGGGCCGAAGTGTGGTGCTGGTTGGCGGACACTTGAATAACTGGGAACTTTTCGCGGTTGGAATTGCACGGGCCGTCAAACACCATCCCATTGCTATTTACAAGCCGTTGAGCAACCGGTTTTTCGACAGCAAAATGAGGCAGACACGCGGGAAATTCGGCTTGGAGATGGTGTCCATTTTCGATGTGAAGGCCACTTTCGAGAGGTATATCAACGAGCCTGTACTGACCATATTCGGAGCTGATCAGTCGCCAGGTAAGGCTGCCAAAGCGTACTGGATGGAATTCCTGCACCAGGATACTGCAGTGCTTTTCGGCACAGAGGCTTATGCAAACCGATACAATCACGTGGTGGTTTATGGATGCATTCACAAGACCAGGCGTGGATATTACGAGACCGAGTTCAGGGTGCTTTTCGAAAACCCCTCTTCCGAGCCGCACGGAAAAGTGACAGAGGTGCATACCCGGCAATTGGAGCAGGATATCCGGCTCGAACCTCAGCATTGGCTGTGGAGCCACCGGCGCTGGAAGCACAAACGACCTGCCTCGGTCGATTCCGGCGCTGTGCTGACTTGAGTATATTTGAAGAAACAAGACGAGGAGACAGGGATGCTGACCGATACTTTTCAAAGAGTGCACGATTACCTGCGCATTTCGATCACCGATCAATGCAATTTTCGTTGTGCTTACTGCATGCCCGGTCACATCTTTGGCGAGCATTACCACTTCAGTAAAAACCAAATGTCGCCGGACGAGATTTTCGAGCTTGCTTCGGTCTTTCATCGCCTCGGTGTAAACAAAATCAGAGTGACCGGGGGCGAGCCCCTGGTACGATCCGATGCGGGAGCCATCCTGCTTCGTCTTTCCGCATTGCCCGTAAAACTCACCATCACAACCAATGCCTCGCTGGTCCATCGCCACATCGACGATCTGAAGGCCTCCGGCTTACGCTCAGTGAACATCAGTCTTGATTCACTTGAAGCAGATGCCTTCAGGATCATTACCGAAAGAGATCAGTTCAATGTGGTGATGAATAACATCAGCATGTTGTTGGATGAAGGATTTCGGGTAAAGGTGAACATGGTGGTGTTGAAAGGAAATAACGACCACGAGGTAAGCCGATTTGTAGAATGGACC
>JBJOER010000069.1:0-3753 GCA_046049215.1 Bacteroidota bacterium | reverse complement strand
TTGCAGGGTGATTGTCATCTGTTGTCACAACAGTTCATTATTTTACAATTTCAAAAAACTTTTAATCAAACAAACCATCTGATTTAGCCCTTTCAAAGTCCTCAAGCCATGAACCCTGCACCCTTCACAAAATCAATCACCAGAAATCTTATTGCCTTACTTGCAATTTTTCTAACTGTTAGCCAAAACAACCTATCGGCACAAAACATCCCCTCCTACGTCCCCACTAACGGCCTGGTAGGCTGGTGGCCTTTTAATGGGAATGCGAATGATGAGAGTGGGAATGGGAATAATGGGGTGGTGAATGGGGCCATTTTGACATCCGATCGATTTGGTAACACCAACTCAGCATATTCCTTCGATGGAATTAATGATTACATTTCATCAAATAGATCGCTTTACAGTTCTTTCACTTCATCATTTTGGGCAAATATTGACAACCAAAACACATCTATTATTCCAATTATTGATGCCTTTGATTCGTTTTGGGATATTTATTATAAAAATGGCATTTTGCACTATGCGACTTTCTCAGGTATTGACACATACACGGAAATCCCATTAACCACATCCATTCAGTATTCAAATTGGATTCACCATGTTTTAGTTTATCAAAATGGCGTCATAAGCACTTATATAAACGGCACTTTAAGCGCTTCAGCCAATGTGCTACCACTACAGAATTATGCAGGTACGCATTTGTTTGGTGCAGATTTGACCGGGACTGACCAGTATCTCCTCGGAAAACTTGACGACATCGGCATCTGGAACCGCGCCTTGTCCCCTGCCGAAATCCAAAACCTTTACACTTCACAAAGCACCGGCTGCAGCCTGGGTTCCATACTGCAAAATGACACCTCGGTCTGCGCGGGAACTTCACTCACATTACAAGCCCAGGGCAATCCCGTAGCCGGAACCTCTTGCTTCAACCCGGCGCTGAAGACAGCCGGCAATCAAAATTACCTCGTTTCGTCCGTCACCAGCGACAACCAGAAAAACATCTACCATTCGTGAGCCTATACCGGCTATGTCTCACTCGGCAACACTACCCTCAACAGTATCGGTGGTCAGGATTTTTTCGTCGTCAAGTATGACAGCTGCGGCAACCAGCAATGGGCCATTCGCGGGGGATCCACCGCATCTTCTGAAGCCATCGGCGGTGATTACGGAAATGGAATAGCCACCGATGCTAACGGTAATTTGTATGTAGCCGGCAGTTACAACCAAACCTGCACCATCTACGGAACAGGAGGAACCAGTTTCACCGCACCGTATACAGTAGCCACCAATTCCGGACACCGCGACGGATTCCTGGTAAAGGTCAGTCCGACCGGCGCTATTTTGTGGGGAGCCACCCTGCGCGGAGGCAGCAACGACGGGATGAACGCGGTAACAGTGGATCCATTTGGAGACCCCATTGTTACAGCAGGCTTTAACGGATGTTGCCCATCTTCCTTTGCCGGAACCATTTTCGGAACGACGAACTCATTGAACATATCCTCATTTGGCATCAACTATGGCACTGGCGTAGTCGCCAAGTTCAACAGCAGCGGAGCGGTGCAATGGGCTGCGCGCATTTACAACCGCGATGCGTCTGCGGGCGACATCACCACCGATGCAGTTGGAAACATTTACGTCACCAGCAATTTCCGTTCGTGGAACAGCGGTACGGCTGCTCAGGTATACGACGGGCTCAACAACGTATCAACGCTCTTCAATCCGGGCATCGGACTAGGATATCTGTTGAAACTTGCTCCCAATGGCGCCACGCTTTGGGGCACCACCTTCGGCAATGCCGGAAACGGTGTGGATGCACTCACCGGGGGAACAGGCATTGATATTGATGCTAACGGCGATGTATGGGTGAGCGGATTTTACAGCGGAGCAGCGCCAACCTTCTATTCGACCAGCGGTGGAAACCTCACCGGTCCTGCATCCACTGGAAATCGTGGGTTCGTGGTTAAGTACAGTCCTGCCGGTCAAGCCCTCGCCCTGAACACCTTGCAGCAAAGTGCAAACGCTGGCACAGCTTTAATGGACATTGCCTGCCGGGGCAGTGAAGTGCGAGCCTGCGGGTATTACAGCGGAGGCAACTTGGGGCTAAACGACATCCTTTTCGCATCCTATGACTTATCGGCCAACCAGCAGAACATCCAAACAGCCGGCGGAGCGGGAGAAGATTACGCTTATTGCATTGAACCGTTCGGCAATGGCTACTTGTCTTCAGGTTCTGCCGCTAACGGTGCGTCAATCGGCGGAGGAAGCATGACCGGCGATGCAAGCTGGCTCTGGAACACCACCGGAGGCGCCACTTCATCGCTATCCTACCTCTGGTCGACGGGAGCCACCACGGCATCCATAACCGTCAATCCTGTCCAAACTACCACCTACACAGGCACCATCAGTTCCGGAGGCACCTCCTGCACCGATAGTATCACCATCACAGTAGCAAACACCGGCGGACAGTTGTTCGGCCAGGACACCCTTTCCATATGTGGAGCATTGGCCACACTGGATGCTGGAACTGGATACTCCGCCTACAACTGGAATACGGGAGCGACCACGCAAAGTATCAGTGTTACAGGTAGTGGATGGTACACCTGCAGTGTAACCAACGGCAACTGCTCCAGTATCGACAGTACTTATCTTGATTTACTAAACCTGAATATCCAGCAATCAGACACAAGCGTTTGCCTTGGGTCATCCTTGAATCTAAACGCGACAGCCACTTGCGGAACAAACACCTCGGGTGGATTGTCATGGGAGTTACTGATACCCGGTTCATCCTACAATGGGAACGAAACCAATTTCGACCAATCCGGATTTGATCCCGGCTCCAGGAAGCTCTTCTCAGTACTCCGCAACGGATCTGTCAACAGAGTGTATGCATTTGACCTGGTCAACAATACGGTGAACACGCTCTCTTCATCAGGAGGTCCATCAGAGATCTACTCCTATGCTTATGATGGCACCAATAATCGGATCGTGGCGAACCGGGTAGGGCGCGACGCTGTATTTGCATTACCGGTAACAGGAGGCTCCTGGCAAAGTATAGGCGGTGGGTCATTTGATGCGGAAAGCTACGGATGCAATGAGTTTTGGAATCCGGTTTCGAACAGGTTTGGTTATTTCGGCGGATATGGATTCTACTCTACCAAGAACTGGATATTTGAAAACAACGGCTCCGGTTGGATCAACCCCTATCCTAACAATAACAATTGCAATCCCGCTAGACGTGTAGGATCCCAAATTGCAAGAAATGCCTCCGGAAACAAATACTATATTTTCTCTGGTCTGGGCAGTTGCGATGGAAATCAATTCGCCAGCTCCTGCGCACTGGGAAGTCCCTGGCCGACAGATGTAGGTGTTTACTGCTGGTTAAGGGATATCTGGGAACTCGATCTAAGCACCTACCAATTCACGAATGTACTACCGGTAAACAACGCCTCTATCCTGCGTGAGGGTTCATTCGCCTTCGATCATTCGAACAATACGTTTTATCTAATCGGAGGAAATGCACCCACAAGCACCTATGGTGTTTTTACTCCATTTACAATGGACATACTTCGCTTCAGACTTGGTATTGATAACGGTTTCCTTCCGGTTCAAGTAAGCGGAACCACACCTCCGCCTAGCGGCAACGGGGCAACAGCCTTTGATGCTGCAGGAAACAGAATCATTTACGCGCGTGCTGACGGCATCTGGGCGCTCAACCTTGGTGGTACTTGTAATCCGACTTACTTATGGTCCACG
>JBJOER010000068.1:0-2893 GCA_046049215.1 Bacteroidota bacterium | reverse complement strand
AGCCTCACCCATTCGTATCAACCACGCAGCCGGTATTGTCCCGGCCGGCCCCAATACGTTCACGTTTCAATACATCGCAGGATCTGCAGACGCCTCTGTTGCGCCGTTGTACGCCACACTTGGAACCACCTACAATGTTGCTTATACGGCATCTTCCCGCCTTATGCAGGTAACGCACTCGTCCACCGTACTGGGTAATTCAGCTGCTGCAGTCAATTGCCCCATTCAGCCTGGCGCGACCGTTTCGGTTGGTAAGTTCCGACTGACCATCACCAATACGAATTTTGTCGCAGGACAATCTGTGGGTTTCACCTGGGTAACGACGTCAGGGTTTACTGCCTTTGTGAATACCGCCACTACAACCACTAATTTCAATGCAACAAACGGTAACCGGACGCTAGGAACACCGTGTTCCATCTCCATTCCATCCACTTGTTCTGTTTCGGCCACGTCGAGCTCCACCAATGTCACCTGCCAGGGTGGAAGCGATGGTACAGCATCGGTCAGCGCAACAGGAAGCTCCCCCTTCACTTATCTGTGGAGTAACGGAGAGTCAACTTCAAGTATCACCGGACTTTCCGCGGGCACATACACGGTGACTGTAACCGGTACGGGAGGGTGTACCACAACTGCGACAGCAACAGTTGCGGATGGAGCAGCGACTTCCACCAACACAACCACGACCTCCGCCTGCGATAGCTATACCTGGTCGGTGAACGGCACCACATACACGCAGAGCGGTTCCTACACCAGCGTTAGCGGCTGCGCTACGGAAATACTGGCTTTGACCATCATCCCTTCTTCAACGAACAACACCACGGCAGCCGCATGTGATAGTTATATCTGGTCGGTCAATGGTACGACGTATACGCAAAGCGGTTCATATACCAGCGTTAGCGGCTGTCAAACAGAGATCATCACTCTTACAATTGATAAGCCCTTATTCACCACTCATCCAAGTACGATGTCGCAAAAATCTACTGAAGGCATCACTCTGCCTGCCTATGCCGTGGCCGTAAGCGGAGGAAGTGGATTTACATTCCAGTGGTACAGCAACACCGTTAATTCCAATTCAGGAGGGTCGATCATCCCATCCGCTCAAAGCACAACATATCTTCCTCCGACACAGTCAACAGGACTTCACTATTACTACTGTAAAGCCACTACTTCCAACGGATGTGAAGTGATCAGCAATCCATCGGGTCCTGTTCAGGTTTGTGGAAATTAGTCCGAATTTCTGAGAGCTGAGCTAATTCAGTGTGAAATCCGATGAACACAAGACATAGGAATAGAGTCCATGGTTGGATTTAGAACAGCCCAGACCAACACGAGTGACACGATTATTCCGGAAGATTTTTTCTGTAGAGGTATTTATCAGTAAAAAATGACTGCGTCAGAGCTTGATGCACACATTCTTTTCCTCGGTGAAGAAATTCAATGCTTCGAATCCGCCTTCACGACCGACGCCTGATGCTTTCACACCACCGAAGGGTGTTCTTAAATCGCGCAGCAGCCAGCAGTTCACCCATACGATGCCGTTATGAAGCCTGGAAGCGACGCGGTGTGCACGGGTGAGGTGCTGTGTCCAAACGGTGGCAGCCAAACCGTAGTTGGTGCTGTTGGCCCAGGCCAGTACCTCTTCTTCCGTGTCGAAGGGCTGAAGTGTCACCACCGGGCCGAAGATCTCTTCCTGGTTGGTGCGGCAGTCGTGAGATAGGCCTTCAATGACCGTCGGTTCGATGAAGTAGCCGTCTTTGCATGCACCTTCCGGATGTATCCGTTTGCCTCCCGTCAGGATCTTGCCGCCCTCTTCCTGAGCCAGCCCGATGTAGTGGAGGATCTTTTCCATGTGCGGTTGCGAAACGATGGCTCCCATGCGGTTGCTGTCATCGGCAGGATCACCCACTTTCAGCTTTTTCACCTCTGAAATGAAGGCGTCGCGGAATTTCTCGTAAAGAGGCCGTTCGATGAAGATGCGCGATCCGCAGAGGCAGATCTCGCCCTGGTTGGAGAAGGAGGAAAGTACACTGGTCTTCACCGCCTTGTCGAATTCACAGTCGGCGAAGATGATATTGGGATTTTTACCGCCCAATTCGAGCGAAATCTTCTTGAACATGGGGGCGGCGATGCGTGAGATCTCTTCGCCGGTCTTGGTGCCGCCTGTGAAGGACACAGCCTGGATGTCGGGGTGGCTGACGATGGCCTTGCCCACCTTGTGTCCATAGCCGTGAACGATGTTCAGTACGCCCTTAGGGATACCCGCCTCGATGGCCAGCTCCGAAAGCAAATAAGCTGTCATGGGTGTGATTTCGCTGGGCTTCGCCACTACGCAGTTGCCGGAGGCCAATGCGGGAGCGATTTTCCAGCTGAACAAATACAGCGGGAGGTTCCAGGGCGAGATGCATCCTGCGATGCCGATGGGTTGTCGCAAGGTATAGTTGATGGCGGTGTCACCCATGGCATGGGCCTCGGTGGAGGTATGCAGCGCTGCCGTCGCGTAAAAGTGAAAATTGGAAACCGCCCGGGGAATATCGACCGTACGGGCCAGCCACACGGGTTTGCCGTTGTCGACCGATTCGGCAACCGCAAGTTCTTCGAGCCTGGATTGGATCTTTTCGCTGAGTTTGATGAGCAAAGCCGACCTGTCTTCCGTCCGCATGGAACTCCAGGCGGGAAATGCCGCCCGGGCTGCCTCCACTGCCTGCTGTACATCCCTTTCGTCGCTGTCGGGGATCAGGCTGTACACCTTTCCGGTGGCCGGCTGGTAGTTGTCGATATACTGTCCGCTCGCCGGGGGGACAAGTGAGCCGTTGATGTAATTCTGGAGGGTTTTCATCGGTCTGTTTTCCGGCGGTAAAGCTACACAGCATCCCTCTAAACCGCCCCGGCTTCC
>JBJOER010000067.1:0-4777 GCA_046049215.1 Bacteroidota bacterium | reverse complement strand
TCGGATCAAACACCAGATCCTTCCAGGCCATCGGATCTGATGGATTTGCAGTAACGGTATCTCCATTCTGAATTTGATGAGTGATGGAATACACCCCGCATCCGGACCAAGGCTGTAGATTCTGCGAGGAATCGGATTTATAGAGGTTAAATGAATCAACCATTCCTCCCACCACAAAAAGCAGGATAAATACGCTCTTCCAACCCCAACGGGTGATGTGCAGCAACTTAGAGTCGGATTTGAATTCGTACAGCGTTGCGGCATGATTCGCTGTGCTGGAAAAGAAAAACTGCGCATACCGTCTCCAATCGATTGCCAACAAGTAGATGCTGCAAATCATCAACTGCATGGAATACAGTTTCACAGGGATGTCGTAGCTGATGTTCAACAGAAAAACATGTGAGAACACCCCGAAACTCAAAAGAACACCAAGGGTGACGGTCCTGCGGAAAAAGAGTAAACTGCCGGCCATCACTTCCGCCAGTCCTGAACAAAATTGGTACGAGGGAGATGAGCCGACGAAGACCCATGATAGTCGCATCGGCAGCAGGTCGCCCACCCTCGTTGACATCATGTTCAAATCGGGAAAAGGCATTTGCAGCAGAAACAACTTGTCGATACCGTACGTGAAAGCAGCAATGACGAGCTGGTAACGGACGATGTTCCTAAGTAAATAATCCAAAAAGGGATATCCATCCTTTCTGTCGCGATGAATGGTGGACCATACGATTGCGCCCGTTGCTGCAAGGACAAGGATCAGGAAAAACAGCGCCCAGGAATAGGATGTATCGCCACTACCGCCACCGTTCATATTCAATTCGGGCCGCAGGTGCAGGAGATGCGTATTGAAAAACACCACCATCCCCGATTCAAAAGAACTGTAATGATCAAGCAGCCAAGAAATGCCCGGTACTTTATAAAACCAATACCAGGGGGCGATGGTAAGAATGAAATAGAGGAACAAGAACCGCAAAACCGCTTCAGTGGATTTGCCTCTCAGTTCATTTAACCTGTCGGAACCGTACATGAACGTTTGAATTCGCTGGCCGTAGGTGAAATTAATCGATTAATCGGATATAAATTTTCCGTTTAAGATTTAAAACTCCATGCTATTTCTTCAAACGTATCCGCTTGTTGTAAGTCAATTGCCTCCACACCCACTCCATCGGTCCGTACTGGAACCTGTTCAACCAATACGTACTGAACACTACTTCTACAAACAAGCAGCAGCATGCAAAGATCCACACGATCCTCATGGGGGTTTCGCCCAGTTTCCCGAAGCCAATCCCATAAAATAGCGTTATAGAGGCTACAGAAACCAGCAGGTAGTTGGATAGGGTCATTTTACCCAGTGCCTGAAGTGCCCGAAACACCCAGGTCGAACCCTGGTGTAGATAGAGCCAAACAAGCGTACAGACGTAGAAACAAGCAGTGGAAAAGATACCAATGCCCAGGAGTGGCTCCAGGATAAATTGGTTCATGCTGAAATCCGGCTTTAACGTGTACCATCGGAAAATCATATAAGTAATTGTTACCGGTGCACCAATGAACATGAATTTACGAAACAGGGATTTCTTGTTTTCAATCCCATCAAATAGGCCGATACGAAGCAAGTAATAGCCGAAAAAGAACCTCCCAAGTGTCAGGCAGATATCGTGAACATCGAGTCCGGTCAATACAAATGCCCGGTAGTTGAGTTGCAGATTATAGACCAGAACATCGCCAAGATTTCCAAACTTGTAATGAGTATACAAAGTTTTCATGTTGTCGTCATTGAAAAAACTGGTGTGATCCCTGAAAAGAAACGAGATGACCGGAGGAATGATAAACATGAACAGGATGGAAGCTGTCAGAAGCTGTGGGGTCTTCAGCTTCCTGCAGGCGAACAGGATCAAGCCGGTTAAGGCATAGAAATGGAGGACGTCGCCCCACCACATCAACGCATGAATGATTCCGAAGACGAACAACCAAAGCATGCGCCGGGCGAAAAACGGGGCAGGGTTGATGTTCTTCTTTTCAAGACTGGCAAGGATCAATCCAAAACCATAACCGAAAAGGATGGAAAAGATGGTCATGAATTTCCACTCGATAAACAGTTTTGCAAACGTAGCGAGGAAGTCATCAAGCGGTGACGACATTGCAGCCAGCATTGCGGCTGGCATATTCTGGTCGCTGTAGGCCGTTATATTGGCGAAAAGTACTCCCGTCAGCGCGAAACCGCGGACAATGTCGACGATGATGGCGCGTTCGCCTTGCTGTACCGGTGCTACTGTTTCCATATACAGGTGAAGATAGGTTTTCAATCCCGATATGATTACTGGATGGGGACAGGGGGTTCAAATGTCTGCACCGAATAAACGCATCGAAGACTTCCATTCGCCAGCGAAAACCCGTTAGATCAAAGAGGATCAACTGATCTGCAGTACGCATGCTGTACATACTACAGTCGGCATAAATAGGTCTTAAAAACTGCTAATAATCTGTTCGAATAGATCATGTATAGGACACTTCCCTTAGCCAACTCAAAACGGTGTCAGCCGGTTTTTAGAGACTATTGCTTCAACAAAGTGCCGATAGTAGCATCAAGGTCACTGATGGTGGTTGGGCCAAGTCCGGTGACATGGTAGGCGACCTTTGAATTTTTGTCGATGATCAAATGGGTTGGATAATACATCACTTCATAGGCAGCTGCGACATCCCTGCTGCTGGGAATGAGATGGTACTTGTAAGCCTGGGTTTTTAAAAAGGACTCGATCCTGGATTGATCGTTGGTCGCCAGTCCAAGAAATACCACATCTTTTCCCGCGTATTTGTCGACCAAACCGTTCAACTCCGGTATCTCCATCACACAGGGCTTGCATTCCACGAACCAGAAATTAACAACTATGATTTTTCCTTTGAGCTCTTTCGATGAGTACGAATTACCAAGGATATCCCGAACGGAGAAAGGAATTGCATCTTTTCCGATCAGGGTACTCTTCTCCTGATCCGAGTCCATCATGCGGGCCTGCATTTCCTTCATTTGGGCTTTCTCATCATTCGTAGCCTTTCGAAGGACGAATGCCCGCACTTCTTTTGCACTATCGATATAAGGTTCCGGAACAAATTCACTTCCCATCATGGCCTTCATGAATTCAGCCTGGGTCACTTTTGTCCAATCCTCGTAGTAAATCGGAGTGCTTGACGGATCAAGCATCAACGGCTTCGAGGGATCGATATCATCAGGACCAGCCTTTCGCAAACCCGAAGTCGGATTATGGTCATGGGCTGAAACAGAACTACTTTGAGAGATGAATACTTGACCGATCGCAGCCTGCACTGAAGGCAACAGCAAGGACAGAATGATGAGGATGTGTTTCATGCTTTACAATGAACAAAGTTTAAGTTCCAGCAATTGTTCCAAAGATAAACCAACACTTCTACTACCTTGATAATCGGGTTTATAATTTATGCTTTAAAGCTGGTATACCACTGTGCTTCTCTAACTCGACATACGGAACCGCGCCGCCCTCTACAAGACCAGTTGACCGAAACGCAGGCAGATACTGTCCATGACCTGGTGAAGGATCTCTTCGCTGTCGTCATACAGGTTCACCTGGCGACCTCCACCCACAAGATGGCTAAAGCGCATTGGATAAGTCTTTGCCCAACCAACTCTTTTGTCAAAAATGGCTTGTTTACTGCTAAATAAATAATCCTACTTTCTTTGTCTGTTACTTCAAATTCAATAGCCATACTTTCAATCAATTATCTGTATTTGTGGTCTTGCCCGTCCGAAACAAGTTTGAGTAAAGGAGGCATTAATGATTAATAGCCTGGTATCATACTCTTTATTTTGTCTATTATCTTAGTGCAATGATTTCTATTTTCATATATGGATAGTAAGGCAAAGTAGAAAGTTTTTTGTCTGCATCATCTTTGTCATTAGCCATTAATACCAAATAAATACCAGCAACATCGCCTTTTATATATGAGGCTAATAGTGTCCCATTATCTTCCCATTCTTTTATTATTTCTTGCTCCCTTGGTAATAATTTAATTCTTGTTTCATCGTCAATTCCTTGTAAAAGGATGTCAATCATAAATTTACTCATTGCTTGTCATTTTATCTGCATACTCTATTCGGTTTTCTGCTTTCCCCGTTTTATTAATCATCAAAAATAGGGTTCTTAACGTCGGTTTAAATTTTGAGACATCGTCTTTTAGACGGCCCGACAACGCTCCGCGGCCTTTCACTGCGCGGGATTCAAGACTAGAATTTATCACACAAAACACGAATCTCGAAGCAACTTGATGACTTTAAGAACCATAGATCCCCGGATTGGGCAAAACCGGTGTTACAGGGCGGTTTTATTTTTGTCAAACAATCTTTGTGACTGGGCTGTTGTCAGCTCCTGCCTGATCGACGTGCGGGTTTGCCTTTTGTACTCCGGTTAAAATTGGATGAATGACCTTGCTTCGATATTTTTGAGCCGGATGTTTTGAGAGTCTCGGGTTTACCTTTTTTAGCGGGCTGTTTGTGCTTTGTTTTTTTCTCATCTACACCGGATGATTCTTCCAGCAAGCTATAAATGACCTTTATTTCCCCTTCGGTTAAATCTCTCCAATCTCCTACCGGCAAGCCTTTCAAATCAATATTCATAATACGTACCCGTTCCAGTTTAATGACATCATATCCGAAATGTTCACACATCCTGCGAATCTGCCGGTTTAGCCCTTGAATCAATGTAATCCTAAACGTATTTGCTGATTCCTGCACTACCTTGCACTTTTTGGT
>JBJOER010000066.1:0-3808 GCA_046049215.1 Bacteroidota bacterium | reverse complement strand
CGGCCGACCTCAGAAACCATGGACACTCGCCCCATTCCGGCACCCACGATTACGCGAGTATGGCCGATGACATCATGGAATTGCTGGAAGATACAGGTGTTTCGGATCCGGTTCTGATCGGACACAGCATGGGTGGGAAAGCGGTGTTAAAATGGGCTGCAGACCATCCGGAAATCGACGCCAGAATCATCAGCATTGATATCGCACCATGGGAATACGGATTCCGGCATACGGCCATTTTGCAAGCTTTGGAAGCCGTAAATCCAGCCACACTTTCCAACCGGAAAGAAGCTGAAGAAAGAATGCGTATTCATATCGGTGAGCCTTCCGTTATCAATTTTCTACTCAAAAATCTGTACCGTACGGCTGAGAACAAATTCAAATGGCGATTCAATCTTCCGGTACTCAGCAGTGAAATCCGCGAAGTAGGCAAATCCGTCTGGCCGGAGACACCGGTGACCCGACCGATCTTACTTGTCCGAGGCGCAAAATCAGACTATCTCGACCCTGAGCGGTGGGAAGAAATCAAGGAACATTATCCGAATGCACAATTGGTCAGTATTGAAGATGCGGGACACTGGGTGCATGTTGACCGTCCGGCCGAGCTGATGGATGCCGTGATCCGCTTTATTGGATGAATAAAGGCAGCCGCCCAATCATTTCCATTCAAGACTCTTCAGCATCGTCAACAAGTCCTTCCTTAGATAGTCCTGTACCGGAGCCAAAGAATCGGCGTTAGGCACCACGTTGAAATAAACTGCGCCGCGAAGGAAATGCCTGACGCTGTCGGTCACGAAAAACTGGGTGGCCGACGCCGCCTCTCCTCCAAGCGAGTAAAGCACACCTCCAACACCAGGCCGGAAAGAAATCACCTGCTCGTCGATTGAACTCGCACGTGCAGTGTGTTTGTAAACCAGCGTGTAAGTATCGTCCAGGTAACGACCGACATCCCCGTTCAAGGGCTTGTATGTCAAGTAGAGCTGCGCATTGTACTTTGGCATAACCAGATACCACCAACAGGGCTCAGCAAGTCCATTGGTATCCGGAAACGGGATGGCATAAGAGGGAATGTCAAACCGGAAAGGACAATCCTTGGGATCGAAGGAACTGAAACTTGATGGCGGAAGTTCAATTCGGAAATACCCCCGGGGGCGCGGAGTAAACGACTCTTCTCCACAGGACTGGAGAAAGAGAATACACAAGGAAAGGAGCAGGGGACGAACCATGTCCGTAAAAGTCCGAAAACGAATTGAATCCACGGTTGCCGGGAGCCACCGAATCGGGATAAAACAGTTCAGATCAAAAGGGAAGATCCCCACCCAGATCATTCAGAGGCGGCTGACCTTCTGACTGTCCAAGTTCATTTTGTTGGTTGCCACCTGCCTGGTCACGTTTACTTAGCATCGTCATATTCTCGGCGATGATTTCGGTGGCGTAGCGCTTCATGCCGTCTTTTTCCCAACTGCGGGTGCGCAATTTCCCTTCGATGAAGACCATGTGCCCTTTGCGAAGCTGGAGCTTTTCAGCAGCTTCGGCCAGGCCACGCCAAAGAACCACATTGTGCCATTCGGTCTGGTCCTGCCGCTGACCCTCTTTATTCTTGAAATACTCGGTGGTTGCAAGCGGGAATTTTGCAACCATTACTCCGCCTTCCATATGGCGGTACTCCGGATCTTTTCCAAGGTTACCGATCAGAAACACTTTGTTTACTCCTGACATGGGGATATAGATTAGGTTAGGTTCAGGTTTAGGCTGGAAGAAGGGTTTCGCGAAAAATATCCGAAGTCAAAGTTAGCAAGCCGTGCGACTTTTCAAAATCGAATCGTTCAGTGAAAATGAACCACAAAACGACCGCCAGACGCCATTAACCCGGGTTTCCAAATCAGCCGTGCTGCTCCAGGTAGCGGGTGAAAAGGCGAGGCATGGCGAAGTCTTTCAAGTCATCGAGCTCGACCTTCCTGTAAAGTGCTGAATCGGGGAGCTCACCTTCGAAGTGGACTTTCCAAATTTGCACTCGAAGGTCTCTGTGGGAAAGCAAGTGCCTGGCCTGAACGGGCACTCCCCGGATTACGGCACGCCCTTGCTCCAATGCCAGACGAATTTCATGCGGTGGAACGGGCGTTGATTTTTCATCCACCGTCTCCACTCCCGGCCACTCAAAAAGGTCTTGCCAGATCCCCTTCTCCATCCGTTTCCGAATCCAGGTGAACTCACCATCACTCACAAAAAAATACTGCAGGTACCGAACCTCAACCCTGGTCCTGCCTGCTTTGACGGGCAATTGTTCGATTTCTCCTTGGATATAGGCATGACATGCCAACGAAAAAGGACATTCAGTGCATGCCGGATTTTTCGGTTTGCAAACGGTGGCACCCATTTCCATCATGGCCTGATTGTGTTCAGCCGGATGATTTCTATCGAGCAAACCAGCGGCCCATACCGCGAACTCCTTTTTGCCTTCGCCCGAGTCGATGGGGGTACGAACGCCAAACAGCCGGCTGATGAACCTGAACACATTTCCGTCTACTACAGCATTGGGTAAATCAAAGGCGAAGGAAGCGATGGCAGCAGCAGTGTATTCACCTACCCCTTTGAGTTCAAGCAGTCTTTCATAATCCTGTGGAAACTGCCCGCCATAAAAATCCGCTACCTGCCGAGCCGCGGCCAGTAAATTTCTGGCCCGCGAGTAATATCCCAAGCCCTGCCACAACCGCATTACATGGTCGTCGTCGGCCTCTGCAAGTGCCCGGACATCTGGAAAGGCCTCCACAAAACGTAAATAATATCCAATACCTTGATCTACACGGGTTTGCTGAAGAATTATCTCTGACAGCCAAATCCTGTAGGGATCTTTGGTTTCCCGCCAGGGCAAAGCCCGTGCAGAGGCTTTGAACCAAGCACGTAATACGGGCGAAAACTCCGGGATTTCCATTTGGAAAGGGGATCAAATTTAAGGAACTAATATTTTGTATTTCAACCAGAAAGCATATCTTTGCCTCCCCCTTTTGGGAATCTTATCAACATCCCTAGTCATGACAAAAGCAGAACTAGTCAACGAAATTTCGACGAAAACCGGCATCGAAAAGGTTGCCGTGCAGCAAGCCGTCGAGTCAATGATGAAGGTGATCCGCAACTCGCTGATCAATAACGAAAACGTTTACCTACGCGGTTTCGGCAGCTTCATCGTGAAAAAACGTGCGAAAAAAACCGGACGTATCATCACCAAGAACGCTTCCATCGAAATCCCGGAGCATTTCATCCCCGCATTCAAACCTGCAAAAACCTTTACGGAAAGGGTGAAGAATGCACACCACAAAAAAAACCACCCCTCCCAGTAATTCATGATGCGGGGATTGCCATTGCGAGCTTTGCTCATCTTCTGCACCCTGCTGCTTTCTGCTGTTCTCTACTTCGCACCTTCGCAAATCAACCCCGAAGGCAATAAAGCTGCTCCTGCATCCGTAGTCGGAAAAACGGACTCGACCGGATTTGACGCAGACGCGCTCCTAGCCTCTGCTGAGTCCGCGCTTGACTCGACTACCAAGACAGCACTCGACAGGTTAAAAAAGGAATTGAAAGAGGGTGGCAACGATGCCGATACCGCAATCATGCGTAACATCGGTCTTCTTTGGGATCAAAGCGGCATTGCTGCAGCCTCCGCGATCTGGTTTGAACGAAGGGCAATTGCTGCACCGGCGGAACAAACCTACCTCGAAGCCGCTTACCGCTACTTCGATGCCTTCCGGATGGCAGGTGACACCAGCCTCCGGTCTCAACTAGTGGCCAAGGCGATCGGATCCTATGCCAA
>JBJOER010000065.1:0-6435 GCA_046049215.1 Bacteroidota bacterium | reverse complement strand
CTTCGATAAAAACGCCTTCGAGGACAACCCTACTGAACGGATGAATAGCAACTGCACTCACCTCCACACGTACCCCCAACTCCCCCGAAAGCCAGGAAGCCACCTGATGAACAAGCCAAGTTTGTACAGCGGGGACCTTGACCACCAGAGTCAAAGCGATCACAAGTGCGACCAGAAGTGCACCCAGCGCAAGTAGTATGTTCCTTAACCTTCGGATGGATGTGCAGTTTAAGGGATCAGGTATATTCTTCAAGAAACGTTCCAGTCATCCCCGGGGTCCGTATTTTTGTTGTTCATGTCAAACGGGCAGCACATCACCATCCTGGCCATTGAATCGTCTTGCGACGACACCTCGGCTGCCGTCAGCAGGAACGGAATCATCCTCTCCAATATCATCGCCGGACAAGATATTCATGCCCGGTACGGTGGAGTTGTTCCTGAGCTGGCCTCACGAGCCCATCAACAACACATTTTGCCGGTCGTAACTGCCGCACTATCAGAAGCAAAGGTATCGAAATCGGAGCTCAGCGCGGTGGCTTTCACCCGAGGTCCGGGGCTCATCGGGAGTCTTCTTGTGGGCACATCCTTTTCGAAAGGGATGTCGCTGGGACTCGGCATACCGCTCATCGAGGTCAATCACATGCAGGCCCATATCATCGCCAACTTTGCAGTAAGGGAAGAAGGTCAGTTAAATCCACCGGAGTTCCCTTTCCTATGCCTCACCGTATCGGGTGGGCACACCCAACTTGTTGTGGTACGGTCGTTTCTCCACATGGAAATCATCGGGGAAACCCAGGACGACGCCGCAGGTGAGGCGTTCGACAAAGTGGCCAAGATGATCGGTCTTCCCTACCCCGGAGGCCCCTTGATCGACAAATGGGCTACACAAGGCAACCCCGCAGCCTACCGTTTTCCAAAACCCCATGCCCCAGAACTCGACTTCAGTTTCAGCGGACTGAAAACGGCGGTCTTGTACTTCCTGCAAAAGGAACGCATCAAGCATCCTGACTTTCCGGGAGATCACCTTGCCGACCTCTGCGCCAGCGTGCAAAGTACAATAGTGGATATCCTTCTGGATAAACTCACTTTGGCAGCCGATCGAACAGGTATCCGACGTATCGCGCTTGCGGGGGGTGTATCGGCCAACAGCGGATTAAGAAATGGTCTTTACCGGATTGCAGTAGAAAGGGGATGGGATGTCTATATTCCGGCAATGGAGTACTGCACGGACAATGCCGGTATGATCGCCGTGATCGGATACCACAAGTACCTGGCCGGTGAATTTGCGCCGCTGGACACGGTTCCATTAGCGCGTTACCCTTTCTAAAGAGCAATTGCCTACCCTATCCACTTTTTACCAACTCTGCACAAAACAGCGTGTCAGCTCCTTCTGAGGAACCTTGCAGATACCCCATGGAAAGCAATTCCATCCCCTCCGTATTGCAAAGCGCATTCACCCGGTGTTCGTTTTCACAAGCATACACCGAGCAGGTGATGTAAACGAGTCTCCCACCCGACTGCAACAGCCGGGTCAGTCGTTGAGCGATGGATTTTTGAGTCTCCACATGATGGTTCAACTCCACATTGGAAAAGTATGTCAGTCGCTCGGGTGTCCTCGACCAAGTCCCCGAACCGCTGCAAGGAACATCTGCGATTATCGCATCGGGAAATTGACCCGGAGGAAATTGTGGGTCTTCGTTTATAAGGTCGCAAAGAAATGAAGGCGGGGGGTCCAGTCGGTTTCTCCTGAATCTTTCCTTAAGGTTGACCAGGATGGATGCACGGTTGTCGCTAACCGTCAAACGAACATCGGGGAAAGCATCCAAAAGAAGTAAGGCCTTTCCTCCGGAGGCGGCACAGGCGTCGTACCAGTGTTCATTATCACGGACATGCATATACGACAATGTCCTTTGTGAAGACAGGTCCTGGACCTCCGCCCACCCCTTTTCTGCAATCTGCAATTTATCGAGAGGGGATTCAGCAGAAACGGAAAGGGCGTTTGGGGTTTCAGCATTCCATTCATAGGGGATCCCTGCCTCGCGCAGTGCATCTTCGACGTCGGTCCGGTGCACCGATCTGACCCTTAACCATACCCTGGGCTGAACGAATAGCGTATTTAAAAGCGCGCTATAGTCCACAAGATCACTGACCTCGGACCAAAGTGGAAAAGCATCCTCCGGCCTTTTCCCCGTAAGTTGAAAGACGCGTGCCAACTTGATATCGGGCGAATCTTCGGGATCGAGTTCCGGATCGAAACCATCCTTGTCGCCGTTGATCCTACCGTAAAAAGGATCCCTTTGATCGGTCACTAGATAAAGCGACCATCGCATTCTCCGCACAGGGTCCATTCCATCGAGGAGACGACCACAACGCAACCAGGCAAAGCACAAGCGCCTGATCTGCTTCCTATCGCGGGATCCGCAGCGCCTGTTCTGCTGGAAGTACTTTTTTAAAAACAGATGAAAGGGCAATGAACCATCGTACCGGTCGATCAGTTCAAGTGCCATGGACAAGTGGGGATGAACATTCATCATTCCTCCACAACCTTAATCTTTGAACCGATTTGTAAGAGACCGGACATGCCCGTGCTCACAGTTCGATTTTCAGCTGCGACTTGTCCTCGTTTCCGGGGGGCAGGAACAACTCAGGTTGTTTCTTACGCAACTGGATCACCTCGGCATCGGTAGCCTGCACGACACGTTGGATAGGGAATTTCGTCACCACATTACCCTGCACTCCCCTACCCTTGATCAGCTGACTTCCGAAATGGATGATCGATTCCAGGTTTCTCATTTTCGGTTTCGGTTTCAGTTTCACAATAACGGTGGGACCATCTTGTACTCCGCTGATTCCGAGGAATAAAATTTTCGAGCCGGCAGTGCCCTTGGTAAGATCATACGGTTTATCGCGTGTGACACCACCCACCGTGAAACGCTTCATCATCACAGCCCCTTTGGGTCCATCCTGATAGATCACGTTGTACACAGTTTGCTCGTCCAGGTCTTTTCTGAAGATGGTCACATAAAGGATGTCTTTTCCGACATAACCCTTGTCCTGGATCCTTGTCACCGTGAGTTTTCCGTCGGCAGTGATCGCAATCACATCGTCTATGTCGGAGCACTCGCTGATGAACTCGTCTTTTTTCAATCCATGCCCAACGAATCCCTCTGCACGGTTGACGTAAAGCTTGGCATTGTTGATCACCACCTTTGATGCGACAATGGCTTCAAACTCGGCGATCTGTGTCTTCCGTTCGCGTCCTTTTCCGTACTTCTTCAGCAAATTCTTGAAGTAATTGACCGCGTAGGTCTTGAGGTTATCCAGGTCGTGTTTGACCGCACCGATCTTTTCCTCCAGCCCCTTGATGTGCTCATCGGCTTTGAAGGCGTCAAACTTGGAAATGCGCTTGATCTTGATTTCAGTCAACCTGACGACATCTTCGTCTGTGATCTCACGAAGTAATCGCTTCTTGTACGGCTTCAAACCCTGATGAATCGTTTCGATGACCGACTCCCACGTGGTGCATTCCTCAATATCTCGGTAGATGCGTTTTTCGATGAAGATCTTTTCCAGGGAACTGAAATGCCAGGCCTCCTCCAACTCGGAAAGTTCAATTTGCAACTCCCTGCGCAGCAGCTCCTGGGTATTCAGGGCGCTCAGACGCAGGATCTCGTTCACAGACAGGAAAACAGGTCGACCATCAACTATCACACAGGAGTTGGGGGAAAGGCTTACTTCACAGTCTGTGAAAGCGTAAAGCGCTTCGATGGTCTTGTCCACATCCTCCGAAGAATCGGGGTGCAAGTGGATGATGATCTCCACCTTGGCTGCGGTATTGTCCTCCACCTTCTTCACCTTGATCTTCCCTTTGTCGTTCGCTGCAAGAATGGAATCAATGAGCGAGGATGTCGTCGTTCCGAAAGGGATTTCACGGATAGCAAGCATTTTCTTGCTGACCTTCTCTATGACCGCCCTGACGCGGATCCTGCCTCCACGAAGACCTTCGTTGTATTTGGAGAAATCGGCCGTGCCACCGGTGTGAAAATCGGGCACCAGGTTGACTTGCTTCCCCCGTATTGCATCGATGGAGGCTTCGATGAGTTCGCAGAAATTGTGTGGAAGGATCTTGCAGGCCAATCCGACAGCAATGCCTTCCACTCCGTGAGCCAACAGCAAAGGAAACTTCACCGGAAGGGTCACCGGCTCCTTGTTCCTTCCATCGTAGGAAGCTTGCCAGATGCTGGTCTTCGGATTGAAAACCACATCCTGGGCGAATTTGCTAAGGCGGGCTTCGATATAACGCGCCGCAGCGGCACTGTCACCCGTGTAAACGTTGCCCCAGTTCCCCTGTGTGTCGACCAATAAGTCCTTCTGCCCCATTTGCACCAGGGCATCACCGATGCTCACATCACCATGAGGATGGTATTTCATAGTGTGCCCGATGATGTTCGCCACTTTGTTGTACCGCCCGTCCTCGAGTTCCCACATGGAGTGAAGTACTCGCCGTTGAACCGGTTTCAGGCCATCGTCGAGGTAAGGAACCGCACGTTCCAGGATCACATACGAAGCATATTCCAGGAACCAGTTTTCATACATGGTGGCCACCTGGCCATGTTGTTCAGCAGGTCCGCCTTGACCGGCATGGGTTAACTTATCGTTCGACATACACTAACGTTCATTTAAAATGAGTGCTTCCGGAATTCGACCGGAATCAGGCTTCCGCCAACTGGTTTTCGTCAACTGCGGTTGTTTCAGGAAGTGGCTCGAGCTCCTCTTCGATCCGCAGGTTCTTGATGATGAACTCCTGACGGTCGGGCGTATTCTTACCCATGTAGTAATCCAGCAATCCATGCAAAGAGGTTTCACCGGTCAGTGATACCGGATCGAGACGCATTTTACGTCCGATAAACGCCTTGAACTCGTCGGGAGAGATCTCTCCCAGTCCTTTGAACCGGGTCACCTCGGGCTTCGCACCTAGTTTCTGCATGGCGACCTGCTTTTCCCCTTCGTTATAGCAGTAAATTGTCTCCTTTTTGTTGCGCACACGGAAGAGTGGTGTTTGCAGGATAAAGACGTGTCCGTTCTTCACAAGATCCGGAAAGAACTGCAGGAAGAAGGTCAGCAGCAATAGCCGGATGTGCATTCCATCCACATCGGCATCTGTGGCGATCACGATGCGGTTGTAACGAAGGCTCTCAATGGAATCTTCGATATCAAGGGCGTTCTGCATCAGATTGAACTCCTCGTTCTCATAAACGATTTTCTTGGTCAGGCCGAAGCAATTCAAAGGCTTTCCCTTCAAGCTGAATACCCCCTGGGTGTTCACATCACGCGCAATGGTGATTGATCCGGAGGCGGAATCACCCTCGGTGATGAATAGTGTCGTATCCAGGCGCTGCGGATTTTTCAGATCGGTGAGGTGCACGCGGCAATCCCGAAGTTTCTTGTTGTGCAGGTTCGCTTTCTTGGCCCGCTCGTTCGCCAGCTTCTTGATGCCTGCGATCTCCTTTCTTTCCCTTTCGCTTTGCAGGATCTTCTTCTTCCAGGCTTCGGCGGTTTCAGGATGCTTATGAAGGAAATTATCAAGGTTTTGAGTAACATACTCGTTGATCCAGTTACGCAACGAGGGTCCTCCGGGATAGGTGTTTTGTGATCCTAGTTTGGTCTTGGTCTGTGATTCGAAAACAGGCTCTTGGATGCGGATACTGATGGCCGCAGTGATGGAGGTCCGGACATCACTCGGATCAAAGTCTTTGCCGTAAAAATCACGTGCAGTCTTTACGACCGCCTCGCGGAAAGCAGCCAGATGGGTTCCGCCCTGCGTGGTGTGCTGTCCATTCACGAAACTGTAGTAGTCCTCACCGTAGGAGGTGGTATGGGTGAATGCGATTTCAATGTCCTTGCTCTGCAGGTGAATAACCGGATAAAGTGCCTCGTCGCTGATATTGGCCTTCAGCAAATCAAGAAGTCCGTTGTCGCTCCGGAATTCCTGACCGTTTAGCATCAGCCTGAGTCCTACGTTCAGATAGGTATAGTTCCTGATCATGGTTTCGATGTAGTCCATGCGGAACTCGTAATCGAGAAAAATGTCACTGTCCGGTACGAATGTCACTTCGGTACCATCGGACAGGTCCGAAGGCTGGTCGTGCTTCTGTTTCTGAAGCTCACCCCGGCTGAACTCGGCCCACGTCGTTCGGCCCTGACGAACGCTTTGTACTTTGAAGTAACCGGACAAGGCATTCACAGCCTTGGTTCCGACCCCATTCAAACCAACCGATTTCTGAAAGGCCTGGGAATCGTACTTCCCCCCCGTATTGATCTTGCTTACGCATTCAACCACCTTCCCAAGAGGTATCCCCCGACCGAAGTCGCGAACCCTCACCGTTCCCTCCTTCACCTCAATTTCGATGGTCTTTCCATATCCCATCACGTATT
>JBJOER010000064.1:0-3515 GCA_046049215.1 Bacteroidota bacterium | reverse complement strand
AATCAGACTACCATGACCTCCTACATCGGATCTTCCAACTACGACATCGGCCACGTGTTCAGTACGGGTGGAGGTGGTATCGCCGGTCTCGGTGTGATTTGCAGTTCTTCTCAGAAAGCGCGGGGTGTAACGGGTTCGGGAAGTCCCGTGGGCGATCCGTTCGATATTGATTACGTTGCGCATGAAATCGGTCATCAATTTGGAGCAAATCACACTTTCAACGGGAACGCCGGTGGTTGCTCGGGAAATATCAACCCCTCCACCGCTTATGAACCCGGAAGCGGTACAACCATCATGGCCTACGCAGGCTTGTGCTCCCCGCAGAACACGCAGAATTTCAGTGACCCATATTTTCATACGGTCAGTTTCGATGAGATCATTGATTACGTCACCTTGTCTACAGGCAGCATTTGTCCTGTAAATACTCCGACAGGCAACACGCCTCCCGTGATCACATCAACCGGTGGAGATCATGTGATTCCCTGTTCTACAGCATTCATGCTGGAGGGTATGGCCAACGATCCGGATGGAGATACACTAGTGTATTGCTGGGAGCAGTTCGATCTCGGACCGGCAGGTTC
This sequence comes from Bacteroidota bacterium, assembly GCA_046049215.1. Taxonomy (GTDB): domain Bacteria; phylum Bacteroidota; class Bacteroidia; order AKYH767-A; family OLB10; genus JAJTFW01. Next base: position 2,934 of record JBJOER010000064.1, on the reverse strand, counting down.
CCCGACCACACCAAGTGGTAATGCTCCTCTTTTCCGTTCTTTCAATCCCACCCTTTCTCCTGTTCGTTTTTTCCCGAAACTTCCATCTCTCGTTACAAACACTTCATCCGCCGGCGAGCGCCTACCGACATATGACCGGTCGATAACCTTCCGATTAACGGCCAGGGATAACCGTGTCGTCGGTGGCGGTGTCACCTATGAGGATGTACTCGTGACACTCACAGCTGTGAATACCGGCGCTCCATTCCTGGTGACCTCTCCCAACACTGCGGTCACCTGGATTCAGGGAAGTCAGGAAATTATTACGTGGAATGTTTCCGGAACCGACCTCGCGCCCATCAACACGTCCACCGTCGATATCTACTTGTCTCTCGATGGAGGTTTTACCTATCCTCAGGTTCTCGCCACCGGTGTGCCGAACAACGGTCAGGCCACTGTGACTGTGCCGCCGGTTTCCACCATCAAGGCACGCGTAATGGTTAAAGGCGCAGGAAATGTATTTTTCGATATCTCCAATGTCAATTTTACGATCAGTGCGCCCCAGGGCGATATCGATCCGCTTGAGCTGGAAACTATTCGCGTTTATCCGAACCCGGCCGGGTCAGCGACTATGGTCAGTATTGCAGGCCCTTACGCCGGTGAACTCCGGTTAACCCTGACTGATATGGCCGGACGTGTCCTTCAATCCATGAACCTGCAGAAGTCGGGATCCGGTATCACTCACCTGATAGATCTGTCGGGTCTCGGTCAAGGTGTTTATTTCATCAATATTCAAACGGAAGACCACCTGATTACGAACAAGTTGTTTGTTGGTGGTGCCTTTCAGATGGAGTATTGAGGTTCTGCGGACTGAGTTTTTGCTACGAATCCCATGCGCTTGTTTCGGAACATCCTTGTTGTCCTGGTGGCCTTGCTGGCCATCCTGGCTGCCTCGATTTTTATTTGGTTGAACAGTTCAAAGCCTTCCGGTGATCACCTGAGCCTTGTTGCAGGTACATCCGATGAAGTGAATGTGCTCTATGACGATTTCGGTGTGCCTCATATCTATGCTTCTAGTGAATCCGACGCCTATCTGGCGTTAGGGTATGTGCATGCCCGTGATCGTATCTTCCAAATGGAAATGACCAGGCGTTTGGCGAAAGGTCAACTTGCCGCCTTGCTGGGTCCCGATCTGGTAAAAACCGATGCCTTCTTCCGCACGCTTGGGCTCGCCGAACACGCCCGTGAATCCGCTGACTTATTCATGTCTTCCGATTCATTGCCCTACCAACGTGCTGCCTTAGCATACATAAAAGGGGTGAATCAATTCATCGCCGAGGGAAATGCTCCACCTGAGTTCGCCATCATTGGAATGGAGATGACTCCCTTCGAACCGATAGATCTGTATCTGACGGCCGAATACATGGCCTTTAGTTTTTCAATGGCATTCCGGACCGACCCGTTGATGAGTTACATCAATGGTAAGCTTGGTGCAAATTACTATGGGGACCTGAGCTCTTCCCATGTGCCCGGTACTATCGCAAATCCGACCCAAGCACCCGTTCTTCATGCAGATTCCTTAACAGCTTCCGAAAGCATCATCGATATTCTCAATACGATTCCTCTGCCGGCACTCAGCGGAAGCAATGCATGGGTAGTGGGGCCTTCCAGGTCGGCGTCTGGTAAAGTCCTTTTCTCCAACGATACTCATATTGCATTCGGTCAACCTTCGGTGTGGTTCGAGGCGCACATGGTATATCCCGGATACGAGTTTTATGGCAATCACCTTGCCGGTTTTCCATTTGCAGTACTTGGACATAATCGTTCGCTTTCCTGGGGTCTTACCATACTTGAAAATGACGACCTTGATTTTTTTGTTGAGAAGCTCGACGCTTCCGATACTCTTTTATACATTGAAAATGGAAAGTCGTTTTCTATAAACACAACTTCTCAGAAAATCGAAGTCAAGGGTGGAGCTCCCGTCGATTTCATCGTCAGAAGTACCCGGCGCGGGCCTTTGGTTCAGGACGTGATGCCGGAATGGAAAGAAGTGACATCCAGTCCCGTTTCAATGTACTGGACCCATTTGAAATTTCCGATGAATCTGCTTCAGGCGACTTACAACATGGCGCGTTCTTCGGATATGAATCAGTTCCGGAGTGCCATAAGCTCTATCGCCTCTCCCGGACTGAACATCCTTTATGGCGATTCGTCCGGTAACATCGCTTGGTGGACAGCAGGCAGATTCATGATACGGCCTGACGCAATAGATCCCGTTGTTGCTTCAGATGGCAGTGATTCGGCCAACCATCCCACGGGTCATGCTCCATTCAGTTTCAATCCGAGGAATGAGAATCCCGCTTCCGGCTACGTGGCATCAGCCAATCAGCAGCCCGACGCATTCGCAGGTATGCCGTTGCTACCCGGATACTATGTGCCGGAAGATCGTGCCCTCAGGATAGATCAGCTTTTTTCTTCAAAAAAACGACTTTCCGCTGATGACCTTCGTAGCTTCCAGCTAGATGTTATTTCCCCTGTAACTCCGCGCGTATCCGAAGTTCTGACAGGATTGATTTCGACAGCTGCGGAATCCGCCGGAAAGTTGCATGGCGTCGCTATTGAAAGGCTTCGCCAATGGGATGGTGACCATGGATTACGGGATGTTGAGCCTACCATTTATTACAAATGGTTGTTTCATGTCTTTTCAATGGCGATGGAGGATGAGCTGGGTAAGGAGAATTTTAACCGTTTTCTGGCTACACATACGATCAGGACGTCGACCCTGCCATTTGTCAAGAATGACTCCTCCATTTGGTGGAATGACGTCAAGACACTCGATGTTGTGGAGTCTCGTACCTCAATAGTTGAAAAAGCGTTTGACCTAACCATTCGAGAGTTGACCGCTCAGTTTGGAGAGGATATTGCCGCTTGGGAGTGGGGGAGGGTGCATGTACT
>JBJOER010000063.1:0-9059 GCA_046049215.1 Bacteroidota bacterium | reverse complement strand
GTTTACGAAGGTGTACTCGAGGGAACTTGGGCTCCCTACAAGCTTGTAGCACGTAACTATGTAGGTGCTCCGAAATTGAATAATGCTCCACTTGATGGATTGATCAAGTTCAATTCACTGGCCAGTGTCGATGTGGTCATCACAAGCGATAAGAGTAAATGGACCCGCTGTGTAGTCGTTGAAATGGGTGAGGACACCATGCCCACCCTGAATGCAGCAAAGAAATTCGACAAGCGGAAATCGCCATCAGTTGATAAAGACGGCAATCCCGGTGATGGAATAGTTTCCACCGATCCGAATGATGCCGATTATATCGCTGCTTCCGGAATGGGATGGTTCCCCGGTTATGCCATCAACTTGGAAACTGGTGAAAGGTTGAATCTCGTGTACGGTGAGAACTCCGCCTTGCTGAACGAAAACAATACGGACATGAAGTGGAATCCAACATCAAATGCAGGTCGCGACGCCAATGGTCGCCTTGCTCAGGGTGGTATGCACTTCATTTACATCTTCAACAAGAATGGAACCACTGTGAATGATGTGCCGATCTACGACGCAGGAAAACGCATCGACTCCCTGCTTTCAATCGGCAATACAGCGGCCAAGCGTAATGTTTACAAAGACTGTATCTGGACCAATCTTCCTTTGCTTGCCACGGGCCATGAATTGCTTGAGAGCGATGTGAAAATCCGACTACGTGTCACCAAGGATTACAAGGACTTCACCTCAATCGGTGCAACTGCCGTCAACGCCGGTGCTCCTCTTTATGAGTTTCAGGTGCCTCAGTCCGGAGAAGCGGTATTCAATGACAAGGAAGCTGGTACAGAAGCCCTGGAATTGATTCGTGTAGTTCCGAATCCCTATTATGCATACTCGGCTTACGAACGTACGCGCAAGGATCAGCTTGATAACCGTGTTCGGATCACTAACCTGCCCAGCAAGTGTACGGTCTCCATTTATACCATCAACGGAACGCTTGTGCGTCAATACAAGCGCGATGTCCCGACAGATGTTTCTGATGGTCTGGCCGTTTCTGAAGGACAGGATTTCAACATAGCCACTACGCAGGATTGGGATCTGAAGAATACCGCCGGCGTCACAGTTGCCAGTGGTGTGTACATCATCCATGTGGATGCAGGCCGACTTGGCGAAAAAATCGTGAAGTGGTTCGGTGTGATGCGTCCTGTTGACCTTGATTCTTTCTAATCCCATTACCGGTACCAACCTCAACAAACAAAGCGTATGAAAAAAATACTCTTGCATATCACTGCGGCAGCAGTCCTCGTTTCAACTGCCATTCAACCTTTGCATGCCGGTAATGAAGACCGTGCCGGTCAGGCCGGTGCGAACGAGCTGTTGATCAATCCCTGGGCCCGTACAGCGGGTTGGGGAGGGAACAACATCGCACTTGTCCGCGGAATCGAGGCCATCAGCCTGAACGTAGCCGGATTGGCAATGAATAAAGGCACAGAAGTTGTCTTTTCGCAAACCGATTGGCTAAAAGGATCCGACATCAAGATTTCTGCATTCGGAGTTGCGCAGAAAGTAGGGGAGTCCGGTTCGATGGCGCTTACCGTATCATCCATGCGATTTGGTGAGATCGAACGTACGACTGTAGACCAACCTGATGGCGGCCTGGGAACGTATTCCCCACAATTCCTGACAGTAGGTTTCAGTTATGCCAAGGAATTCTCCAATAGCATTTACGGCGGACTTTCTGTCAAGATGGTGTCTGAATCGATTAACGATATGAAGGCGCAAGGTCTCGTTATCGATGCCGGTATTCAGTATATCACCGGATTCAATGAGGCCAAGGACAACCTGAAATTCGGTATCGCCTTACGGAACGTGGGTACTCCGATGAAGTTCGACGGAGAAGGTTTGGCTTACAGGAATGACAATGCCACGGCAAACATCAATGTGTTGCAACAACAACGTGCCGAGCGTTTTGAAATGCCTTCTCTCGTGGCGATCGGTGCATCCTACAATATCGATATCAACAAGGATCATCGGTTGACGCCTGCCGCATCCTTTACTTCCAACTCTTTCATTCGTGACCAGTTCGGTCTCGCTGTTGAGTATGGTTTCAGGAATATGTTCATGGTGCGTGGCGGCTATACCTTCGACAAAAAGGATAAGAACGCCATCATCGATGATCCCATTTCTGCACAGATCGGTCTGAGCGGCGGCCTGAGTGTTCAGGTGCCCCTTGGAAAGAAAAGCGATAGGACCTTTGGTATCGATTACGGTTACCGCTCGACCAAAACCTTCGACGGATGCCATACCATTGGTGCCCGATTCAATCTCTGATCCAATCACGAACGACCTTCACGGAAGACCTCTCCTGCTGAAGGAGGGGTCTTCCTGATTTTAAAGCATACATAACCAGTTATCCCATCATGTCCAAGATCACATACCTCACCGAAGAAGGATTACGCCGACTTCATGAGGAACTCAGTCACCTCAAGAATGTAGAGCGCCCCGGTATTTCTCGGCAAATTGCTGAAGCCCGTGACAAAGGGGATCTTTCCGAGAATGCCGAATACGATGCAGCCAAGGACGCCCAGGGTTTGTTGGAGCTCAAAATTTCGAAACTCGAAGAATTGGTGGCTACAGCTCGACTGATTGATGAATCCAAGCTGGATACTTCCAAGGTTTCCGTAATGTGCAAGGTGCGTCTGCGTAACCTGGCCAACAAGGCGGAGATGACCTACACCCTGGTCGCCGAAAACGAAGCCGATCTGAAAGCAGCGAAAATATCCGTCACATCTCCGATTGGTAAAGGACTGCTGGGTAAGAAAGTTGGTGATGTAGCTGAAATTACGACTCCGGGCGGTATGATGAAACTTGAAGTTCTCGAGATTTCCCTCGCATCCTGATCCAACAATTCATGTCCACGATCTTCAGCAAAATCGTAAGGGGTGAAATCCCTTGCCACAAGGTTGCAGAGAACGAGCATTGCCTCGCCTTTCTGGACATCATGCCTTTGGTTCGCGGACATGTATTGGTGATACCGAAGAGGGAGGTCGATTATATTTTCGACCTGGATGCAGAAACCTATCGGGAGCTCTGGGATTTTGCAAGGCGTGTGTCTCCGGCAATCCGTCAAGCAATCCCTTGTAAAAGGATAGGTGTCGCCGTGATTGGCCTTGAGGTGCCACATGCACACATTCACCTTGTGCCGATGCAGCATGTCGGAGATATCAATTTTTCACAGCCCAAACTCAGCCTATCACAGGAGGAGCTTTCTGTTGCATGTGCTCATATTAGAGCGCATGTGGATCCGAAGTTGTGCGCTTAGGATGTTTTCATTTCATCCGGATGCCGGGCGGATGATCAGGTGGTTCGGCCGGGGTTCTCTCTGACAAAGGCTCCCCAATCCGATTTCGATTTTTTACCGGAGGGACTTTTTGAGACGATTTTTTTCGATGTCCTGTTTTGGTCTAAGAGCGGATTGCCCGTTTGAAAATAATGGCAAAGTGCCACTCCGACTGCGTCGGTGGCATCCAGGTATTTGGGGCTCTGCTCGAAGTGCAGAATGCGTTGGATCATGGCCGCTACTTGTTCTTTCGAGGCCCCACCTTTACCGGTGATCGATTGCTTTATCAAGCGGGGAGAATACCCGAAAACCGGCAGTTGTTTGTTCAATGCCGCTGCCATGGCCACTCCCTGTGCCCGCCCAAGCTTTAGCATCGATTGAACGTTCTTTCCAAAGAACGGCTCTTCCAGTGCACATTCGTCGGGGTGATGGGTGGCGATAAGCTCGCTAACCGTTTCAAAAATCAACTTCAGTCGGTCGAGGTGGTGATCGGTTTTGTCAAGTTTCAAAACACCAGCCGTAACCAGTTCGCATGAGCTGCCCAGAATGCGGATCACGCCGTATCCCATCACCACAGTGCCTGGGTCGATACCCAGGATGACACGCTCGGGTGTTGTTTTCATTCGCGATTGCATATTCTTTGGAAGGCCTCCCAAGTTACGATTCCGGCGCAGACCGCTACGTTCAAGCTATGTTTGGTGCCCTCTTGCATGATTTCGATGCATCCGTCACAGGCATCGATCACGGCCTGGCTTACTCCGTCCATTTCGTGTCCCAGAACGATGGCCAAGGGCTTTTGCTGAGCCGGGAATTCGGAAAGTGAAATGCTTCCTTTGGCCTGCTCGAGTGCGAACACCGCATAGCCCTTGTTTTTAAGTTCCATCACCAACGAAAGTGTATCGGCATGATTCGACCAGGGTACAGAAGCCGTTGCGCCAAGCGCCGTCTTTTCAATCTCCCGGTGTGGAGGGCAGGCTGTTATACCGCAGAGGTACAGGTGCTGAACCAGAAATGCATCCGCTGTGCGAAAGATCGATCCCACATTGAGGGCGCTGCGGACCTGGTCGAGCACTAAAACGAAATTCAATTTCTTTTTCTGTTGATAGGCAATCAGGTCGGGGCGACCCAGCTCTTGGTTGCTTAGCTTCTGCACGCGAATGGATATCTTAGCACAAAGATCGAAGATACCGTGAAAGAGGAAACGCCACTGATGCAGCAATACAATAGCATCAAGGCCAAATACCCCGACGCCCTGCTGCTGTTCAGAGTGGGCGATTTTTACGAAACATTCAATGAGGATGCCGTCCGGGCTTCCCAGGTTTTGGGCATCGTGCTCACCAAGCGAAGCAATGGTGCCGCCGCCGATATGGACCTGGCCGGTTTTCCGCACCACTCCCTCGAAAGCTACCTGCCCCGTTTGGTGCGTGCCGGATTGCGTGTAGCCATCTGTGACCAGCTGGAGGATCCCAAAACGACAAAGAAGATTGTTAAACGCGGTGTGACCGAGGTGGTGACTCCCGGCGTGACGTTCAGCGACAAGATCCTTGAACAAAAAGCGAATAATTTCCTGGCTGCATGGTATCAGTCCTCACCCAAAGGAATCGCAGGACTTGCCCTGCTCGATGCCAGCACGGGGGAGTTTTATGTAGGCGAAGGGCAATCCGATTACATCGACAAGCTCCTCCAATCGTTCCAGCCTAGTGAAGTCCTGGTGCCCCGAAACTCGAAAGCCGACTTCGAGCAACGCTTCGGTAACAGGTTCAATACCTACTCTTTGGATGAATGGATTTTTCAACCGCTCTTTTGCCGTGAATTGCTGGCAAAACACTTTCAGACCAGTTCGTTGAAAGGGTTTGGAGTGGACGGTATGGACGCGGCAGTCGTAGCCGCCGGTGCCGCACTTCACTACCTGCAGCAAACCCGACAGGAAGCTTTGGTTCACATCGGTTCGCTCTCCAGAATGGAGGAGGACCGATACGTCTGGTTGGATCGATTCACCATCAGGAATCTTGAATTGGTGAATTCTCCACACGAAAACGCCAGAACGCTGCTCAATGTGCTCGATTCCACCGTTTCGCCGATGGGTGGCCGGATGTTGCGTCGTTGGTTGTTGATGCCACTCAAAGAGTTGTCGGTGGCACGTCAGCGTTTGGAGAATGTGGATGCCTTGACCGGGAATGCAGAAACACTTGAAGTATTGCAACAGTGCTTACAGCGGTTGGGAGATCCGGAAAGGATCGCTTCAAGAATTGCTATCCGTAAACTAGGTCCCCGGGAGGCCTTACAACTTAAACGGTCGCTTCAACAAATACCGGAGATCAAAGCACACCTGAACGAGGTGGGATCAGAGGGGTTCAAAGCACTCTCAGATCGGTTACAACCTTGTACTGCGTTGCTTGACAAACTCGAATCGGCTTTATCCGATGACCCTCCTGCATTGGTGGCCAAAGGAGGTGTTTTCCGTGAGGGCTACGATACTGCTCTTGATGAGATCAGGACACTGGCTACCCAAGGAAAGGATGTGCTTCTGCGCATTCAAAGGGAGGAGGCTGAGCGCACCGGTATCACCTCCTTGAAAATCGCCTACAATTCCGTTTTCGGTTACTATATCGAAGTCACCAATTCACACAAGTCGAAGGTGCCCTCCGAATGGATCAGGAAGCAAACCCTGGCCAATGCGGAGCGGTACATCACAGAAGAGTTGAAGGTGTATGAGGAGAAAATTCTCGGGGCAGAAGAAAAGATGCTTCGCATCGAGGAGCGCCTGTACCAGGAACTGCTCGAGTTCATGTCTTCGTACATCCCTGCTTTGCAACTGAACGCCGTAGAGCTTGCCGCATTGGACTGCTATTGCAGTTTTGCATCTGTCTCTGTTCGCAACGGTTATGTCAAACCCGAGCTGGACGAAGGTACGGTATTGAATATCGTAGGAGGTCGTCACCCCGTTCTGGAAAAGCAGCTGCCCTTGGGAGAGTCGTACGTTCCCAACGACGTGTTCCTCGACACCGAACAGCAACAAGTCATCATGATCACCGGTCCGAATATGTCCGGTAAATCGGCGGTGTTGAGACAAACCGCATTGATCGTCTTGATGGCTCAATGTGGTTGTTTTGTTCCCGCACAACACGCTTCCATTGGCATCGTAGACAAGGTGTTCACCCGTGTGGGAGCCTCGGATAACCTCTCTCAGGGAGAGTCGACTTTCATGGTCGAGATGAACGAAACGGCCTCCATCCTGCACAATATTTCATCCCGCAGCCTTGTACTGCTCGATGAGATCGGCAGAGGAACCAGTACCTACGACGGTATTTCTATCGCCTGGGCGATTGCCGAGTACCTTCACGAGCATCCGCAAAACCGTCCTAAAACCCTCTTCGCCACCCATTATCACGAGCTCAATGAGATGGCTTCGCGTTTTCCCAGGATCCGCAATTTCAACATTTCCATTCGAGAAGACGGTAACCATATCCTGTTTTTGAGGAAACTGGTTCCGGGCGGAAGCGAACATAGTTTTGGTATCCATGTGGCTCGGATGGCAGGAATGCCCGCCAAAGTACTCAACCGGGCACAGCAGATGTTGGAAACCCTGGAGCGAGCCCATAGCGATTCGGGACTTGTCAGCGCCTCGGGCCATTCCAGCCTCAAAGAGGAATTGCAGTTGAGTTTCTTCCAGCTGGATGATCCGGTTCTGGAGCAAATCCGCGAGGAAATACTCAGAACAGACATCGATACGCTCACTCCGGTGGAGGCCTTGTTGAAATTGAATGAAATTAAGAAGTTGATTTCCAGGGAGAAAATGAAAATGAATGCCATCTAATTTGAATATGCATTCGATTTCGCCGTACTTTTGCGGCACATTGCGAAAGTAGCTCAGTTGGTAGAGCACGACCTTGCCAAGGTCGGGGTCGCGAGTTCGAATCTCGTCTTTCGCTCGAAAATCAAGTCCCTTTTTAAGGGACTTTTTTTATTTCCGCCAGAGCATTTGGCTGCGCTGATGCATTGAAAGTGTTTGGCTCAGACTCAGATTCGAGATTGTCATTTCAGCGGACTCATTTTACAGATGCTTTTTCATTGCACGGAACAAGTGGAATGAGCTATGTCATTTCAGAAATTTATCAACTCATTTCGATGTAAAATATTGAATGGCAAACTTTTAAAAAGTTTACATTTTTGGGTGGATTGCACCTTCATCACAAAGTTTTTTCAATGAACTACGTCTTTTGTTTTTTTTGTTTTCTTTGTCTGTTGACAGCATAGATTCAAAAAAACCAACCCTATGTCAAAGAAATTCCATTTGCTCCTGGCTACAACACTGGTTACCGGTGCGCTTATTTTCTCCTCCTGTGAAAAAGAAGCCGAGAAGGATGAGTATCCGGCCCCCGTGGCGCTGCCAAAATCGGGCAGGATCAAATTCGTGCATGAAGCCTACGACCTCGGGAGCAGGGTCAATGTATCCATCTCCGATAGCCTTATCGGAATCAACCTCCCCAGCCTTGATTTTGTCAGTCCCTACCTGTCGGTTCCACTGGGTGCTCAAAACCTTGAGTGGTTTAAACTGTCGGATTCAACAGATTTGTTTTCTGCTCCCGTAACAGTGGAGGATGGAAAATTTTATACAACATTTGTCACGGTCGATGGGTCGGGTAATCCAGCTCATTTGATCCTGGAAGATGATCTCACGACACCCTCCACAGGCAACTCCCACATCCGTTTCCTCCACATGTCACCCGATGCCCCAAATGTAGATATCTCGCTTTGGGAGACCGGACGTGAAATGACTGCCAACGACAACAAGGATTTCTCAGTGGAAGGCGGAGGTCTCTCCTTTACGCTCACTCAGGCAATCAAGCTGGATAGCATTACCGTGAAGTCGGTTGCAGGCACCTCGATGAACATCAACCTGTACGATAGTGCAGGAACAAACATTCTTCAAAGCTCAGCCCCGGTCAGTTTCGTGTCGGGCGAGATGAAAAAAGTCTACCTCGGATGGTCGATGCAAGCGGGTACTTACCGCATCATCGCAAGTAACCTGAACGGAGGAACTTTCGTCGGAGCTGATCAAGGTGTAATCTATCCTGCTCCGCTGACGGATCTTGGAATAGCCCGTATCAACGGCAGTGTCGATTCACCCGATGGAACGGTGGATGCGAACAGTGGTAAATTCTATTACTTCTACAATTGGGATTTCAAAGTGGTAGAGAATGTGTTTGCAAACGCTGCATTCATGGCACCTTCAAACTACCAGCCTTTCCTTTCCGGCAAATACGATGTGGTGGTAAATGTTGCCGGTTCACCCGGAGCAATTGCGTTGAAAGTGGATGATGTCACTTTCAGTTCAGGAAGGATATATACCCTCATCGCTCGCGGATCGGTTGCATCAGGTGCTACAACACCCCTTGCCGCCAAGTTGATCCTCGATAAGTAATCTTCTCCGGACACACCCTAACTGAAAACGGCCCGCCATTTGGCGGGCCGTTTCATGTTCATGGCCTTCCCGATTTGTTCAAACCTCCTCAAAAAAGACTGAGCGGAACTAGTTTGGGATGATTTCTGTCGTCGAAATCAAAGGTTGTACCCGGGACGGGGGTCGAACCCGTACAGCTTTTAAGGCTACAGGATTTTAAGTCCTGCGTGTCTACCAATTCCACCACCCGGGCATCAGGAGACAAGCGCTCCAAATGCAAGCCCCAAAAGTAAGCCATTTCCTTTAGGTGGGATTCTATCTTTTCAAGGCTTAGTG